>JARYLZ010000006.1 GCA_029907355.1 Bacteroidota bacterium | reverse complement strand
AACCCCGCCCCTACCCCCACGAGACCGAGAAACTCGAGCGCCTGCATGCGTTCGAAGACGGTCGTGGACGGGTCGTACAAGACGGGTCCCGCGACGACGTCGAATCCCCTGCCCGCCTCCGCTGCCATCGCCGCGACCCAACCGGGGTCATGCGTGCAATCGGCATCCGTCGTCAGAATGAGATCGCCGCGTGAAGCGGCCACGGCGGTTTCGATCGCCGCTTTCTTCCCGGCAGCCCCGTCCCGAAGGGATAAGAGACGGAATCGCGGGTCGCCGGAAATTGCGGCGGATACGATGTCCGCTGTCCCATCCTCCGACCCGTCGTCGGCGATGATGCATTCCAGGAGCGACGATGGGTAATCCTGACTGCCCAGCGACCGGACGCACGAAGCGGCATTTGCGGCCTCGTTGCGCATGGGAACGACGACCGTGACGGAAAGAAACGGTTCTACCCGCTCTGCCCGAAGGGGACCGTTTCGGACCTCGTCGTACGTTCGCAGGCCTTCCCGCACGCGGAGGAGAAACGCCGCGTAGACGGAGAGGAGAAGAAACGCGACCGCGAAGAATGCGGCGATCATCACGTGTGCGAATGCCGCACCCGCGACGTGGAGGCGAGCCACACGGCACCCGCCGCGGAAGGGAGGAGAACGTTCACGCCGAAGAGGAGCAGCGATGCGCCGAATGCCGCCGGTGCGGCGACGCCGAGAGGGGCGAGGATCAGGATCGAGGTCCCTTCCCGGATGCCGAGTTCACCGAATGTCACGGGCGGAATGACCGTCTTGGCGAGGAGGACCGCGGCGACACCGCATGCGATCGGCCAAGAGACATCCGTACCGAGTGCGGAGAGGAACAGGAGGAATTGCGTGGTGAACACGGCGTAGAAGACGGCGGACCAGCAGAAGGCCGAAACGAGATCCCCCCTCCCGACCGCTGCCGCGGCTTCGAGTGCCCCGTGCACGGCGCGTGCGAGCTTCCCTTTGCCGGGGATCGTTCCCCTGAGATTGCGGAAGACGCGCACGCGCATCGCGAGGAGGAGAACGGTGATGAAAACCGCGGCGCACCCGCCCCCTATGAGCACCGTGCGCACCGGCGAGCTCGCTCCCCCTGCCCAAAGGATCATCGCCCCTGCGACGCCGGCGCCACACGTGACGATGAAGGTCGATGCTTTGTCGACGACGGTGACCGCCGCCGTCGCCGCGGCATCCGCCCTGGGGAGAGCCCATGCACGCCCGCCGAATTCCCCCGCCCGGGCAGGGGTAACGAGACCGAGGGCGAACCCGCCGAGCAGGGACACGGCCGCTTCGACGTCCCGTACATCCGGCAGGACGCGTCGGACCAACGTGCGCCATTTCAGGAATTGCACGGCGAGATTCGGGAGAAGCAGTGCGACAGCCACACACAGCGCCGCCGGACGCGTCGCCCCCGCCAAACCTGCCGACACGCCAGTGCCGAGGGATTGGGTGACCACCCAGAGAACGAGGGCTGCGAGTGCGAGTTTGACCGCTGGACCGGCCCACGTCTCCAGGGACAAGCGGGAGCAGACGGCGAGACGACCCGTGACGACGATGCTCCACGCTTCCGTCCAGGCAGGGAAAGTCTTCACCGGTGTTTCCCCCCTGCGCAGTGGCGCGCGAGGTTCCGAAGGGTTTGCCTGTTCATCGGTCGAGAAAATACACGTTCAACCCGGGGAAAAACACGGCATACAGGGCCCAGAGGGTGAAACCGATCCCGACGGGGATGGCGAAATTATCGTCTACGATGTCGAACGAGAAAATTTCCGCGAGAGCGCCCATCGCCGCCGCAATCATCCCGATGACGTATTCGGCCGGATGGTAAACGATCTTGGGTGTGAAGAGGACGACAAGGCACGCCGAAATGACGAACGCCAGGGACCCCTCGAAAGTTTTCCCCCTGATGACGCGTGTCCCGAACCGTTTCCCGACGAGGGCGGCGGTCGAGTCCGAGATGATGAGAACGGCGAAGGCCGTGACCGTGATCAGCTTGGGGAAGACGATCACGCAGAACAAGGCGGACATGAGGATCCACGTGGCGCCGTTGAGCGCCCGCCTCTCGTTCACGCTCTCGTGCGGGCGGAGAATCGGTCCGAATATGTTCCGGTAGAGCACGTAGGAAGGTTTGTGGAACAGTCTCAGGAGATCCCCCGCGAGGAACGCCGCCGTCAGGGGTACGAGCACCATGATCGCAGTGGAACGGGAAACGTAAAAGTAGATGACGGGAATCGAGAGCGAACAGAGGTGGATGGCCTTGCGAACGAGCTCACCCTTGAACCGGACCGTGTCCAGTTCCGGCGAGGCAGAAACGCTTTCCATCCGATTCATCCCGATTGTTCCTGTCCGCCGTCCCCCGTGTACGTGTCCGGCGGCGTTTCCCCTATGCCGTGTCGTTTCTCTTCCTGCCGCTTGATCTCCTCGACGGCTCGACGGATTTTCTCGGCCCGTTCGAGATCCGCCCGGAATCGATCGGTCGTCTCGCTGGCGGGGATGCGGCCGTCAGAAACGGCGCGCGCGGGCGGGGGGAGTTCCTCGCCGCGCACGATTCGTTCGATCTCCTCGCTGTCGAGGATTTCCCTCTCGAGCAGAGCCTGCGCGAGCCGGTCGAGTACCTCCTTGTGTTCGGAGAGGATGCTCGTCGCTCTCCGCATGCAGCCCGTGACGATCGAGCGGACGGCGTGGTCGATCGCGATGGCGGTCTGTTCGCTGTAATCGCGGTGCTGGACGATTTCCCGCCCGAGGAAGATTTCCTCCTCCTTCGCGCCGAAGCTCAGGGGACCCAGTTCGCTCATGCCCCATTCGCAGACCATCTTCCGCGCGATCGAGGTAGCCCGCTCGATGTCGTTTCCCGCACCGGTCGTCAGGCGTCCGAACACGAGCATTTCCGCCGCACGCCCGCCCATGGCGTACGTGATCATCGCCTCGAGGTACTCCTTGGAGTACGTGTGCTTTTCGTCGATGGGAAGGTACGTGGTGATCCCAAGCGCTCGCCCCCGCGGTATGATCGTCACCTTGTGGACGGGATCGGCCTCCGGGGTCATTTTCGCCACCAAGACATGCCCCGCCTCGTGATACGCGGTCAGGCGTTTCTCCTCTTCGGAGATGATGAGGCTCTTGCGTTCCATTCCCATCATCACCTTGTCCTTCGCTTCCTCGAAATCGGTCATCGCGACCGTTTTCTTGTTCCGCCGCGCCGCGAGGAGAGCCGCTTCGTTGACGAGGTTGGCCAGTTCCGCGCCCGCGAGACCCGGCGTCCCCTTCGCGAGAATTTCGAGGCTCACGTCGGGATCGAGGGGAATGTTCCGGGTGTGCACCCGCAAGATCCCCTCGCGCCCTTTCACGTCGGGCCGGTCGACGACGACCTGCCGGTCGAACCTTCCGGGGCGCAGCAGGGCCGGGTCGAGGACGTCGGGGCGGTTCGTCGCAGCGATGATGATGACGGTGCTGTTCTGCTCGAAGCCGTCCATTTCCACGAGGAGCTGGTTCAACGTCTGCTCGCGCTCGTCATGCCCCCCGCCGAGTCCCGCGCCGCGCTGGCGCCCCACCGCGTCGATCTCGTCGATGAACACGATGCAGGGGGCGGTCCTCTTCGCCGTATCGAAGAGGTCGCGGACCCGGCTCGCTCCGACGCCGACGAACATCTCGACGAACTCCGCGCCGGAGATGGAATAGAACGGCACCCCCGCTTCTCCCGCAACGGCCCGAGCGAGGAGCGTCTTTCCCGTCCCCGGGGGGCCGAGCAAGAGCACGCCGCGGGGGATTTTCCCGCCGAGACGCTGGAACTTCATCGGTTCGCGCAGGAATTCGATGATCTCCTGCAGTTCCATCTTCGCTTCGTCCGCCCCCGCGACGTCGGAGAACGTCACCCGACCCGCCGTGTCGCTGACCATGCGCGCCCTGCTCTTTCCGAACGAAAACAGCCCCTTCGCGTTCCCCGCGGCGCCCGCCTGTATGCGCCGCAAGAAGAAGAACATGATCACGAGGAACACGAGCCACGGCAGGAAGGGCAGAATGTACTGGGACCAGCCCTTCCCTTCTTCTCTGAACGTGATGGTGATGCCCCGGTTCAACCAGGCCCGCCGCATCTCCCCGTCCACGTCGCCGAGGACGACCTTGAAGCGCGCGCTCGTCACCGTCTTGTCGTCGACGGTTTTCAGCGGCGCGCGAACGTTGAGTTTCCCTTTGAAAAGGTAGTCGTTCCCGTTCGATTTGTACACCGTCGCGCCGACGATCGAGACGGTATCGCCTTCGCTCGTGCGATACGCGCCGTTCAAAAGCTTTTCGTATTCCGAATAGGCGATCTCCGGTTCATCTGGGCCCGGCCGGAAGAATGTCCCGTACAGGATGACCGACAGGATGAGCACGCCCAGCCACAGGAGGAGATTTTTCGAGAACCGGGGCCAGTCCGGCTCGTCCGTGCCCTTCTTCCGCGGCGTTCGGGGGGGAAGGAGCGGCTTGCGGTTCCGACCGTCCCCTTCGCCGCCTGTCATAGGGTCACTTCCACCGGATGGTTCGTATCGTGTCATGGATCGTTCTCCCCGCCCATGTCGCCGTCCTGCTCCTTGATGTAGAGATCGGGCAGGTTACGTCCTCTCTGGGCGAAATCGAGGCCGTAGCCGATCACGAAGCGTGGGGGGATGACGAACCCCACGTACGGCAAGTCGTGCGCGACCACCGTCCGGGCCGGCTTGTGGAAGAGTGTGACCACCGTGAGCGAAGCCGGTTGGAGGGCGGTCAGGTATTCCTTCAAGGACGAGAGCGTGATCCCGGAGTCGACGATGTCTTCAACGAGCACCACGTGACGCCCACGGATATCGCCGGAAAGGGTTTTCCGTATCCGAACGTTCCCCGAGCTCACTTCGTCGTCCCCGTAGCTCGAGAGTTGGACGAAATCCACTTCGCATTCCATGGTCATGCGCCGGATCAAATCGGCGAAGAACATGAACGCCCCGTTCAGGACGCAGACGAACACCGGTTTTTTCCCGGCGAATTCCCGATTCAATTCCGCGGCGAGTTCCGCGATGCGGTTCTGTATGGTCGCACCGTCGAGATAGGGGACGAAGCGCATGCCGTTGATGACGACGGCTTCACGCGTTCCGGGGCACCGACTCACGCCTCCCGTCCCCCGCTGATGAACTCCACCCGCGCGGCATTTCTCGTCGCGCTCGTAATGCGTGCGCGTTCGTCGAGACGGTACCCGCAAACCCACACGATTCCGTGCTCCCCTTCGAGGATAGGGATCGTTCGGCGCAAGCGGCGCGGGACCCCCTCGTCGCGGAGGTAATCGCCGACTTTCTTCGACCCCCTGCCGCCGAGCGGACGGAAGCGGTCGCCTTCCCTCCACGGACGCAACACCCACGTTCGACCTGCGGCGTCTATGTCGATGCATTCCACGGCAGGGTTCGGCACGAAGCGGACATCTTCCCGTTGAATTTCCTCGCTGCGGAACACGCCTCGCGGCAGCGCGATCTCCCGGCCGAGTTCGACGGGAATTGGGGAAAATCCATCCCCCACCGCCGGCGTGATGGCGATGGCATCGGCCTCACGCCACGCGATGAGATCTCGTCCCACCTCGACGAACGCACCGGTTTGCTTTTCCAGGAGACGTACCACCGCTTCGACGATTTTGAATCCCGCTTCCCCGGCACCCGCCGATCGGAGCGCCCTTCGGACGAGCAGGAAACGTTGAAATTCAAGATACCGGTTCAGCGCGGGAACAGCAAGAAAAACACCGTCCTCCGCCGCGAAGATGCATCCACGCTCCCACGTCTCGCAGGCACTTTCGAGATACTCGGCCAGAGAACGGAAGAGGGATGCGCTGCGGGCGAGTACGCGCACGACGGAAGGGTTGACGGTGTCCGCAGCGATGGGAAGAACATGCCGGCGGATGGCATTGCGGATGTACCGATCCGATGCATTCGAAGTGTCTTCGCGCCACTCGATCCCATGCGTTCGGGCGTAGCGGAGAAGTTCGCTTTTCGGAAGCTGGAGGAGGGGACGGAGGACGAGCCCCCATGTGGGGCGTATTCCCTGCAACCCCTCGACGCCCGCCCCCCGCAGGAAATGGGCGAGGACGGTTTCCGCCTGGTCATCCCGGTGATGAGCCGTCAGAATCCTGCCCATCCCCGCCTCGACTCGCATTTCCTCGAGTGCCGCGTAACGGAGCGTCCTGGCATGGTCCTGCACGTTGCCTTTTTGAAAACTGCGGACATCCACACGCCTTCGCAGGAAAGGGGCATCGAGGTTCCCCGCGAGCGCCCGGACGAATTCCTCATCGCCGTCCGCCTCAGGCCGCAACCCGTGATGGACATGCCCCACGGCGAAGGGAACGCCCGTTTCCATGCGGTACCGGGCGCAGAGATGCGCGAGGACGGTACTGTCCAACCCGCCGCTGCACGCGACGAGGAAGGATTCCTCGCCGGGGGAGATCCCCATGCCGTGAAGGCTTTGCACGAAACATCGGAAGAGGTTCATACCCACGACCCGCCTTCGTTCACCGCTGTTCTTTTCCCGCCGGGGCCGCCGTTCGGAAGACTCACCCTCCGCGACGGGGTCCACCGTTCACCGATTCGCCGCTCGAGAATATCCGATTTTCCACACCTGCAAAATAATGACGGAGGACGGTCGAACCCGAATCGAGAGCCGCTCTCCCCCGACAATGGGGGAAGAAGGAGTCCGTTCGCTTCTCGCCCCCGGCGTGGATCTCGATCGCCACTTTTCAGAACTTGGGCAGGCGATGATTCTCACACGATGAGACAAGAAGCGTTTCGACCGGCAGCCGGTTGCATTTCAGACCTCTCCGGCGTAGTTTCATTCTTCAATGGCGCAGAGTCAGCGCTTCAGCCGTTCCCTCCCACCACAGAAAACGCGGATTGTCATGAAGACACGCCTGCCTTTGCCGACTGTTTTCCTCCTGGCCGTTCCCATCCTCGCGTTCGCTCAACCCTCCGTGGTCCCGGACGGGATACGGTTCGTCTATGAGGACCCGTCGGCAACATCCGTCGCTCTGGTCGGCGATTTCAACAGCTGGTCGGCCATCGCGAACCCCATGGTGAAAGCGGGCGCAGGATCGTGGAGCACGACCATTCCGCTTCTCCCCGGAACGTACCAGTACGCGTTCCTCGTCGACGGCCGGCGGATACAACGCGACCCGAACAATCCGCTTTCCTTCGAGGCCATTGACGGGTCGCGCATCAACTCGATGCTCACGCTGTCCGCCGAGAGGAGACTCGTCGTCGAAGGGTACCCCGCACGCAAACCCATCAACGACTCGTACACGTCGAGCGGCGGGACGGTGTACTTGAACCTCGTTTTCAAACACCACATCCCGTTGTACTACAACCCGCAAACCGATCGCATCGACGCACCCTTCGTCCGCATGCACGCCACCCGGGATTACTTCGAGATGGGGGACGTCATCCAGCGTTACTCGCACGTACACGCGACGGTAGCTCTCTCCCCCACCCTCCTCTGGCAAATCCAGGAGATCTACGTCAAGAGGATGGAGCCCTTCATCAAGACGGAGAAGTCGCGCCGCATGAAGCCCGCCGAGATGGATGCGAACGGTTTCCTCGCACGTATGCGCGGGAAAACCGACCCCTGGATCGACATCTGCTTGACGCCAGCGGAGAAACTCACCGAGACCGACAAGGCGTACCTGTACAAGAACCCGTGGAACGCATTCACGATCAGCCCGGTGCGGATGCACCGTTTCCCTGAATTGGTTCGGTTGTACGAGAAATGGGTAGACGCGAAAGGGAACCCGGAGTACACCGTCCAGGAGCTTCGCACGCTGAAGTTCTTCGCGATCTTCGCGCATTTCGACACCGAGTTCTTCGAGCGCCGCGTACCTCTGATACAAACCGGTACGCGCATTCTCCGTTCCCTCGACCTCCGCGACCTCGTCTCCTATCGCAGCGACGGGAAGTACTACCTCAAGCACGAGGTCACGGAAGACGACTGCCGACGCATTGTGGCATCGGCATGGTTCGTCATGGCCAGCATCCTCCCGAACTTCGAGAAGGTGAAGTACAACCCTGTCGCGAAGATCGGTCAGATGGAGATGGCGGCGACATCCTTCTCGGATGCCATCCTCCCTCTCATCGCGAACAGTGACGTGGCCAAGACGGCGAACCCCGACGTGACTCTCCCCTCGACTTTTTCGCAGCCTGAGGATGTCGACGCTCTGTTGAAAATGTCGATGAAAGCCTACCGGACGTATTTCAACGTGACCCCGACGGGCTATGTGCCGCCTTACGGCGCCATGTCGGCGGATGTGCTGCCGCACCTCGTGAAAAACGGTTTCACGTGGTTCACTTCCGACGAAGCCGTCCTGAGGAAGAGCGAGGCCTCACTCCGTTCGTCGGTGTTCCCGTACCGCCTCAGCAGCGAAGGCGGTGAGGTCTACGGCGTGTTCTCGAACGCCCTCCTCACGACGCGCGTCAATTGGGTGTACCGGAACTACTACGCAGAGAACGCCGCCGACGATTTCATCCGCAACCTCCTCGCATTCGCGCCGGACGACAAGGACCAGAGCGTGCTCGTCACCGTCGTCATCGACAACGACGACGCATGGATGCATTACCAGCGCGACACGGACGGGAAAGGGCTGATCAACGGGATCTACCGGAAGCTCAATGCCCTCTTCGAATCCCGTGCCGTCATCTCGGTGACGATGACAGAATACATGACCGGCAACCGCGAACGCGGAATCCCGCCCCACGGGGGCGAGTCGTTCCCTTTGGTCGACCGGCTCGGTGCGGGTTCGCGGCTCAACGGGAATTTCGACGCGTGGATCGGTTCCCCTGCGGGCAACGAGGCGTGGCTCCGCTTGCGCAGCGCCCGGGAAGCTCTCCGGGGGGTCGCAGCCCCCGATACGGCCACCGTGTACGCCTCGTTCACATCGTCTCCGTGGACGTACCTCTTCGGGGCCATGAGCGAACACTGGTTCCAGACGTTCACCTCCAGTTCCGTGTTCAACGTCGAGCCGAAACCTTACGAGAAGTTGTTCCTCGCCCTGCTGGCCGGTGCAACAGCAAAAGCGGGCGTTTCGGGTGCCGATCTCTCGCCCTTCCTCCCCGAGCAATCGCTCGTCCCCGTGTGGGAAAAGCCCAAGAAGACCACGCGCGTCACCTTCCTCTGCAAGCTCGTCGATCGCGAGGCCATCACATCCGTCTTCATCGCCGGCAACAGGAAGGAACTCGCCAACATGGAACCCAACACCGTCCGCATGTGGGATAACGGCGAATTCGGCGACGAGGTCTTCGGCAACAATGTCTGGACGCTCGTCGTGGACCTCGAGGAAGGGGATTTGCTCTACAAGTACACGAACAGCGGCGGCCAAGGGACCTGGGAAGGGACCGAGGCGTTCCCCGAAGTGTGGAGGCGTGTACGGATCGAAGGGGAGAAGATGACGCTCAACGACGTCTTCGCGAAAATCAAATAGCCCGTCGCAGCGGGGCTCCCGCGGGGGTCGCCCACCGACGCGCCGGGCAGCATCCCGTTCCCGACCGCGACATGGATGCCTCCCTTCCGCTCTATAATCAGATCGTCTACACGCGCGATGAATTGATCGCCGACCTCGCGCCGGAAACGGATCCGGCAGGCCTGACGATGGTTCTCGGGGCGTACGACATGGCGGCCAGCGTCCACGAGCACCAACGGAGAGCGGACACCACCCCGTACTTCTGGCACATCACGCGCGTCGCGCGCATCCTGATCCGGGAGCTGCGCATCTTCAACGCCGAAGTGATCGCCGCCTCCCTTCTCCATGACGTGCTCGAAGACTCCACCGTCATCACGGCGGACGTGATCAAGTACAATTTCGGGTCTTACGTCTCTTACATCGTCGAAGTGCTCACGAAGAACATCCGCTTGACGGGGGAAGCGGGCGAACAGGAGGATCTCGAGTATATCGAACGCCTGCGCCGGGCCAGCATCGACTGCCGCATTGTGAAGTTCGCGGAGCGCTTGGACAACTTCCGTTGCATGGAATTCGGTGTCAAGAGGGACCCCTTCCGCTATATCGACGAAACCGAGCGGTATTACTTCCCCATGGCGGCGAGCGAGAAAAACAACGCCCTGCGGTACCTCGTCGAGGAAATGCAGAAAGTGAAAGGCAAACTCTTCGCATGAGGGGAAAGTCACCGGCATGAGAGCGCTCATCCAGCGGGTACGCCGCGCCTCCGTCGTGGTGGGCGATCGCACGGTGAGTTCCATCGGCCGAGGCCTTCTCGTCCTCATCGGTGTGCGCCGGGGCGACACCGAGAAGAACGCCCGCATGCTCGCGGCGAGAACGGCGGCACTCCGCATTTTCAACGACGCCGAAGACAAGATGAACCTCTCGGTGCAGGACGTGGGCGGGTCTGTGCTCGTCGTCTCCCAGTTCACGCTCCACGCCGACACGCGCAAGGGGAACAGGCCGAGTTACATCCTCGCGGAAGAACCGGAACGGGCGGAACCGCTCATCGATGCGTACGTCGACGAACTCAAGCGGACGCTCGGGCCGGAACGGGTTGCCTCGGGCGTGTTCCGTGCGATGATGCAGGTGGAACTCGTCAATGACGGACCCGTAACCATCCTCCTCCGCAGCAAGGACGAATACGCGGAACCCGAAGGGTGAACGTCGTTTCAACCCTTCTCGGCGTTTCGCTTCGGGCTACGCCGCGAGCCATTCGCGCCCCGTTCCGCTTCATGAATGTTTCCCCGCTTCCCATGCGACGACAGGGCTCCTCCCAACCGATTCGAGAGTCCCTCTTGCGGACACTCTTCCTTCCGTCACGGCCATGGTACCGACGCGGGTCCTCCTGATCCTCATCGACGGCGCCGGTATCGGTCCGGCCGACCCCGCGAGGAACCCGTTCTTCCGAGCGCGATTGGCGTCCCTGCGGGAAATCCTCGGCGGCGAATTCCCTTCCCTGCGCAAACGCCGCGTGTCGGGTCCTTTCGCATCCTGCATACCGGCCAATGCCGCCCTCGGTGTCCCCGGACTTCCGCAGAGCGGCACCGGTCAATCCGCCCTGTACACAGGGATCAACACCGCGCGGCTGCTCGGGAAACACTTCGGTCCCTACCTTCCGTCGGACCTGAAACCCGTCGTCGCGGAGTGCAATCTCTTCGCACGGGCCCTCCGCGCCGGCATCCCCCGCCGCTGCATCACCCTGGCGAATGCTTTCCCGCGGCGGTTCTTCGAGTACCTCGAGAGCGGGGCACGACGCTTCGCCGCCGGCATGTTCGCCGCCCGTTCCTCGGGGATACCGTTTCGGGACGCTTCCCTTCTCCGACAACGGCAGGCCGTCTCCACCGATATCACGGGGACGCGGTGGAAAGAACTCGGCCATCCCGATATACCGGTCGTTTCGCCCCGCGAGGCGGGATACGTCCTCGCGTCGCTTGCGAACGCGCACCGTTTGACGCTCTTCGAATTTTTCCAAACGGACACGGCTGGGCACCGCAGGGCCATGGACGCCGCCGTGCGCCTTCTCGAGGACGTCGACGAATTCCTCGGCGGCGTGTTCGATCGCCTCCATCGTTCGTCGATATTTGGAATCGTCTGCGGCGACCATGGGAATATCGAGGACCTCTCGACGAAATCGCACACGAGGAACCCCGCCTTTGTCCTCCTGTTCGGGCGGGGTCATGCGGAGGCAGCGGGCCGGATCGCATCCCTCACCGACATCATGCCCGTCGTGATGGGTATCCTCGAAAGGACGTGAACCAAAGGAAAGTTCCCCGCGCCGCCCTCGCAACGGTGAATTTCCGGAACCCGTTCGGCGCACAACACGTGTAAACCTCCCGGGTGGATCGAACCGGGGTGGCGAGGAAAATGTATGGGAACGGATCTCTACCGGCTTCTCAACAGACCGGCTGTGAAAACACTCCCGGCGTTCGCAGTGGGGATCGCCTGTGCGGAACATCCGTGCATTCGTGCAGCCGACATAACCTGGGCGGCGGCCCTGGTTCTCTGGATCGCGTCCGTCCTCGTGGTATTCTCCGTCGAGAGGGCACGCTGGCGGCCTTGGCGGGACGCCTCTCTCCTTGCCCTCGCGACGGCCACAGGTCTCCTCGCGGGAAGGGATGCATGGTTGAATGTCGACACCGCTCTCCTCTCATGGTCGGACAGCGGCATGCACATCGTGATCCACGGCATCGTCGACCAGCAACCCGTTTCCCGTCCCGGCAGGATGACGTTCATCATGCGCGTGTCGGGCTTGTCGTACCAACCTCTCGGGGATACATGCGTCGCAGGGAAAACCTACGTAACGGTGTACGATCTCGACACCGGAACATCCCCGGGGATCGATGTCGGGGATACGCTGACGTTGCGCGGGACGTTGGCATCGGGTCGGCCCGCCCGGAACCCGGGGGCGTTCGACCACCGCTCATGGTTGAACAGGATCGGCGTCTCGACGACGTTCACCGCCCAAGGCCGTGACGTCACCCTCTGCGGGCGGGGACACGGGGGCTCATTCCCGGCCTCATCGCTCCGTCGCCTTCGCTCCGTAATCGCCTTGTCGATCGAACGGTTGTTTCCCCCGTCCGATGTCCCGCTCATGAAAGCTTTTCTCCTCGGCGAACGGGGGTACGTCGACGAGGAGACCATCCTCTCCTTGCGGCGGGCCGGCATCGTTCACATCATCGCCCTTTCCGGCCTGCACGTCGGGATCATCCTCACCGTCATCTGGGTACCGTTAGGGCGGCTGCCGTTCGGAATCCGCGCGCCAATCGCATCGGTTGCCCTCTGGTCTTTCGTGTTCATCACCGGTGCGGCCCCGCCGGTCATGCGCGCCGCCGTCATGGCGAGCGCAGTGCTCGCTGCGTACGGCTTCCAACGCCCTGCGCACACGATGAACACACTCGCCTCTGCGGGGATAGCCATTCTGGCCGTTTCGCCTGCCTACCTGTTCGACCCCGGTTTCCAGCTCTCGTTTTCCGCCGTCACGGGCATTGTTCTCTTCCAGCCGCGCATTGCGTCATGTATCCGGCGCCTTCTGCCCGCTGTCCTCGAAGGAAACTTCTTCAGCGGATCCGTAGTTTCCCTTTCCGCCCTGACAGTCGCGGCGCAACTCGGGACGGCACCTTTTCTGGCCTCGTTGTTCGGGGAAATCAGCCTCATCTCTCTCGTGGCAAACCTCGTTGCGGTCCCCCTTGCGTTCGTCGTCGTCGCATGCGGCATGGTCGCTCTTCTCCTGTCCGGGGTGGGACCGTTCCCATCGCTGTGCTATGCATCGGCATCCTCTGCGGCTCTGCGGCTGATCACCGGCAGTGCGGACGTGCTGGCAGGTTTCTCTTTCGCGTCCATCCGGATTCCGGCGCTGCCCGGCTGGGTCCCTTGCCTGTACGTGTTCTTCCTCTGGATGCTCTTTTTCCGGCCGCGACCTTTCCGCGCACGCTTGCTGTTCTGCGCTCTCGTTCTCACTGCGGTACTCACCGTTGTTTCCGCCGTCGGTACGCCGAGTAAAGAGACGGAACTCCTCGTCCTTTTCCTCGATGTCGGCCAGGGCGATGCCGTGGTCGTCCGCACCCCGGCCGGCAAATGCCTGGTGATCGACAGCGGTCCTTCCTTCCGGGAGAGCGATGCTGGGCGTAGAACCATCGTGCCGGTCCTCCGGGGAGCCGGGATCCATCGTATCGACGCGCTTTTCGTCACCCACCCGGACGATGACCACATCGGGGGGGCGTGCTCTCTCCTTTCGTCGATGGGGGTCGACTCCGTCGTGCTTCCCGTCGGTTGGCCCATGACGCCCGCCGCCCGTGCCCTCGACAGCGTGTCGCATGCGTGCAAGGTCGCCGTGCGCCGTGTGCATCCCGGCGTTTCCCTCCCGGTCGATCCCTCCATTCGGTTATACGTTCTCTCGTCGGAACGACCGGCCTGCGCGCGTTCCGACGCGAACAACGGTTCTCTCTGCCTTCTCCTCCGATACGGGAGCACGGCGTACCTCTTCACGGGCGACGCGGATACGACGGTAGAGCGTCTGATCGTGGAGCGTTTCGGGGATGCGCTTCGATGCGATGTCTTCAAGGCTGGCCATCATGGCAGCGCCTCCAGCAACGGGAATGTGCTGCTGCGCACTGCCGCGCCGCGCGAGATCGTCGTCTCCTGCGGCAGGCACAACCGCTTCGGGCATCCGAAAGCGGCCGCTCTGCGGCGCATGGTATCCTGCGGTGCACGGGTGCATCGGACGGATATCGACGGCGCTGTTATCTTTGCATCGGGCGGTGATTCCGTCCGCCGCGTCACATGGTAAAGGAAACTCCGAATGGTATGGGCACGTCTCACCTCGGATCGCCGGTCGTTCCTCTTCGCCGTCGCGTCGGCGATCGTGTTGATCGCCCTTTCCCTCACGGTGTGGAACTCGATCGTCATCGCACCGGTCAAGCTTTTCGTCGTTCTCCTGCATGAACTCAGCCACGGGCTCGCGGCGGTTGCAACGGGCGGCTCCATCGTTCGGATCGACATCGATCCTCGCATCGGCGGGAGTTGCATGACTTCCGGCGGCAACGCGTTCCTCATTGCGTCCAGCGGCTACATCGGGAGTCTTCTCATTGGGGGGAGCATCCTCTCCCTCGCCCGAAACCGGGTCGGCGCGCGTCTCGTCGCATGGGCTATCGCGCTCGGCTCGATCGTCGTGGCTCTTGCCTTCGTCCGGAACACGTTCGGGCTCGTGTTCTGCATCGTCTTCGGGGTCGCGCTCGCAGCGGTATCTCATCTCCTTCGCGGTGTCTGGCTGCAGATGGCGATCCTCTACCTGGGGGGCATGTGCTGCCTTTACGCGCTCATCGATATCCGCGAGGACCTCTTCAGCCCGCAAACCGTCCCTACGGACGCTGTCGTTCTCTCGGGCATGACGGGAATCCCTGCGACTGTCTGGAGCGTCCTCTGGGGTGCAATGTCCCTGCTTCTCTTCGCCGGCATTATCCGCGGCATGTGGAAACGCATCACGAAGGCCCTCTGAGCGCACAGCCATCGACATGCGCTTCCCTCTGCATGCGGTTGGATACGCGGGAGCGGAGCACAAGCCGGAGAAACAGCCGCGTCCATACCCTCGGCATGCGAAGCGGGTGGCCTTTCCGTATTTTTCCATAGCGGACGCCTCTACGAAGCATGGGATGCAACGCATCGGTTTATTCACGGCGGGATCCGCACGTGAACGGTTATGAGAGGCGAGCCGACTTTCCGGAAACAGGGTGAGTCGAGTGTCCTGAACATGACACGGCGGCGGGATCCCGTAGCCGGTATTTGTCCATCAACCAGGAATCAATGTCGATGAACGTTTTCCGCTTCGCCCCGAGCCCCACCGGGTATCTCCACGTCGGAGGCGCACGCACCGCGATCTTCAATTGGCTTTACGCCCGACGGACGGGAGGTCGCTTTCTCCTCCGCATCGAAGACACCGACCGCGAGCGCTCGAGCGAGGAAATGACACGAGAGATCCTGGACGGCTTGCGCTGGTTGGGGCTCGATTGGGACGAAGAGCCGCTCCTGCAGTCGTCACGCATCGAACGACACCGCGCAGAGGCCATCCGCCTCCTCCGGGAGGGCAAGGCGTACCCCTGTTTTTGTTCGCAGGCCGAACTGGACACGAGGAGAGCCGCATCGGGGACCGCAGAGGGCGATACGAAATACGACAGGACATGTCTTCGGCTCGACGATGCGGAACGGCGGTCCAGAATCGAAGCAGGCGTCCCCTATACCATCCGATTCCGCGTCCCGGAAGGCGTGACGGAATTCTACGACATCGTGCACGAGGAAACCTCGTTCGACAACCGGGAACTCGAAGATTTCGTCATTCTCCGCTCCGATGGGACGCCCGTCTATATGATAGCGGTCGTCGTGGATGATCACGACATGGGGGTCACCCATGTCATCCGGGGGGACGATCATCTCCCGAACACGCCCAAGCAGATCCTCCTCTACCATGCGCTCGGGTACGAAGTCCCCATGTTCGGCCATGTCCCCCTCATCCTCGGACCCGATAAGAAACGGCTTTCCAAAAGGCACGGTGCGACGTCCGTCGGCGAATACCAGGCGCGAGGATACCTTCCATCCGCGCTGTTCAACTACCTCGCACTCCTCGGGTGGAGTCCCGGCGACGACCGTGAGTTGTTCACCCGCGAAGAACTCGTCGTCGTCTTCGACGCGCGCCGCCTTCTGAAGAAAAGCTCGGTCTTCGACGAAGAGAAACTCCGCTGGATGAACGGGAAACACATCCGCATGCTGTCCGATGACGAATTGCTCGCAGCCCTGCGCCCCTTCATCCCTCCCCGTCATGCAGAGGTTCCGACAGACTACCTCCGCGCCATGATCCCCCTGCTGCGCGAACGCATGGAACTCCTCCCCGACTTTTTCGAGCGGGGGAGGATATTCCTCGAGGACCCGGAATCCTACGATGAGAAAGCGGTTTCGAAGTACTGGAACGACGAAACCGCCGCCGCCGTCCGAATGATCGCTGCGGACTTGGCGGATGCGTCTTTTCACGCCGCCGATCTCGAGAAGCGCATTCGCGCTTTCGCGGAGAGTTCCGGAATCGGGGCGGGAAAACTGATCCACGCCCTGCGCCTCGCCCTGACGGGTGGGCTCTCGTCACCCGGCATTTTCGAAACGATGGCCGTTCTCGGGAAGGAGACATGCCTACGACGGATTCGAAAAGCGCTCGAATCCATCGAAGCATCCGCCTGAGGACTCTTTCAAGGCAACCGCCCCTCCCGCACACCGGACGCACGGACCGTCAACGGCTTCGAAGGGTGGAAACGGTTTCCGCCCCGCGCGTCCCGCTCAGAGGAACAGCGCATGTACCCATCCCGCCGCCATGAGCACAGCGAAGAACGCGAGGGATATTTCCCCCTGACGTTCGCCTGGCCCTGCCCATAGGCTCCGAACCAGGAGGAGGAGAAGAACCGGCAAAGCGGGGAAGAGTGTGCGCGCTTCGACATACCCGAAAGATGCAGAGAAGAGAAGGAAGGCTCCTGCCGTGGTCGCCAGGAGCACAAGAGCGAGCCGTGCGGCACGCCCCCTCCGCAACCAGGCGCGGAATCGGAATACGCCGTATGCGCACGCCCATGCGCTCCAGAGATAGAACGGCTTGTTCACCACGTCGAAAAACTTCCGCCGGGGGCTGAAGAACACACCGAAGAAAAACTGGTGGGGGAGATGGATGAGCCGATCCAGCACGTGCGCCGACGCTTCCGGTGTCTTCCAGCCCTGCTCAGCGAAGAACGGGAAGAATGGAATCACGCCCCCGTAGAGGAGGAGATTCCGCAGGTACCACGGCCCGGCGAAAACGAGAGGAACGATGAACACCGCGAAGTAGCCGCCGAGATGTCCCTGTCGCCGTTCTCCCCGGATCTCCTCGACAGCCGCCCATGCCAACACGGGGTAGACGATGAACACGGTGGATTTCGTGTAATGGGCCAGCGTGAGCGCGATGATCAAGACCGTCGTGTTGCGGCCGATGCCGCGGGTCGTGAGCAGGAGGATCCACCACAAGAGGAACCACGACAGCGCGTCGTTCCCGAATACCGTCCCCTGGTAAATCGACGAGCCGACAAGGGCGTACACGATGAGCACACCCGCCGATAGCCGCGTTCCCGCCCCCAGTTCGCGCAGGAGAAGGAGGATCACCCAGGCGGACACCAGGGACAGGAACACGTTCAACAGGCGGCCGAGTGCAAGGAGGCCGGAACCCCGTTCCAGGCCGGTCAGGCGGGCGAGCGCAGCCGTCAGGATGTAATACAGCGGCGGTTGATGGTATTCGAACTCGTTGCGGGTGAAAGCGTCGGGGTCCGTGATGCGCGCCGTTTGCACGGGGAGACGGCCGTGTTCGAGCAAGAATGCGGCGTAGGCGAGATGGGCGGGCTCGTCGTCGAATCCGTAGAGCCCGCGAGGTGTCGTCGCGGTCCCGGCCGGCAACTGGAGGACAAGACCGATACGGGCCCCGAGGGAGAAGGCAAAGACCGCCGCCAAGGCGAAAAGTAACGGAGTGTTACGTCTTTTTCCCGATTCGCGTGTTCCCTTCCCGCCGTCCTGTACCCCTGCGACCGCGCGCGTCGGGTCGGCAGCCCGCGGCGAAGCTGCGTCCCCCCCGGCCGTGGCTCCTTCTCCGCTCACGCTTTGCCTGCGATTTTCCCCCAGGTGTCTTTCAGCCCGACGGTTCTGTTGAACACCGGTAAGGCAGGCGTCGTGTCGGGATCGACGCAGAAATACCCGAGACGTTCGAACTGGAAACGTTCGCCGGGAACGACACCGGCCAGGGAGGATTCGAGTTTGCAACCGATCAGCGTCTCGAGGGAATCGGGATTGAGATAGGACACGAAATCCACCCCCTCGGGGGCATCGGCCGGGTCGGGCACGTTGAACAACCGGTCGTAGAGGCGCACCTCCCCGTCGACGGCGTGGCCTGCGCTCACCCAGTGGATCGTCCCCCTGGCGCGTCGATCGGCGTTCTTCCCTCCCGGCCCGCTCTCCGGGTCGTATGTGCAACGAATCTCGACGATGTCCCCTTTCGCGTCCTTCACGATATCAGTGCATGAGACGAGGTACGCGTAACGGAGCCGGACTTCCGAGCCGGGAGAGAGGCGGTGGAATTTCCGCGGCGGGTTCTCCATGAAATCGTCCCGCTCGATCCATAATGTTCGGGAGAATTCTACCGGGCGGGTGCCCGCGGAGGGGTCTTCGGGGTTGTTGAGCGCATGGACCGTTTCCACACGCCCCTCGGGATAGTTTTCGATCACGAGCTTCAAGGGACGGAGAACCACCATCCGTCGCGGCGCGCGCTTGTTCAAATCTTCCCTCACGCTGTACTCGAGGAGTGCGACATCGATGACGGTATCTCGTTTCGCGACCCCGATACGTTCGGCGAAGGCACGGATGGACTCGGGCGTGTAGCCGCGACGGCGCAAGCCGCAGATGGTCGGCATGCGGGGGTCGTCCCAACCCCGCACGTACCCTTCCCGAACGAGACGGAGGAGTTTCCGCTTGCTCATCACCGTGTAACTCATGTTGAGTCGGGCGAATTCGATCTGCTGGGGGTGATGGACGCCGAGCTCGTCGAGGATCCAATCGTACAGCGGCCGGTGTACTTCGAACTCGAGGGTGCAAATGGAATGCGTAATGCCTTCGATCGAGTCGGAAAGGCAGTGTGCGAAATCGTACATCGGGTAAATGCACCACGCATCCCCCGTGCGGTGGTGCCTCACGTGAACGATGCGGTAGAGCACGGGGTCGCGCATGTGCATATTTGGAGACGCCATGTCGATTTTCGCCCGCAGGGTCCGGGAACCGTCGGGGAACTCCCCGTTGCGCATGCGAGCAAAGAGATCGAGATTTTCCTCGACGGACCGGTTGCGGTACGGGCTTTCCCTACCGGGGCGAGTAGGCGTGCCCCGGGCTGCGGCGATCTGTTCCGCCGTGAGGTCGCACACGTACGCTTTCCCTTTTCGGATCAGCGCCACCGCGTACTCGTACAGGCGCTCGAAGTAATCCGATGCGAAGTAGAGCCGATCATCCCAAGAAAAGCCCAGCCAGCGGACATCCTCCTGGATGGAATCGACGTACTCGACGTCCTCCGTGACAGGATTCGTGTCGTCGAAGCGAAGATTGCACAAGCCGCCGTAACGCTCGGCGATACCGAAATTGAGGCAGATGGATTTCGCGTGGCCGATGTGAAGATATCCGTTCGGCTCGGGGGGAAAACGGGTGTGGACACGACCGCCGAATCTGCCCGAGCGGTTGTGCTCCTGGATGACTTCGTCGATGAAATTCGACGCCGCGGGCGAAGCGCTTTCCCCGTTCGTCTGTCCCACCTGTGGAATATCGGCCGTCATCTCTCCTTCATGCCCATGGTCGAATCGAAAACATACTCCCGGAGAGGGAAGGTTTCGGCACGGAATGTACGCATTTTTCCGGAGCCTTTGTGAAACAGCGGATGAAAGGGCTCGTTCGTTGGCGCATGCATCCCCCGCGACGCGATCCAAGGGGTTCGGCTGGTTGTCCCACCTTATCACTCCGAACGGTAAAGGCATGCGACCGACCGACAGCATGCGAGCATTGTTCGAGCGGGCTCGGCGGGAACGGCAATCAGGACGCATGCGAAGGTGATATGAACAGTGTCGTCTTTGGACCTTCCTTTTCCGCACCGTAGTTTCACCGCATGGAAAAACGCCATCTCATCCGTTTGCACAACGCCGTGTTCTACGCCTACCATGGTAACCATCGCGAAGAAAGGCGCCTCGGGGGGAAATTTCACGTCGACGTGGAAATGGAAACGGACTTCACGGAAGCGGCAGACACGGATAACCTCGCAAAGACCGTCAACTACGCCGACATCTACGACATGATCAACGGGATCGTCACGGAGGAGAAATTCAACCTCATCGAAACGATCGCCAAGAAAATCGCCGATGCCATCCTCGCCGATTGGCCCATGGTCCGCCGTGTCAGTGTGCGCGTACGCAAACCCGGTGCACCGATCAAGGGCGTCATCGATCACGTGGAAGTGCAGGTCGATGAGAGCCGCTGAGGGAGTCCGCGTTTATCTCGGCCTCGGTTCCAACCTCGGCGATCGCTGTTCCGCCCTGCGGAATGCGTTACGGCGCATCGACGAACTGCCCGGCACATCCATCGAGAGCGTCTCGCCCGTCTACGAAACCGAACCCTGGAGCTTCCGCGATCAGCCGGATTTCCTCAATTGCGCAGCAGCAGTACTCACCCGTTTGCCGGCGGATGAATTATTCGAAGCCCTGAAGGGTATCGAGCGTTCCCTGGGGCGTCTCCCGGCCGAGCGATACCATCCTCGGCACATAGACATCGACATTATCCTGTACGGCGATCTCGTCATCGGCGGCGGACACCTGACGGTACCCCATCCCGAGCTCGCGCGGCGGCGATTCGTCCTTCAGCCCTTGTGCGACCTCGCACCGTCACTCGTTCACCCCGTCGAAAAAAAGACGATCCGCGAACTTCTCACCGCCTGCGAAGACCACGGCGCTCTGCGTGCCGTGTCGTGCCGCCCTTACCCCTGAGCACCGGGCGGCTTGCTCCCGCAGCGAGGCACGCCCCGCTCGTTCATCACGGCGATTTCCCGTATCTTTCCGCCGATGAGAGGCGATATCCGGTACATCGCGGTCGAGGGCGTGATCGGGGTCGGGAAAACGAGCCTCGCACGACTTCTCCACGGGCGCGTGGGGGGGAAGCTCGTGCTCGAGTCGTTCGAAGAGAACCCCTTCCTCACCCGTTTCTACCAGCACCCCGAGCGCTACGCGTTCCAGACGCAGATCTTCTTCCTGCTGACGCGTTTCAAACAGCTCCAGCAACTCGCCCAGCAGGAATTGTTCGAGGACTACGTCATCGTGGATTACATTTTCGAGAAGGATAGGATCTTCGCGCATTTGAACCTCCAAGACGATGAATTGCAGCTCTACGAGATGCTCGTTTCGAGCATCGAGCGTACGCTCCCCCGGCCGGATCTCGTCGTGTACCTCCAGTCGACGGTCGACCGTCTCATGCAGAACATCCGCCAGAGAGGCCGCGATTTCGAGCGGGGCATTTCGAAGAAATACCTCGCGGATCTCAACGACGCGTACAATTACTTTTTCTTTCGGTACAAGGCGACGCCTCTTCTCATCGTCAACGCGACGGAAATCGACTTCGTGAACGACGAGACACAGTTCGAGGATCTCCTCGAGCAGATCCTGAAACGGAACCACGCCGCCGTCGAGTATTACACACCCCTGGCACGAACACGCAAGGACGCATGATGTCTCTGTTCCGGATCCTCCTGGCTGTCGTGGTTGTCTACGTGATCGTACGACTGTTTCGGTTTTTCCTGTCGCGCCCAACCGTCACGAGGGGAACACCATCCCGCGGCGACCGGCAGGGTCGCAACCGTGAAGACGATGAACGGATCATCGACGCGGAGTTCGAAGACATCGAGGACGGGCAATAACCCGCACCATTATCCCCCGCCCGCCGAGAGATGCGACGAATCGAGAAAGCCTTCACGCGCCTTCTGTTCGGTGTTCTCCGCGTGTTCATCCACGTGCGCAAGGTCGTCGCCGTCCCGCGGGACTCGGTGCACAACATCCTCGTCATCCGCCAGCACAACCAGCTGGGGGATATGCTCTGCGCCGTCCCTCTCCTTCGTTCTCTCCGTGCCACCTATCCCCGCGCACGAATCGCCCTCTTGGCACGCCCCCTGAACAGCGAGATCCTGCGAGGAGCGTCATTCCTTGACGAAGTGATCGTCTACGACAAGAAAACCTTCCTCCGCTCGCCCTTCGCCGTGTGGCTCTTTGCACGAGCTCTCAAGAAGCGACGGTTCGACCTGGCCATCGTCCCCTCGACGGTTTCCATGTCCGTCACGAGCGATGTCATCGCTTTCCTCTCCGGGGCGAAGCGGCGCATCGGTCCGGCCTCATTGAACGGGAAACGGAACGTGACAGGCTTTCTCCACAACATCCGCGTGGACCTCGACTGGCGCCGAGACCCCTCCGTGCACCAGACCCAGCGGAACATCGACATCGCCTCGATCCTCGTGTTGGACCCCGTCTCCCACGAGCTCGAGATCGCCCTCACCGATGAGGAAGTCAAGAAAGGCCGGGCGTTCCTCGACAAACGCACCGGCGGTCACGAACTCATCGTCGGCTTTCACCCCGGCGCGGCGAAGGTGCCGAACCGGTGGGATGCCCTCCGCTTCGCGGAAATCGCGAACCGCTGCGCGGAAATCCTCGGCGCCTTCATCGTCGTGACAGCCGGACCGGACGACGACGACCCCGTGCACGAGATGACGGTCCATATGCCGAACGACCATGTTGTGCTCCGCAACGAACCCATCCGCTTCACGGCCTCCGTCATCCGGCATTGCAGCGTCTTCGTCACGAACGACACGGGGATCATGCACGTCTCCGCGGCGGTCGGGACACCCACACTCTCCCTGTTCGGCCCTACCGACCCTCTGCAATGGGCGCCGCACGGCCGTCGCCACCGTTTCATCCTCGGGCGGGGGGGGTCGGTCGACTCCATCACCGTCGAGAAGGTCTGGGACGTCCTGACGGACATGCTGCGCGCATTCGCCGCTTCCGCACCGCCTCGGGAGAGGCAAGCTGTGGAATATCCCCGCCACTCTTGAATCGGTGCCGCGAAAACATGCTTCCGCCGATGGGCAGGGGCGGGAGCGCGAACCGCATCAGCCGCAAGTTGACAATGAACATCACGTTCGGGATATTCCGTCCCTTGAGCCGATAGCATCAAAGGAGTGTAACCATGTTTCGTCCAAAGCACGGGAACGAGGTGAGCCGTGTCGCTCTCTCGGCGTTTTTCCTCGCCACCCTCCTCACGACGTTCCTCGGCACCTCGCCCGCCTCCGCGCAGATGGAACCGAAACGGACCAACGTGTTCCTCGGTATCCATTTCCAGATGGTTTTCCCGCAAGGCGATTTCAAGGAAAAAGTCGATAACCTCGGTTTCGGGCTCAACGGCGACATCGGGTACGATTTCCCCGGGTGGCCGATTGCCGTTGGGTTCCAAGGCGGGTATGTCGTCTACGGGAGCGAAACCTACCGTACCCCCTTGAGCGGGACGATCCCGATCAACGTGGAAGTCACCGCGACGAACAGCATCGTCCCGCTTCACGTCTTCCTCCGCCTGATCCCGCCGAAAGGCGACGTCCGCCCGTACTTCGAGGGGCTCGCCGGCCTGAACATCTTCACGACGAGCATGAGCGCGAAGAACCTGAACAACAACGAGGAAATCGCGGGCGAGACGAAGAACACGGATGCCGCGTTCAGTTACGGCGGCAGCGGCGGCGTGCTCGTCCGCGTCTGGTCGGGGACGACGGTCGACCGAAAAGATGCATCGGAGCAGGCACTGACCGTGTACATCGATGCACGCGTCCGATACCTCTACGGCGGGAACGTTTCGTACTACACGGAATCCGCCGTATATCGAGTCGGCGATGTCGTCCGCTTCGACGAAAACCGCATCACGACGTCGAAGACCGATTACATAACGGGACAGATCGGCCTCGTCGTGCGCTTCTGACGGATTTGCCGTCAGTCACCGCGCGAGTCCGCGTAATCGTCCCGCAATTCCTCCCCGATTCGATCGCCGACACGGCCTGCCGCTTCCAGGACGGCATCCTGGATTTCCCCCTCGGTGAGCTTGAAGAACTCGACGGCATTGTAGATGCTTGCCGCGGTTCTCACGAGCGCCACAGGGACATCGCCCCCCGGCGTATAGCGAAGAGGAACGGACGATGCCTCCACCTCGTCCCAGATGCATCGGCCCGTCGCGCGGTCGATGATCGTAGATTTCGCCGAGACGTGGAGGAAGAGCCCGCTCGCGAGGGAACGGATTTCGCAGGAGCGCAGAACGGTTTCGACGATGAACCGGGGATCGTCCTCCAAGGCGGGGACGGTCCGCCCCCCCATGTACGTGTTGACGGTCCGTTCGACCCCTTTCGCGACGGCGGCCGCGACGCCGGCCGGCCGTACGGCTCGATCGAGCTTTTGCCGGGCTTCCTCCGAGAGGATATTCGACCCGATGCCGGCCGCTGCGGCGACGACAGGGTGAGGCGTGTCTGTGAATCCCTCGATATGGATGTGAACCATACCGGCGGCCGGATCCGCCGTCGAGCGGTAGAGAAAACCCGCCCCCTGGAAATCGTATTTCTCGAGGTGATGGGAGGAACACCCTGCGCAGACAATGATGAACAGGGCGAACGGCATCGAGAGCGTGCGTGTCATATCTCCATCCCGCCTGTTTGTGACGGGTGCAAAATCCATTTTCCCCATGGAAGTTCAAAAACTTTATCACCGCCTTTTGTATCATCCCATTTCGCTCCCGTAAATTGATGGGATAAAAAACCGCCTCTGGCGGGCGACGGGTTTTCCTCGGCACGTCCGTTGCGCACTTCACGCGCACGAGCGATACGTGTCTTCGGACGTGAATCAGGG
The DNA here is from genome assembly GCA_029907355.1 of Bacteroidota bacterium. GTDB lineage: Bacteria > Bacteroidota > Ignavibacteria > SZUA-365 > SZUA-365 > JARYLZ01. The sequence goes on along the minus strand of JARYLZ010000006.1, from coordinate 47,079 downwards.
AACCATTACCAGGAACACGAGAAACGGAGACCCCATGCTATCTCTCCCCGTGCGATTTCGAACACCGGCGATATGCTTCCTGTACATGTTCTCGAGTGCCTTTTCCGCACTCGCCCAGCAGAGCGGTGAGATACAAGCCTACCGCGCTGCAGAGATGCGCCGTCTCGAGCGCCTCTCGAAGCGCGCTGCATACACCATCGCGGCGGCGTTGGATTACGACGTGACGTATTACCGACTTGAAGTGTCGTTCCCCGGTGTCGATTCCGTTTTCCGCGGCACGGTCACGATGACGGCACGATCGGCGACCGACGCCTTGACGGCGGCGGCGATCAATGCCGGCGACAACCTGACGATTTCCGCTGTCACGATGGACGGCGTCCCCCTCGCATTCTCGCACGCGGGGGACACGCTCACCGTCACACTCCCCCGTCCTTACGGGCGTGGGGAATTCTTCACGCTCGTCATCGCGTATTCATCGCCGTACGCGGGAAGCGCGATCACACACCGCTCCGTCCCGAACGCCGCTCTCGGCGGTACGACCCCGTCCATCTCATCCCAAGCCGAACCCTATGATGCGCGGAGATGGTGGCCCTGCAAGGACGATCCCGCCGACAAAGCGGATTCCATGGATTGCATGTTCACCGCCGATTCTTCCCTCTTCTGCGTGGGCAACGGGATCCTGGTCTCCGACATGAAGCGGCCGGACGGTACGCGGACGTTCCACTGGAAGACACGATACCCGATCGCGACGTACCTCGTGTCCATGGCGGCGGCGCGGTACGCGTACCGGGAGCACGCCTTCTCACACGGCGGGACGACGATGCCCGTGGGCAACTGGTTCTACGGCATGACTCCCGGCCAGATGGCCCCGAACGAGACCGCGATGCTGCAGGGACTCCAAGTGTACTCGGACCTGTTCGGGACATACCCGTTTATGCGCGAGAAATACGGCATGGCGGAGTACGAGGCGTTCGGCGGCGCCATGGAACACCAGACGGTTTCCTCGATGGGCTTTTACGGGACCAGTGTCGTTGTCCACGAGTTGTCCCACCAATGGTTCGGCGATAAGGTGACCTGCGCCGATTTCGGACACATCTGGCTGAACGAAGGGTGGGCGACGTACTGCGAAGCGCTCTTCGCGGAGAGTACCGGAGGCCGCCAAGCGCTGAAGAGCGAGATGGCCGCAAATGCTTACTACGGCCCGGGAACGATATTCGTCTATGACGCCCTGAACAAGGGGATGGGGCAAATCTTCAACGGGAATCTCAGTTACAACAAGGCATCGTGGGTTCTGCACATGTTGCGCCACGTCGTGGGGGACAGCACGTTCTTCCGGGCGGCGAGAAAGTATCTCGGCGGTGACACGCCGGACCGTTACCGCAGCGTCACGACGGACGAGTTCCGCCGCTTCTACGAAGAGGAGAGCGGAATGGACCTCGAAACCTTCTTTCGGCAGTGGATCTACGGGGAGTACTACCCGACGTACCGGCTGACGTGGGCGGCGAACGCATCCGGGGGGGATATGCGTGTGGAGGTGCATGTCGAACAACTCTATACGCCCCAACGCCAGGTGTTCGACATGCCGATCGACCTCACCTTCCGCTTCGGCGGGCGGGACAGCACGCTCGTTGTCCGCAATGCTTCCCCTGATACGACATACGTTTTCCACTTCGCCGAGAAGCCCGAATCCGTGTTGCTCGACAAAGACGACTGGATCCTCAAGCGTGTCGTTCAACCGATAACGAACCCGACGTTCGACAGGGGTATTCTCCTCGTGAACGGAGTCGACTGGGATGTCGAGGCGTACACCGCCGATCTCAAGCTTGCATATGAAGATTCCGTCTTCACCGGCGGCAAACCGTACACGCTTTGGGATATCTTCCCCAACCCGCGCGCAGGCTACCCGGGAAACACACCGGCCCCCAGTGGTTCCGGATCCATCCCTGCCGACATTCTCGGGCGCTACTGCCCGGTCGTCTGGGTCGGCAATGCGTACAACGGCGACGAGACCGTCTGGCAGAACTCCAACATCTGGGAATATCTCAAAGCGGGGGGGAACGTCGTTCTCCTCACGCGATACGGTCGATCCTTCATTACCACCTCCGAGATGCAGCAGTTCCTCGGTGTGACATGGACGACAACGGAACAGCCCCTCCAAACCATTTCCGCCCGTGTCCCCTGGCTGGCGGATATCGCCATCACCGGGGAACAGACCCTCGTCCATACATTCGCGACCACGTTGACGCGGCAGGAGAACGAACTGCTCTATTCCGATCCGAACGGGAACCCCGCCGGCGAAGTCGGCGTCGGGGTCCTCGCGAAGCCGATCGAAACGGAAGGCCGGTTCACCGGTTCGATGGTGTTCCTCTCCATGAGACCGTACCGCGTCGATCGGGGGGATCTCAAACGCGCCATGCAGGCGATTCTCGACCGCATCCCGTGCACAGCCGTTTCACGTGCATCTGCCGTCCCTCTTCCCGACGACGGCCTCCACATCCTCGCGAGCTCGCCACACCCCATCGATACGCGCCGCTCTCCGGATGCGGAAATCCTGTTCTCCGTGGGAGGTGTAACCCCACAGAGCGTCATGTTGAAAATCCACGATCTCCTCGGTCGGGAAACGGCGACGCTCCTCGACCAGATGATGCCTCCCGGCCTGCACAGCGTGCACTTCGACGCTTCGCGCTTCACGGAAGGCACGTACCTCTGCGTGCTCTCTTCCGTGAAACACCGTGCCGCGAAAATGTTGTTGGTTGTCCGCTGACAGGTGCCCCAGCTGCTTCGAGGGACACGGCCCTCCTCAGTGGGGAAAACGAGAAAGCTCAACGGGTGATTTCAAGGATACGATACTCGATCGTCCCGGCAGGGACGACGATTTTCACGTGGTCGCCGACCTTTTTCTTCAGGAGCGCCTTGCCGACGGGCGAGGTGACGGAGAGCTTGTTCCGTTCGAAATCCGCTTCGTCCGCTGAAACGAGAGTGTACGTGACACGTTCACCTGTATTCATATTCTCGAGGGTGACGTTGCTCAGGATGTAGACGGCGTCGTTCGGCAAATCCTTGGAATCGATAACGCGAGCCCGGGCAAGGATCTGCTCGAGCTTTTTGATGCGCATCTCGAAGAGATTCTGTTCCTCTTTCGCGGCATCGTACTCCGCGTTTTCCATGAGGTCGCCGTGCGAACGCGCTTCCGCGATTTTCGCGGCGATCTCTGCACGGCCCTTGGTTTTCATCTCGTGCAGTTCCTGCTCCAGTTCCCGCAACCTTTCGCGGGTAAGGTATGTCGTTCCGCCCGGTTCCACGGATACGGCCTCCGTCCTTTCAGCTTAAAAATGAATAAAAAACATAGCCAGCGTTCCGGCCGGAAAACTGGCTATGGTGTACAAAAGTACATTTTTATCCATTCGATGGCAAGTGGGACATCCCGGTTAAGCCCGATCAGGGTATGGCTGCGTGAGGAATGTCAGGGTGTACGGTCGAAGGGAAATGCGACACCACGCTGTTTTTTCCGGCAGAAGGATGGGAGAGGTCTGGGTGCGAGGTCGAGAGAAATGGGGATAGAACAAGCCGGCTCGGCTCGAGATTCCTCGATGGGTTGATAAAGAACAATTCCCCGGCCATGGGACCCGTCGGGGATCGATCAGGTGCACGAATTCCCGCCGGGTCGAGGAGAGTGCGCCGTCAGCACCCGTGAAGCGATTCCTTCGACGCGCATTCACGTTCGCCGGTGCCACATCGCAGTGGCAGGTTCTCGGACGCAGGGGTATGCCGGTCCGTTGGGCAACCTTGGGACCGAAGTTCTCGAACCATTCCCCCACTGCGAACATGCGCACTTCATCACAGTGTTCTCCCCTTTACGCAATGGCGATGAAACGCCCAGGTTGTGCGGAAGTGTCACCTCGAGGGGGGTCAAATACCACTGGTGTGGAGGGGTGTTCATTCCGGGTTCATCACCGACAAACGACGGCACAGACACGCACGAGAAAGCCTGCTCGTGTCCATGTCTTTACGCCACGTGAGGCACGAAACTCGGCGATACATCCCTCTTGCCGTTGGACTCCCGACATTTCTCAATACCTGCAGAGCTGAAAGCTCGACGGGATGTTGTGGCAGGGCACTTGGATCACCGAGCCCTTCCGCTGGGCGTGTGCACTGTGCGTGCACTTGCCTCGGCAGCGGAAGGTCCGCTTCTGCAGGTGCCACGTTTCATCCCTTCCTTCTTCGAAGACGTACGCCGCAAGTGCAGTGCGACATCGAAACGCTTCCGCTGAAGCCGTTGAGGCGAAACCTACGACTTGCGCTTGGAGACCGACGATTCGACGTTTCCCCGCATGCGCGTCAGGAAATATCTCTCTTCGGCCTCTGCGATCAGGGATGTTCGTGACGGTGAAAGTCGATGAGATGTCCCATTTTATCGCGTTTCGTCCGCAGGTAGAACTCGTTGGCAGGAGTGGGGATGGTTTCGATCGGGACCCGCTCCACGATTTCCAATCCGTAACTCTGGAGACCGACGATTTTCTTCGGGTTATTCGTCAGGAGGCGCATTTTCCTGACTCCGAGATCCGCGAGAATCTGGGCACCGATGCCGTAATCGCGCAAATCGTCACGGAAACCGAGCTCACGGTTCGCCTCGACGGTGTCGAGTCCTTCGTCCTGGAGATTGTATGCGCGCAGTTTGTTCGCGAGGCCGATGCCGCGCCCTTCCTGCCGCATGTACAGGATCACGCCCCGTCCTTCGCGCTCGACCATCATCATCGCGGAATTCAATTGGTCCTTGCAGTCGCATCGGAGGGAACCGAAGGTATCTCCCGTGATACACTCGGAGTGCACGCGGACGAGGACCGGTTCGTCGGTGGAGAGATCGCCGCGGACGAGGGCGAGATGCTCCTTCCCGTCGAGGATGCTCTCGTAGAGATGGATGACGAAATTCCCGTAACGCGTCGGGAGGCGCGCGGACGTCTGCTTGCGCACCAACTTTTCCTTTCGGACCCGGTATGCGATCAGGTCCTGCACCGAGATGATCTTCAATCCGAATCGCTCGGAAATTTCCAGGAGTTGCGGGACACGCGCCATGGTCCCGTCGGGGTTCAGGATCTCGCAGAGTACGCCGACAGGCCTGAGACCTGCGAGACGGGCTAGGTCGACCACGGCTTCCGTATGCCCGGCGCGGCGTAATACCCCGCCGTCCACGGCGCGGAGCGGAAAGATGTGCCCCGGCCGGGCAAGGTCGCGCGGTTTCGTCGCGGGGTCGGCCAGGGCACGGATCGTGACCGTACGGTCGGTCGCCGAAATGCCGGTCGTCGTACCGTGCACGGCATCGACGGAAACGGTGAAATTCGTCCCGTGAATCGCCGTATTCGTGTCGACCATCATGTCGAGGCCGAGATCGCGCATCCGTTCCTCGGTGAGAGGGACGCAGACCAGCCCCCTCCCCTCGGTGATCATGAAATTGACGATATCGGGCGTCACCGTCTCTGCGGCGCAGACGAAGTCCCCCTCGTTCTCCCGGTCCTCGTCATCGACGATGATGATGACGCGCCCGGCCCGGATATCTTCGATCGCCTCTTCGATCGTGTGGAACGGACTTGCCATGCTGGCCCGTCAGTCGGTGGCGGCTTCGCGCGCGACGGAGGCGATGGCGGAGCGTTCGACCTTGAGCTTAACGTTATCACCGACATCCAAGAGAATCGTCTTTTCATCGATGCCGGCGACCTTGCCGTGAATGCCGCCGGATGTGATGATCCGATCGCCTTTCTTGATGCTCTCGAGCATCTTTGCGCGTTCCTTGGCACGCTTCTGCTGAGGTCGGAGAATCATGAAATAGAAAATGAGCATGAGCAAGCCGAGAAAGATCAGCGTGCTCATCATGTTGTTGCCGCCGGCCCCCCCTGGAGACGGTGCGCCGAATGCGAAAAGAAGGTTCACGAAGGACTCCTGTCTGATGTTCCGTCTATTGCTCCGCGGGTTGGTACACGCCGTCTTCGCCCCCGCTGTATTGCTCGATGAAGGAGCGACTCCATTCATCGAAACGATCTTCTAAAATAGCTGTTCGCGCCTCGCGCGTCAATCGGAGATAAAACGCCAGATTGTGCAGGGATGCCAGCTGGAGGGCCAGGATCTCACGGGTCCGGAACAGCATGCAGAGGTATGCCCTGCTGAACGTGGAGCAGGTGTAACAGGAACACGCTTCGTCCACGGGCCGATGATCGCGTTGATAGCGCTCTTTTGCGATGGAAAGCGGGCCCTGCCGCGTGAAGACCATCCCGTTTCGCCCGTTCCTCGTGGGGAGAACGCAATCGAACATGTCGATCCCGCGCCCGATCGCTTCCACGATGTCGCGCGGCGTGCCGACTCCCATCAGGTACCGTGGAGCGTTCCAGGGGAGAACGGAAGCCGTGACCTCCGTCACGCGGTACATGACTTCCGGCGGCTCGCCGACAGACACGCCGCCGATGGCATAGCCGTCGAAGCCCACGGCGACGATATCTTCGGCATTCCGCACGCGCAGGTGTTCATGAACCCCGCCCTGGACGATGCCGAAGAGGAACTGGGGATGACCGTAGAGCGGTGATGTCCGCTGGGCATGCTCCCGGGACTCCCGTGCCCAGCGGAGCGTAAGAGCGGCGCTGCGGCGCGCATACTCCTCCCCGCAGTCCGCCGGCGGGCACTCGTCGAGAACCATCATGATGTCCGAGCCGAGCACGCGTTGAACATCGATCACCATCGAGGGCGTGAAGCGATGGATGGACCCGTCGATATGGGACCGGAACACCACACCGTCCGGCTCGATCCTGCGAAGCTGGGACAGGCTGTAGACCTGGTATCCCCCGCTGTCGGTGAGGATGCTCCCCTGCCAATTCATGAAACGGTGAAGCCCCCCGAGGTCGCGGATCACCTGTATGCCGGGTCGTAAGGCGAGGTGATACGTATTGGCCAAAATCAGCCGAGCGCCGATATCGTCCAACTCGCGATGCTCGACCGCTTTCACGGCACCCTGTGTCCCGACAGGCATGAAAACCGGCGTCTCCACGATTCCGTGCCCCGTTCGGAGCAGACCTGCACGCGCTCTGCCGTTCCGGTCCCTATGCTCGAGTTCGAAGAACCCTTCCCCCATCTCCAGCCGGTGCTGCGAATGCGATTGCGGTTCGCTCAACGTTTTCCCGAGGAGGGCTCTCTCTCAGCGTCTGCTCTTGTAGATGTAGGGAGCTTTGAGGCGCTTATGTTTCTCGATGACCTCGGCGAGTGTGACTTTCCTCAAGGAAGCGGCGAATTGTTCATTCGCATCCATGAATGCATCGAGCACGGCACAATTCGGTTTCAGCTTGCAATCGATCAAACCGAGACAACAATGGCGCTTGATGACTGGGCCATCGACGGCTTCCACAATGTCGAGCATCGTGATTTCGGAGGGGTCGCGGGCAAGGTAGTACCCCCCGGCTATCCCTCGCTGGCCGATAATGAGAGAGGCGACGCTCAACTGCTGGAAGATCTTCGCCAGGTATGTCCGTGACACATCCTGGAACTCGGCGATTTCCGAAATCTGGACAGGCTTGTCCTGCCCTTTTGTCGCAACGTAAACGAGTCCATGAACGGCATAGCCGGCGGATTTCGATATATGCATGATTCTTTTCCCCTCGAAGCAAAAGGTTCGTTGGATAAAAAAAGAATATAGGTATTTCGGAGATTATCGAAAAACTTGCCCGAAATATGCGCATACATCGGCACTCTTCTCCGCGAGCCGTGCCGATTTCAATACTCTTTCGGGAGCCATCCCCGCCAACCGCATGCATGGCAACGGTAGGGGCGCTTACCCGACAGAGCCTTCCGCAAACGTTCGAAAACCGTACGATGACGGGAACGGTGCAATTTCTGTGCGCCGCAGGCAGGGCATGGTTTTCCGACATGCCGGAATAATCGTGCCGTCTCTTCCGGTGCAGGCTGGCGCTCGATGGGAAGCGGTTCTTCCGACACCGTTCCACCACCGGCATCAGAATCCGATTTCACGGGCGGTGCACGGAAAGAAGGAGGGAGTTCTTCACCGCGCTCCCCGGTTTCCGGCCATCGGCCGCTTGTTTCCCCCGCATGTGCGTCACCGATGAGGGTACCCGTACCCAGTTCGTCGAGTTTCACGTCGGGGACAGGGATATCGCCGGTCTCGGGCACCGAAAATTCCGTGATGCCCCTCGCCGTGTACGTGATCGTGTGTTCGTTCAACCAGCCGCGCCATCCGCAAGCATGGCAGCGGAAGAGCCGTTTGGTCGAGTGATCGCGGCGGAATTTCTCCAGCCTTGTTTTGGCATGGCTCCTTCGCAATTCCGGTGCGCCGCATTTCGGGCACACGGCAGGGACGTTCAATGGTCGCAACCAGGGGTGATAATGTTTGCTCACGGCGCTCCCTTCCGGAAAGAGGTCACTTCGCGGTAATCCTGCATTTTTCCCCGCACGTATGAACATAGTGAAAATCGTCGAAGAAATCGACGTCTTCCGGGCCAGTCCCCCTGTTCGAACCGGAATCCTTTGGGAGGGAAAGCGGTGAAAAGCTATCTTAAATTCTCTGCATACGAAGCAAGGTGTTCCCTTTCATCTCGTTGTGATCATATCGTCCGCCGTCGAACATGGGGAATAGCGCACGACACAAAGGTATGGAAATCGAATCCGCCGGAACGGGGGCGGATACCGTGCATGTTGGTGCCAGCTCGTTGAAAAACCGCCACGCGGAATTCGAGCGCGAGACGCTCCCCCATATGAAAGCGTTGTACCATTACGCTCTGCGCATGACCGGCGATCCCGACGAAGCGGATGATCTGCTGCAGGAAACGTATCTCAAGGCATACCGGTTCTTCGAGTCGTTCGAATCGGGAACGAACAGCAAGGCATGGCTGTTTCGCATCATGAAGAATTCCTTCATCAACATGTATCGGAAAGTCTCCAAGGAACCGGATAAGGTCGGATACGACGATATCGAGGAGTTCTACCACACGATCCGCGCGGAATCGACCGACTCGAACGACCTTGAGGAGAAAGTGTTCTCGTCTCTGCTCGACGACGAACTCACCCGCGCCCTCGACTCCCTGCCGGAGGAATTCCGGACCGTCGTCATCCTTTCCGACATCGAAGGGTTCACCTACGAGGAAATCGCGGAATTCATCGACAGCCCCATCGGCACCGTCCGTTCACGGCTGCATCGGGGGCGCAGTATGCTGCGAAAAAAACTCGCGGCATATGCCCGCTCACGCGGATACACCGATGGGGAATAACGACCGGAGTGGCATCTTTCCCCCCACCACACAGACACACCTCGTCTACATATTCGAACGGTCGGGTACCGATATGACACACAGAAAACGGCTTTTCCTCTGTTTCACCGTCGCCCTTCTCTACGGAATCCCGCTTCTCCACGGCCAGACCCTCCCACCCGTAAACACCGCCTCGACGATCGACATTACGGCGGAGGACCTCGCCGTCCATCTGCATTGGCTCGCCTCGGACGATCTCGAGGGACGCGGGACGGGAACGGTCGGCGATTCCCTCGCGAGGTCGTACATCGCGCGGGAATTCGCACACTACGGCTTGAAACCGGCAGGCGAGAACGGCGCATTCGAGCAAGCATTCCAGGTGGTGACATCGGTGGAACTCCGGGGGGAGAATTCCCTCGCCATATCCGGCGGTGCTTCCCAAGGACGCTTGAGCGTGTATGAGGATTACGTTCCCTGCGGCTTTTCCGCGTCGGGATCGGCAAAGGGTGGGATCGTCTTTGCCGGATACGGCCTTTCCCTCCCTCGCATGGGGTATGACGACTACCGCGGCATCGACGTGCGGGGGAAAATCGTCATCGTCGCGGATGGGCACCCGGGCGGAGACGATACGACATCGCCGTTCACTGCAATAGCTACCGCGCGCGGGAAAGCACTTTTCGCCCGTGAAGCGGGGGCGGTGGCTCTCTTGATCGTGGAAACCGGACACGGACCCTTTTCCCTTCGCTACGACAACTCGCCGCAGGATGCGGGCATCCTTGCCGTGCGTATCGCGCGAAACATTGCGGAGTCGCTGTTGTCCGCCGCAGGGAAAGGATACCTACCCGTGCTCGACTCGATTCGCGCGACGAAAAGCCCGCGTTCATTCGCACTCGAGGGTTTCAGCTGCGAACTGACGGTCCACCTCGCCCGGCGCGTGTCGGGAACCGCCAACGTTCTCGGCCTCGTCGAGGGAACGGACACGGTCTTGCGACAACAGGTCTTCGTTGTCGGGGCGCATTTCGACCATCTCGGGTGGGGGAACGAGAATTCCCGCCTCCGGGACAGCGTGCCGATGATCCATAACGGCGCGGACGATAACGCCTCGGGTACTTCCGGGATGCTCGAGATCGCGCAGTATTTCTCCCGGCACCCGCTGCGGCGAAGCGTCCTGTTCGTGGGATTCGCCGCCGAAGAGATGGGTGCGCTCGGCTCAACCTACTGGTTGGAACACCCGACCATCCCGACCGAACGGATCGCGTCCATGGTGAACCTCGACATGATCGGACATCTCAATGACAGCACGCGCCATCTCAACATTCAAGGGGTGGGAACTTCGCCCGGCTTCGAGGGAATCGTGCGGCGGGCGAACCGGCGGTTCGGTTTCACGGTGACAACGATAGCCGGCGGGACGGGTTCCAGCGACCAGTCTCCCTTTTGCCTTCGCGGTATTCCCGTCCTCTTTTTCTTTACCGACCTGCACACGGACTACCATCTCCCGAGCGACGATTTCGAGAAGATCAACCTGCCTGGAACGGAGACCGTCGTCCGTTACGTTTCGGATGTCCTCCGCGCACTCGATTCCACGGATGAAAAACCCGCATACACGCGCGTCGAGAGCAAGGAACGGCGGCCGGTGCGCCCGGCCGCTGTATACGTCGGGACCATTCCGGATTTCGGATCCACCGTGGAGGGGTTCAAAATCTCAGGTGTCAGTCCCGGGAGTCCAGCGGAGAAAGCGGGACTGAAGGCGGGCGACGTCATCGTCGCCTTCGGAGACACGAACGTCAAGAACATCTACGATTACATGAACGCGTTGAGTCTCCACAAGGCGGGCGAGAGCGTCCCCGTCGTCGTCCTCCGAGGCGAGGAAACGCTCACGGTAACGGTCCACCTCGAAAAGAAATAGGATCTGCAGGTTCCCCGGCAGCGTCCTGACGCCGCGCATGCCGCTCGCTTTCTCCGGCCGCAGGAAAAAGCCTCAATTTCGGCGGTACGAATTCCCCTCCTTCCTGAGATAATCCTGGAGCAGGAGGACTGCGGACATTTCATCGACTCGTTCCTTGCTCCTGCGCTTCATTCGGGATATCCCGAGTTCCCGGATGGTGCGTTCGGCGATGGAGGACGTGAACCGTTCATCGTACATGTCGACGGGGAGATGGACTGCCGCGCGGAGGCGTTCTACGAATGCCCGCACCCGGTCGGCCGCCTCCCCCATATTCCCTTTCAGCGTGAGGGGAAGCCCCACGACGATGTGCGCTACATCGTTCTCGAGGGCAAACCGGGCCACCCGCTCGACGGCACCTTCGCCGCCCGCCACCGTCCCCGCGCCGCGCACTGCGATACCCAGCGGATCACTAAGCGCCAAGCCGATGCGTACCGCACCGTAATCGACGGCGAGCACAACCCCTCTCATGACGCACCCTCTACGACGGTACGACCCGATAACGCCAGGTTCGTCGATGCTGATATCAACGGGGAAAGAGGTTTTCCGGTGCGTGGGACATGGCAAAAACGTTCGGCTCCCGTTCCACATTCTCGTCGAGACGGGAAGCGATATCGCCTGCAAGGGGTTGCGTGAGGAAGGACTTCAAGAGTTTGCTCGGCTTGAAATGAGTTTTTCGGCGGGGGGGGACGTATACCTTGGCGCCCGTTTTCGGGTTCCGCGCGCGCGGTTTCGCTCTCGTGAGTTTGACCTCGAACACCCCGAAATCACGGACTTCGAGACGGACCTCCGGGTCCGCCGTCATGAGAAGTTCCCGAACGGCGGTGAGGACGGTGTCGACCCAGAAGTCGGCCTCCTGAATCCGTATGGAACGTGTTTCGGACACGCGTTTCGCGATATCCTTGCGGGTCAGTGTCGGGAGTTTGTCCTTCATGCGTTCTTCCTCCGATGGAAGGTTATTCGACGTCCATGGAACGTTCGGCGATCGTGACCCCCTGGACCCCGCGAACGCGCTCGATGAGGCGTTCGAGGTGACCGAGATCGTGGACGCTCATGAGTATGCTGCCGTGGAAGGTCCCTGTTTCCGGGCGTGTCTCGAGACGGATGCTCCGAATGCTCGTATTATCGCAACTCGATACCGCGAGAGCGATTTCCTGGAGAAGACCGGGCCTGTCGATCCCCTCGATCCGGATCCCGCCGAGGTATTCCCCCGACGACGTCGGTACCCACGCGGCGTCCCGGATGCGCTCGCGCATGGTGCGGCCGGTCTCGCCCGTATCGAGGAGTACCCGTTGGATATTCCGGCACGAGCGCCGGTGAATCTTGATACCGCTCCCCGGTGTGACATAGGCGACGACATGATCTCCGGGAAGAGGATTGCAGCAGCGAGCGAAATCATAGGGCACGGCTTCCGTAACGCCTTCGACGGTAATGGCATGTTCCTCCGGCCCCGGCGATTCCTGCGTCGACCCGTTTCCCGTGAACTTACCCCGCGTTGCTTCCCCTTGCGCCGCATCCGGTGCGTCGAGCACGTGGAGAATCTCCTCGACCGAAAGCTCGCCGTCGCCGAGAGCGACGAACATTTTGGCGGGGCTCGTAAAACCGAGGCGTGACGCGACATGCTGGAGATTCTCGTCCGATACCGTCCGGCGCAGCCGCCTCGTCTTGCGTTCCCACTGTTCTTTGCCGCGCTGCTGTTGAAGTTTGGTCCTGTCGTCGATGAAACGGCGGATTCCGACACGCGCTTTCCCCGTCACGACGGACTGTTCCAAGTCGGGGCTGATGAACTGGTTGCGCGACGTGATGATCTCCACGCGATCTCCGCTCCGAAGGGAACGGTTCAAGGGGACGATGCGGCCGTTGACCTTCGCCCCGATACAGTGGAGACCGATCTCAGAATGGATGGCGAACGCGAAATCCACAGGCGTCGCGCCGCGGGGAAGGACGATGACATCTCCCTTGGGAGTGAATACGGCGATCTCATCCTGGTAGAGGGAACTCTTGAACGTGTCGATCAGCTCCCTCGCCCCTTCCTCACCCGCGGGCGAACCGGTCTGCGCTTCGAGGAGTTCGCGAACCCACATCGCCCAGTGCTCGAAAGCGCTTTCGTCGCGATGCTTCCCCTCCTTGTACGCCCAGTGGGCGGCGATCCCTTTCTCGGCGATCTCGTGCATGCGCCGCGTGCGGATCTGCACTTCGACCATTTTACCCTCCGGCCCGAGCACGGTGGTGTGAATCGATTTGTAACCGTTCTGTTTCGGGAGGGCGATGAAATTCTTGTACCGCTCGGGGATGGGCGTATAGACGCTGCACACCGTCGCATAGGCACGGTAGCAATCCTTTTCTTCATCGGAGTCGAGGATGATGCGGACGGCGAAGAGGTCGTAGATCTCGTCTATGCTCTTCTGCTGCTCGGTCATCTTCCGGTAAATGCTCCAGAGGTGTTTCGGCCTCCCGCTCACTTCCGCCGGGAGATTTTCCCGCGCGAGAGCAAGGCGGATCGGCTTCGTGAAACGGGCGATGTACTCTTCGCGTTCCCTCCTCCGCAGAGCAATCTGTTCTTTGACCTTCTCGTACTCCGAGGGGTAGAGGTACTTGAACGACAAGTCCTCGAATTCGCATTTCAACCGAGCCAGCCCGAGCCGATGCGCCAGAGGGGCGTAGATCTCGAGCGTCTCGTGGGCGATACGTTTCCGTTTCTCCTCGGACACGAACTCGAGGGTCCGCATGTTGTGCAGGCGGTCCGCAAACTTCACGAGGATCACGCGGGCGTCTTGGAGCATGGAGCCGAGAAGTTTCCGGTAGCTCGCAGCCGTCGTCACTTCGCGGCTCTGGAGGACATTGATGATCTTGGTCGCCCCGTCGACGATATCTGCGATGGTCGATCCGAACTCTGCCTGGATCCGTTCGTACGTGAACTGTTCGTTTCCCTCGATGACATCGTGCAGGAGAGCCGCAGCGACGGTCACATCGTCGACGGGAATTTCCTGCGTCGCGATCATCGCCACGGCGTGGGGATGCGTGAGATACTCATCACCATTCGCGCGGAACTGCCCTTCGTGGGCTTCCCGCGCGACCAGGAATGCTTTCGTGATCAAGTCGGCGTCGACCGTCCTGAGGGTGTTCCGGCATGCGGTGAGCAGCGCATCGAGCATTTCCCGGTGATGCTCAGGCAAACCCCGTTCGAGCGGTTCATCACCTGCGCGCGGCTGACGTTTTTTCCCTTCTTTGAAAAAGATCATCGCGGCTTATCCAATTCTTGAATATAAAGGATTTATCAACAATGTCAAGGATGGTGCCGTCCGACGGTGCACGGGAACTTCCCTGCGGAAGGACGAGAGAACGGGCCGCCGGTTGCACATGGGACGAGACCGAGAGGGCACCACGCGTTTCTTCGAACGGCGGCCAAAGAGTGAGCCGGCCCTCACGGGCATTCGCCGTTTTCCAAACCCGTGTTACGACCGCAGCGGTACAACCACCAGAGTCAGTCGATCGAAATCACAGGGGCAAGCGATCAGCGCGGGCTCTTAACGGCGAACAAGACCGTGCCGTCGGAGGCGACCGCCTGGATCAGCATTTCCCGCTCGTTGACCTGGAACCAGAGGAAGCCGAAACGCGAGTCCGTGAAGAGCGTGTTGTCGGCCCACCGTGTGTCGCTCGTCCTGCAAGCGGCGCCGCTCACCGCGTAGCGGACTCCCCGGACAGGGGCGAGAATCTGCAAATCGTTGTCGCGCCCTGCGAAATACGCCTGGACGCCGTGCTTTTCCAGAAGCGGCTGGACAGAGAGTATCATGCCGAGCGTGTTCCCCCCACGGCCGTTCGAGTAAACCGGGTGGTGCCCCACGACGATCTTCCATGCCGCATCGTTCAGACCGAGGAGCGAATCGATGACCCGGAGAACTTCCTTTCGTTCCATCGGTGTCCCTTCCATGATGAGAGGGGTATCGATTCCCGTGACACGGACGGCGAGGGACGAAGCGTTGGCACGGAACAGCGCCGTCCAACACCTGCCCGGCATGACCCACTTCGGGTGGTCCGATTCGCCGTGCACGGATGAATAAAGGATCTGCGCATCCGCTTTTCCTTTCGCATCGGAAATGCCGAGAGTCGGATAAAACGGGGGGTATGCGCCAGCCCCTTTGAAGACGGCCTCGAACTTGGAGTGCCATTGTGGGTCGTCCAAACCGGCGACCCCCTCGTCGAGGAAATTATTCCCCGTGGTCAACACGGCCGCCGCGGCTTCCTGTTCATGGCGGCGACGAATGGCTTCTGCCACGTTTCGTTGCTCTGCCCCGCCGCATCCCCAAGACCCGATAACGAAGAACGACAAGGCAGGGGGAGCGAGCCGTTCGGTCGCATCGAACGGCGGGATCGGGTGCGGGTTTTCCACGCGACCATACTGGGCTTTCACCACCCCGGCTGGCATGGAGAAGAGTAAACCCGTGAGGAGGACAGCGAGCGGCATACCCGCCTCCCGCTTCTCCATCCGAGCGCTCATCGACCTGGTCTCGTGCCAGAAGATGTGACGCCGCATGTTCGTTCTCCTTCATTAACAGGACATCGAGGCATTTCCCCCCATCGTTTTTCCCAGCTGTTCCATGCGCACGCGGACGAGCTCGCGTTCCTCCATGTCGTAGCGGACCTCGAGCAAGACGAGCCCTTGCGCCGGAGCGACGAGGGGAACGTCGACGGCATTTTTTCCTTCCAGTACGGTGCGGAATGCGTCGACACCGAATTTCCCGCGTCCCACCCGCACGAGCGCACCGACGATCGCGCGCACCATCCCGTGGAGGAAACGGTTCGCACGGATCCGAAACACCAACTCTTCACCCTGTTCGATCCACACCGCTTCGAACACATGGCAATAACCGGCATCACGCGCATCTCTGTGTTTGGAAAGCGCGGTGAACCGATGCGTGCCGGGAATGAGTGCGGCGGCATCCTGCATCCTCGCGCGGTCGAGCCTTCCGCAGACGTACCACGAGACATGCCTCCGGAGCGGCGAGTATCGCCTCCGGACGGTGTAGATATACGTGCGGGACGATGCCGAGAAACGCGCATGGAATCCCTCGGGGGCCTCGTCGAGCGAGAGCACGGTCACGTCGGCGGGGAGACGCGCATTGACGGCGCGGTGGATCGTTGTCGGGGAAAGTTTCGTGGCGACATCGAAATGCGCCGCTTGCCCTGCCGCATGGACACCGGCATCGGTCCTGCCGGCGCCCGTCACGCGGACGGGGATGCCAAATAGATCCGCCAATGCGGTTTCGAGCACTTCCTGGACGCTCCGTCCGTTCGATTGAATTTGCCAGCCGACGAAACCGGTCCCGTCGTACTCGAGGGTCATCCTGTAACGGCGCGTCTCAAACATCATATGCCCCCCCCGACTGGCTTCCGTTCCCACGTTCCCTCGAGACGATGCAGCGGAGCTCCCCATCCTCGATCAACACGATAGGCGGTCGGAGCGACGCGAAACCTGTGATGGTCGGGATCATGTATGCCCCTGCATCCATCACCGCGATGAGATCGCCCTCTCGAAGTTCCGGCATCCACTTTTTCCGGTAGAGAATATCGAGCGGCGTCGGGATGCGACCGACGATGTCGTAGAGATACCGGACCTTTTCCCGGGGCGCATGGACACGAAAAACCTCGTGGTACTCGGCGAGGACGGAGAGTCCGGTGGACAGCGCGCCGCCGTCGGCAACCGCGATGCGGCGTCCGGAGCGCATGCGGACATGGAGAACGCGGAGGAGGAGGAGAACCGACGCGCTCACAACGGCCCTCCCCGGCTCGAGGAGTATTTCCGGGGGTCTCCTGCCCGCGCCGAATTCCTCCCGCCATGCCCTCTGCAACACCGAGAAGTATGCCGAGACGAGATCACGCCCGACGGCGCGCGGTGGAGGCGGCCGTCTCAACCCGCCCGCATATACAAGGAACTCGAAGCTCGAGAACACCCGGACCGTCGGGACACCAAGCCCACCGCCGACATCCATGGATTCCAGCGGGAAACCCATGGAAACGAGTTGTTTGTATACGCCCGCAAGGACGGTGAAATTCCTCCGGAACGCCGACAGGTCCGTGAGACCGGTTCCGATGTGGGAATGCACAGTCGTCAACCGGAGGGAAGACCTGGAGCGGAGCAAGGAGAGAATTTCACGGCACTCCTCACCGCCCGGCTCGAGACCGAACCGGTTCGAACGAACGCTGGATGCCGTGAGGCGGGCCGTGCCACGCGGTTTCACGCCCAGAGCGAAACGGAGACCGACGTTCCCCCCCATGGGTTGCCGCGCCGCCGCCTCCACGAGCTTCTTCGCATCCTCCCGCGTGTCGATCATGATGAGGGCGACGCCTTCTCGGAGCGCGAGCGTGTACTCTTCGATGCTCCAGCCCGTCCCCCCGACGATGATACGAGCAGGGGGGATCCCTGCGGCGAGCACCGCTTCCAACTCGTGGCATGCCGACACCTCCATCCCGAACCCGAATGCACCGATGATGGGAGCGAGAGCCGGGACAGGGCACGTTTTGAACGAGAAGAACATCCTGCAAGGGAAACCCGCGCGTACCGCCGATTCGACCCATCGCCCGGCATCCGACCGCAGGCGGTCTGCGGATACCGCGAACACGGGTGTCCCGAAACGTTCCGCGATGCGCTCGAGGGGTACACCGTGCCACGCGAGAGCGCCTTCCGATATCGAAAGATCCCAAAGTCCGGGTTCGAGAGGCATTTCCGTTGACGTCGTTGCAAAATGTAGCCGAAAACGGGACGGCGTCAAACATGCCGTTACGACATCGGATGCGGGGAAAGCACATTCCCGCGCGTAAGCGAACAACCTGTTCGGCAACGTTCGTCCCGTCGCACGAAAAGCGACCGTCGCTTTTTTCGGCTCATCCGTGGTTCATGGAGGTCAAAGCGTCCGACCTCCCCTGTGGTCGTCGATGCGATCCGCGAAGCCGCCGTAAACGAGTTCGCGGATGTTCGGCGAGCTCAGGAAGTTATGGGGGAACGCCGGTTGGACGGCACTCACTTCGCTCAACCGGCGCAGGTGTACCTCGCTCAGCGAGATGTCGAGCGCCCCGAGGGCATCTCTCAGCTGAGCTTCCGTCCGAGCCCCGATTAGCGGCACGATGACGCCGGGTTGTACACGCACCCAGGAGATGGCCGCCTGCGACGGTGTGCACCCGTGCTCCTCCGCAACCGCCGATACCTCTTCCGCAATGCGGAGGTTCCTCTCGTTGAGGGTTTTCGTCCCTGCGATGCGTCCTTTCGCATCGGGGTCGCGATTGTACTTGCCGGTGAGAAGACCGCCCCCGAGCACTCCCCAGGGAACGACGGCGAGATCGAAGCACCGGGCCATCGGGAGCAGGTCTTGCTCGGGCGTTCGCTCGATGAGCCCGTACTTGATCTGGAGCCCCACGAAACGCGTCCACCCCCGAAGTTCCGCCAGGGTGTTGGCGTGGGAAACCACCCATGCCGGGGTGTCCGAAACCCCGATATAGAGAACTTTACCCGCGCGGACGAGATCGTCGAGTCCGCGTAGAACCTCATCGGTCGGGGTGAGGAAATCCCAGGCGTGGACCCAGAGCAGGTCGATGTAGTCCGTCCTCAAGCGCCGGAGACTCCCCTCGAGGGAGGTTACCATGTTCTTCCGGTGATTGCCGCTGGCGTTGGGATGATCCCTTCGCGAGAAGAGCGTGTATTTCGTCGCCACGACGAATGCATCCCGGTCCGCTCCGATGAACTCGCCGACGAAGCGTTCGCTCGTTCCCTCTGTGTAACGGTTGGCCGTGTCGATGAAATTCCCGCCGGCTTCGGCGAAAGCATCGAATATCTTCCTGCATTCCTCCTTCGAAGCGCCCCATCCCCACTCCTCTCCGAACGTCATCGTCCCGAGTCCCAGCTCGGAAACTCTCAGGCCGCTCCTGCCGAAAAGCTTGTACCTCATGGTGATCTCCTTTCTGTGCGTTTCTGAATGAAACCCATCGGGTCTATATCCCTCACGCACTGCATGATGTTTCCAGGGTCTATTCTCTTGTCATGCACTTATGGAATATCAGCGCTCTCGCCCGTGAACGTTCCAGAATCGCGCGGGTTCGGACGGCCGTGATTTCGTTCCATCGCGGCTCACTGCACGGACGCGATAGAAAGGCGAAAACGGCACCGTTGCATCTGTCTTCTCGCGGTCGACGAAAATACAGGACGGATGCTCGGTTTCCCCGATCGGCGAATACCGTTCGCCGTCGAAAGACCTTTCCACGATGTAACGGCCATGGCGATGCGGGTCAGCAATAAGAGGATCACGGTTGGGGGACCAGCGAAACACCCAGCCGGAATCCGTTCTTGATTCTACCCGCACGCCGGTCGGACGCGCAGGCGGAAACCCCTGAAAACGTCCTCGGGTAATTCTCACCGTGCACGTACCCTTCTGCGGATCGACGTCTATGACGTGCACCCCGATCGGCAGTCCTTCAGGATGCGAGAACGTCGGCGGGGTCCAAACCAGGAGAGAGGGGTTCGACCACGGCGTGATCACGTCCCCTTCCCCGAAAAGATCGTACCGGTCGCCCACGTTATCCGCCGCCTCTGTCAGGGGATCCACACAATTCGTGCAGGAAGGGTAGGGACCGACCGCTTGCGGCTTCCCCGAAGGGCGCGGCCAAAAACCCGCGAGATACGGATTCGACGCGGCGCCTTCGGCAAAGATCTTTTCCCTTTCGTCATATCCCTCCACGGGGTCAGCCTCGCCCCGCTCGATATACTCCCCTGCATCCCTGTCGCCGGGAATATCGGCCAGCCGGACGACCCTCCAACGGTACCTTCCATCGGCACAGAGAATCTTCGCGGGTGTCGAGGCGAAGTGTTCTTTTTCCTCGATGACGTGCGTCACGAGCAGACCCGGTCGCAGGACCGCGTGCAAACCGTTATAGGGGGCGATGCGGGGTTCGAAAGGTCCCTTCCAACCCCGATACTCGAGAAGAAAGAACTGGTCGGAGTTCGGGACTGCCACCTTCACGACCTGGAGGGACCCGCGCTTCGACAGTGCGCAGTCCTTCAGCGTCACGGTCACATCGTTTTCTCTCGGACGGACTACCCGGAGCGTCCTTTCCTTCTCCGAGACCCACCCCAAGCGCATACGTTCATATCCGAGAAGGTTGCCGTACGCATTGCCGTTCGTGATGCTATACCCACTGAAGTAGCTCGTGTACCGCACCGGCGATAGTGCGATATCGCTGTTACCGAAATGTCCCGAGCCGAACAGGTAATGGGAGATCTCGTGAATGATTTCGCCGTACAGGTGCGTGCGCCCCGAGACGGATCGTGACGTATCGAGGAGCTTTGCACGGTTTCCCGCCGTGTGATCGAAAACCATGATACCGCTACCCCGACCGCGGACGACGCCGCTCGTCGTGCCGACACGCACACCGTCGAGCACCAAGGGCGTCCTCCCGACATTGAAGTCGGCAGAGACCCTCCCGAAATGACGGAACCGTTTGAACCGTGGGTCCGTCGGTGCGTACGGGTTGCCGTGAAACGTCCGCGTGATGATCCATACCATGTCGATCCACCCATCGGGGGTCGGTTCATGGCGGAAATCGGCACTCGTACTCCAATTGTCGTAACGCCGGAAGTCCACCCGGTACGGACCGTCGGGGTCGTCGAGTTTCCCGAGTACCTCCCGTATGATCGCGGCCCGTATGTCTTCGTCGGTCCCTTGTACCCGTTCGTGGAAATAGTCCTCGGTGGAATCGGTCGTGACGAGATACACATCGCCCACGATCGTGAAGAGACCGCATGAATTCTCGAAGAAGAATCGACTGAGATTCTCGGGGTATCGGGTGACGTCGCTCGCGCGTCGAGAGAGAATCGACGAAGCCCATTCCGGGAGCGCATCGGGTTCAGGCCAGATGGGGGTTCGGAGGGTGTCCCCATGGAATCGCACGAAGACCACCAGCACGCGGAACGGCGATCTGCGGGTGATGGACGGTATATAACGGCCGCCGAGCCGGACTGTAGAGGATGGCTGACGCGTTGTCGGGTCCCTTGTTCCTTTGTGCGGCGCCATTCCCAGCTCCTGCGGATCCCCGTTCGCATACGGGGACAGGAGGGTCGACAGAAAAACCGAGATGCTCGCGAGTTTCAAGGAGACGAGACCGCGTATACAGATATGCGACAGAATCTGGAATGGCCGGGGTCTTTGCGTGACCGGTATCTTCCGTTCGTCATGAAGCGAGACGACGTCCCCATCCCGGGAACATGGTGCAACGACGATTCTACGGCGTAAATGGCGGCGTGGCACGATAGGGGTGATGGGTGTCCGAAGAAAAAAGTAGGCAACCCGAAATGCCCGGGAAAACGCAGGTGTCGGACGGGTCCGCTTCCCCTGCACTCAGCGGGGCATGGGTCGAATGGTACGACGGTCGCCAGCCTCGAGCATGACCCGTGCTGTGGGACACGGAATTTCCTTGCGCCGGATACCCACGATGTAGGTTCCCGCTTCCTGTTCGCCATCCACGAGAACCGCACATTCCGCCCCGCTCTCTTCGAGAAGCCTTATGCGGACGTTCATACGAGCGGGTATGGCATACCCGACAAGGGCCAATTCCTCGTCGTACATGACAGGGTCCGACAGCGTGGGTGTGAAGACGGAGATAGCCGGGGGCTGTCCCGCCGGTGCGACAACGGCGGGTGCACTCTCGTTGTTGCATCGATCGAGGGCCGTTATTTCATACAACGCTGCGCCAACCGGCGTGTTGTCGCGCCACGATAGGGCATGGCCGGGGAGAACGGCTGCTACGACGGGCAGACCGAACCGCCCGTCCTGCCCCCGGAGACGCCGATACACGACGAAACGGCGAACCGTTTCTCCGTCGAGGGCGCGTTCCGGCGGACGCCAAGAAAGAATGACCCCCTCTTCGTCCGGTCTGGTTTCGAATCCTGAAGGGGGGTTCGGAGGGACGGGGTCGAGCCACATCGACGCGGGCGGGATAGCCTGTGCCTCGTATCTGCCGGTGAAGGCCAGGCCGTCCTCGATGAATCGATAGCGGAAATACGCCTCACCGTGCGCGTTCAATCCCCTGCACACATCGATCATTTGCCCGATTTGCGGGCGTACCTCTTCCTTGTACGCAGCGATTCCGATG
This sequence comes from Bacteroidota bacterium, assembly GCA_029907355.1. Classification (GTDB taxonomy): domain Bacteria; phylum Bacteroidota; class Ignavibacteria; order SZUA-365; family SZUA-365; genus JARYLZ01. The sequence continues at coordinate 24,765 of JARYLZ010000006.1, read as the reverse complement.
ACGATATGCTTGCCTGCGGACTCTTCGACCCAGTCCGTCACGAGAGCACGGAAATCGATTCTGCTGCCGTGTTCCGTGAGACCCCAGTAGATCTGTGGGGCGAGGTAATCGACCCAGCCGTTTTTCAGCCAAGCACGCGCGTCTTGAGCCAGCTCGACGTACCCCTGCTGGCCTCGCGCCCTGGGAATGTTACGATAGATGCCGATCGGTGCCGCACCGATGCGCAGGGTTGGCTTGACCGCTCGTAACCTGGAGGCGAGTTCACCGACGAAGCTGTCGATGTTTTTCCGTCTCCAAACCGCCCTCTCGGCACCATGTCCGTATTTCCGCCACGTATCGGTATCATCGAAATCAGGACCAGGGTACCGCACGTAATCGAGGTGGATCGCATCGATATCGTAACGGGACGCCAAGTCGACGAGAAGGCGCGCATGATAGTCGCGCACCGCCGGGATACCGGGATCGAACCAGTACTGACCCATGTAACGTTTGACCCAATGGGGATGCGCCCGGACGGGGTGGGCGGGGACCGTGGCAGGCGGTGGCGATTCCCCGTTCCACGCTTTGAAGACATTCACCCAGGCGTGGACCTCGAGTCCGCGTTCATGGGCTTGTTCCACCGCCCAAGCCAGAGGATCCCAGCCTGGGTCGCCTCCCAGCCGGCCCGTCAACTCTGCCGCCCACGGCTCGACGTCCGACCGATAGAATGCGTTCCCCTGCGATCGGACCTGCAGGAACACCGTGTTGAAATGGAGAGCTTTCAGCGTGTCGAGAATGCGTCCCAGGGCGCGTCGCTGGGCGATCGGGTCGCCTTCCGAAGACGGATCGGGCCAATCGTGGTTTCGCAACGTGGTAAGCCATACGGCACGGTACTCTCGAGGCGGCCTGGGCTGGGCGTACCCGGCGGCGGGTGCGGCAGCGCAAAGGATGGCGACGATGGCGGTGAGAACCCGTGCGGCACACCGGGAGACAATTTCTCCTGCCGGATCCATCACCGTTCGCGGAATTTCATGAAACGGAAACCGCTCGCCTTGAGGGAGTCCCGCATGTAGGCTTCGTAGGTGCGGTTGTACGAGGTGCGGACGGTGGGCGAGTCGGGGTTGAGCCTCATGGCATTCTCGAGGAGCCGCAAGGCCGTTGTGTACTCCTTCCGTGAAGCGTGGATATCGCCGAGCGGGACCATAGCGGGAGCGTAGTCTTCCTGGATCTCGAGGGCACGTTCGAGGAATGTTTTCGCCTGTGCCGTGTCACCCGTTTCGAGAAGGCAGATACCCGCCAGCGTGTGTGTCCTCGCTGAGTTCGGGTCGATGACAAGCGAACGCCGGATTTCCGCGAGAGCGTCCCCGTACAATTTCCTCGACATGAAATATGCGGCGCGCGTGTTGAGCACGGACGCCGCTTTCGGGACGAGGTGTATTTTATGCCTCTCAATGCGGAATATTTCGAGCACTTCGGGGATGCGGGGGTTCGTCGTGAACACGGGGTTGAGATTTACGGCCTCGAGCCGTTCGCGAAATGTCGCGAGATAATCGGCGTTTTCCGCCGAGAGCACCGCTTCGAGCTTTGCGGGGAAACCGACGGCGGGGGTGACTTGGGGCGAAACCGTGCCCGTCAAGTCGACCAGCGGTCTATTGCCGTAGTACCCGAATGTCCCAGGGAGAACCGTCGCGACCTTGCTGCCGGGCGGTGTGTACGAACGCACCCATTGCGCTCCCGTCACGTGGCGGTCGAGGACGTAGCGCACGGACGCGTAGTAGTCGGCGCGTGTCCGCTCCCACACCGCAAGGCCGGCGGCGAGAGCGGCACCGCAGGCGACGACGAGCAGACCGAACGCCCAACGCTCCGCTTTCGCGATCGGCAGGATGAGGCCGAGCAGAGCGAACGTCTCCCTCATCGCCCATATCGCGATGAGAAGGAAAAACGGGTAAGTCGGCGTCAAGTATCGACCGTCATCGGGGAGCATGGGAAGTAGGAGACCGTATGCCACAATGGTCCCGAGAAGGGCAAGAACGGCGAAGAGCGTGGGGCAGGGGCGTTTCTTCACCACCTGCACGACCGCGAGGATGAGACCGAGAACGGTGAAGGGGAAAAGCACGGCACTCTGAGGGGACTCGTAATACGCAAGGAGAGCCCGAAGGAACGGCTGGTCCCCCGCCGCCTGGGCGGCCGCGACTCTCGCCGCGAGCGAGTTCGGGAACACCGTGCCGTTGAGAACGAGATTGAAGACGACATAGCCTATGGCGACAAGAATGCCTCCCGCCCATGGCAACAACGCCCATCCCGCCGAAACCTGCCGATCCCTCGCCATCGCCCCCGATACGTGAATCCGGCGGTGATACAGGCTGTGCAAAAGGAAGGCGGATGCGAGCACCAACGCATCGGGACGTACCCAGAGGGCGACGGCAATGAGAACGACTGCGGCGCCGGTCCTGCGGACGAGAAAGAAATACACTGCAGCGAGGGAACACGCCGTGTACAGCATCGTCCCCATGCCCGCTGCGGACGTCCCTGCCATTCGAGGCATGCAGAGGAACAGGACGGTGGGGAGGGCGACCCACCACGACTTCGTCTCGAAAAGCTTGGCCGCGATGAGGAGGAGGAAGACCCCGGATGCCGCAAACGACAGGGCCCCGATCAGCAAAGCCGACTTGACTTCCCCCAGAGTAAGCAGATGAAGGGCGGCGATCAGGAACACGTATGCCGGTGATGTACTTCCCGATGTCGCCACTGCGCTTCGATCGTACGCGTAAGTGCCGTTCTCGGCGAGATTATGGGCGTACGTGAGATGAATGTACGCGCCATCGGTCGGGAAACCCACACTCCCGAGCCGCGAAGGCATGGGAAGGACGTACAGGGCCGACAAGGCGATCGCAAGAGCCGCTGTCCCGATAGCCGCCCACATGAACGGGCGCTTCCCTGCTGCCTCCGTGTCCGTGAATTTCCCCTTCTCCGCATCATGCCCCTGTTCACGGGGTTTCGTCTTATCGGCTTTCGCTTTCATATTCGATAACCGCCTCAACATATGGATACGATAAAATACATGGTTTTCGTTCGTCCCGTGCGGGGGGAATCCCTCGTCGGATTTAAATCCGTGATGTCGCTTTCCCCGCCCGCCGGGACCACAACACGTAAGCGGGAACGGAAGCCGCCAGGATCGTAAGACCGATGCCGGATTTCACCGGTTCGTTGTAGAACAGGTACACGACGAACCAGATCGAAACGAGGATGAACAAAGCGGGGGTAAGAGGGTAGCCGGGTGTGAGGAAACGCCTTCCGCCTTCCTGGGGCCGTCTGCGGAACACGAACACGCTGGCCGCCGCCAGAGCATAGAAAACCCAGTCGATGAAGGCCACGTACGAAATGAGTTCCTCGAATGTCCCGGAGAGGATGAGCACACAGACGACCCCCGCCTGGATCATGAGAGCGGTCGCCGGTGTCCCCCAACGGGGGTGCAAAATGGCCACGGACCGGAAGAACACGCCGTCATGCGCCATGGCGTAATAAATGCGCGGGGCAGCGAGCGTGTAAACGCTGGCCGTTCCGAAAGTCGAGACGGCGATGAGGGCGGAGATGATCCCTGCACCCGCTCGCCCCGCGATCCTCTCCGCAGTCAGAGAAGCGACGCGTTCCTCGGCCGCGATTTCCGCGGGGCTCAGCACGGATAGGTACGAGAGGTTCGCGCCGATGTAAAGGAGAACGACGATGGCGACCCCCACGAGAATGCTCACGGGAATGTTCCATTCGGCACGCCGCGCCTCGCCTGCCGGGAATGTAGCGTACTGCCAGCCTCCGTAAGACCAGAGAACGCCGACCATCGCCATCGCAACGGCTGCGATGAGATTCCCGGGGGGAGGTAGACTGACGCTTTGGGGAGGCGGGGAAGACGGTGCGAAAAACAAGGCACCCAGGATCAACGCGGCAAGGCCGACGATTTTCGCCAGTGAGAAAAGATTCGAAACGACGCTCCCCTGTTTGACACCGAGAATATTGACGACGGTCAAAGATAGGCATAGTCCTATCGCCACCACCTTTTGGAGAGGACCGGACATGGGAACGAAGACGGCGAGGTAGGTAACGCAGGCGGTGAAGAGTGCTGCGAGCGATCCGGAATTCATGACGAGGAGCATACACCATCCGTACGCGAACCCTGCGAACGGCGAGAACGCCGCGCTCAACCACGCGTACATCCCCCCGACATGCGGCCGGGCATGCGCGAGTTCCGTGAATGTCAATGCCCCCGCAATCGCCATGAGGCCGCCGAGGACCCACACGCCGATGACGGTGGAAGGGTCGCCCAGATGACGCATGATCATGGAAGGGGTCAGGAAAATCCCCGATCCGATGATCGCACCCACGACGATCATGGTGAGATCGAAAACGCCGAGCGATCGGCGGAATGCATGCGACATGGGAAGGTGAAAGGTGGGCTTGCAGGTCCTTCATGCAGCCCGCGATCGAGGGATCACTGCCGCGGTGACTCCACCCACGGGCGTTGCTCCTCCGCACGGGCATCGTTACCTTTTGCGAAGAAAAGATTTTCAGGAGAGAATGCCAACATCCTCCCGATTGCTCCAACCGCCGACGGTTCTGCCCGCCATTGGGAAACACCGTGCAAAAGCCTTGGAAACGGTGGGGATTCGCACCATCCGGGATCTCCTCTATTATGTCCCGCGCCGCTACCTCGACCGCAGTACCATCGTACCGATGACGGATCTCCACCGCTGCCTGAACCAGAACGTCACGTGCATCGGCCGCGTCTCCGGCATGCTGCTCATGGGGCGGACACGCCTGCGTCTCGTCGTCACACTCCGCGACGAGCACGGATCCATGGATATCGTTTTCTTCCACGGCCTTCCTTACTGGAAAGAAGCGTTCTCCCACGACGAGGTGATCGCGGTCTCGGGGACGATCACACAATACGGTAGACGGCCCAACATGGTCCATCCAGAAATCGACCGCTTGCAAGACGAGGAATCTTTCGAGTTCATCAATACCGGCGGCATCATCCCCGTCTACCCTTCCAGTGCGGAGCTCGAGCGGGTCGGTCTCAACCGCCGGGCGGGTTTCCGGCGAATCATCCGCGAGGCGCTCAACCGCTTCGCAGAAGCTGTCGAGGACCCTCTCGAGAGCCACTCTCCGGACGGCATCAGGGCACGGCACGCGCTGGTCCCGCTTCGGACCGCCATCACGCATATCCACAGACCACCTTCGCACGAAGCCCTCACGGACGCTCGGAGACGTCTGGTGTTCGATGAGTTTTTCGCGCTCGCCCTTCGACAGGCGCTCCGGAAACGCCATACCGAATCGACCCCTGGGATCGCTTTCCAGCCTTCCAGCCCCACGGCGCGCGCCCTCGTCGAGCGGCTGCCGTTCACCCTGACACGCGCCCAACGGAAAGTCCTGCATGAAATCATCTCGGACCTCGCCCGATCCGCCCCGATGAACCGCCTCTTGCAAGGCGATGTCGGCAGCGGAAAAACCGTCGTCGCCCTTCTCGCCATGCTCCTCGTCGTCGATAACGGTTATCAGGCGGCGATGATGGTGCCGACCGAAATACTGGCCGAACAACACATGCGGACGGTCGTGAAACTCACCGAGGGTCTTGGCGTCCCCGTTCACCTCCTCGTCGGACAGCAGCCGCCGTCGTATCGCGCACGGGTCATGGAAGCTCTCGCAGCCGGTATACCGTGCATCGTCATCGGGACACATGCGCTCATCGAGAGCGGTGTTGTCTTCGGCAGGCTCGGCCTTGCCGTCATCGATGAACAACATCGTTTCGGCGTCCTGCAGCGCGCCGCGCTTCGCCGAAAGGGCCCCGCTCCCGACGTCCTCGTCATGACCGCAACGCCCATTCCGCGGACGCTGACCATGACGTTGTACGGCGATCTCGACGTCTCGGTCATCGATGAACTCCCGGCGAACCGGCGCAATATCACGACCGCCGTTCGATTCGAGGAAGACCGCCCCCGTGTTTGGAATTTCATCCGGAGCGAGGTGAAACGCGGCAATCGGGCGTATATCGTCCTCCCCCTCGTTTCCGAGTCCGAAAAACTGGACCTGAAAGCCGCGACGCAGGAATATGAAATGCTGGCGGCCGGTGAGTTCCGCGATCTCCGTGTGGGGCTCCTGCACGGCCAAATGCCGAGCAGGGAGAAAGACGAGACCATGGAACGTTTCGTGCGGGGAGAAATCGATATCCTTGTAACGACCTCGGTGGTGGAAGTCGGCGTCGATGTTCCGGACGCCACCGTCATGGTCATCGAACATGCGGAGCGCTTCGGGCTGGCGCAGCTCCACCAGCTCCGCGGCCGCGTCGGACGGAGCGAGAAGCAAGGCTACTGTATCCTGATGACGGACAAACGGATCTTTTCGAGGGGAAAATCCACACCCGACGAACAGATCGAGTGCCGCGCCGCCCGGCTTCGGCTCGAAACCATACGGGACACGCTGGACGGGTTCCGTATCGCGGAGGCGGATTTCACGATACGCGGACCGGGCGATCTCTGGGGAACGCAACAGAGCGGATTCCCTCAATTCCGCGTAGCCGATCTCCGGCTCCACGGCGATATCCTTCGCGAGGCACGAGACGAGGCTTTTCGCATCGTCGCGCGCGACCCGCACCTCCGCGCACCGGAACACGCGGGACTGCGGGAATTGACGGTCGAGACCTTCCGAGAAGACATGGAAATCTCGACGACGGCGTGAGGAAAGCCATGAAACGGAACGCATGGGGGACGAGAGCATCGAGGTGTGGGTTCCCCTGCCCGTGTTCCTTTCATTCCGAAAACACATTCCCCATCGTCCGATTCCTGCAAATCGAATCCGGCGAGGGGGACGTCGATACCGCCGAGTATCCACGACCCCGTCTTCGCTCCGGGAGGATCATTCCATGCTGATCGTTGGACGAAACGCCGTTCGTGAATCATTGCGCGCCGGTACGACAATCGCAAAAATATATATTCGCGTCGGTACACACGGTCCGACCCTCAACGAGATCCGGCAGGCGGCACGCGCGCTCCGCATTCCCTGCATCACGATTTCCAAAGCGAAATTCGACCGGCTCGGGGACGTGCGTCACGCGCAGGGTGTCGCTGCACTGGCCGAGGAAGCGTCCGTCCTCACGCTCGATCAGTTGTTGGCACGGCACATCGAACAGGATCCCCCTTTCTTCGCCGCCGCGGCAGGCCTCACCGACCCGCACAACCTGGGCGCCATGATGCGTTCCGCCGTCTGTGCAGGCGTCCACGGGCTTATTCTCGCTCAGCGGGACACCGCAATGATCACCAGCACCGTGATGAAAACCTCGGCGGGAGCCGCTTCGCTTCTTCCCGTCGCGCGTGTCACGTCGTTGCCGGCGGCTCTCGAAGTCGCCAAGAGGCGCGGGATCCATGTAGTGGGGCTCTGCTCGGAGGGGGAGACCGATCTCTTCGCTTTCTCCGGGACGCGCCCATTGTGCCTCGTTTTCGGCGGTGAACACGGGATGCGGCCCGCCGTGCGCGACGCGTGCGATGAAACGGTGCGCATTCCCATGTGGGGGGCGATCGACTCCCTGAACGTGTCCGTCGCTGCCGCCCTGGCGTTCTATGAGGTCAGAAGACAGCGCATATGAAACACCCCACCTGCCGAACCCTCCACTCGGCCGAAGCCGTTTCCCAACGCTTCACCCGACTCGGTATCCCTGAACCCGTTCTCCCCGTATGTCCTTACGAAAATTGACACACGATGAAATCGCCCGCATGTCGGGGGGACGACCCACCGCGCGAGGAAGGCACCCGATCACACTCGTCGCGGATAATGTCCGATCGTTGTACAACGTGGGGTCGCTCTTTCGAACCTGCGATGGTGCGCTCGTCGAAAAATTGTATCTCTGCGGTTTCACTCCGCACCCACCCCGGAAAGAAATCTCGAAAACAGCACTCGGCGCGGAGGACAGCGTCCCATGGGAATATGTTTGGGACATCGCAGAAGCTCTCTCCTTCCTCAAGAAGCAGGGGAAAACCATCGCGGCTCTCGAACACACGGACCGGAGCATCCCCGTATTCGACCTCGCTGCTTCGGCGTTCCCCCTCGTCATCGTCGTGGGCAACGAGGTTGTAGGAGTATCGGCGCGCGCCTTGGAACATTGCGACATGGCGATCGAAATCCCCATGTATGGGATGAAACAGTCCCTGAATGTAGCCGTCGCTGCAGGCGTTGCACTCTATGAATGCGTCCGTGTCCTCGAGGCCGGTTCCCGTTGAATCGACGAGGGACCGCTACCGCGAGCCCGACCGACGAAAAGAGGGAAATCGACGGGGGAGCTGGGATGAACACGAGAAGGACAGACGGTCCCGGTCCATGTGCGACGGCGGTACAAGCCGACGCTTCGAAAGACGGTCTTTCCAGACAACGGTAGAATCCTTCCACTCCCCATATGCACGGATCGAAAACGTATCCGTGCATCGCTCGGAACGTTGCCTCCCAAAGACCACTGGGGCGGAACGGTGCCCTTTGCACGTGATCTTTCCTCGGCAACACCGCTCGGCAAATCTCCGTCGAGGACCGCATGAAACCTCTTCATGCCTTTTATGGGGAATCCGATAGATTACTTATGCACAATCGGCACAGGAGAGGACGTGCAATGCCGCTCATGCGAAAAACGCTAGTCCTGATGTTCTTCCTCCTCATCGCAGGAACGTGGGCACAGGATAAGCCGACCAATATCATCCTCTGCATCGGCGACGGCATGGGAATCGGCCAGTTGAGCTCGCTGCTCCTGACGGACTCCAACGCCGCACTCGCACGGTTCCCTGTGGTCGGGCTCGTGAAAACACCGTCGAAATCCTCGCTCGTCACCGAATCGGCCGCCAGTGGGACGGCGCTGAGCACGGGAATGCGAACTCGGAACGGCTTCATAGCCGTCGACTCGTCGGGCAACCTCGCCGAAACCCTCTTCGAACGAGCACATTCCTTGGGTAAAAAGACAGGGCTTATCGTCACGAGCTCGGTAACGGATAAGACGCCCGCCGCATTCGTCGCTCACACGACCTCCACGAAAGACGAAGACGAAATCGCACGACAGATCGCTTCTTCGAATATCGATGTCCTCATCGGCGGGGGGTGGAAACATTTCTTCCCAAAATCGCTGGGCGGGGTGCGCCATGATCGGGAAAACCTGCTCGCTCTCATGGAGAGCACGAGGTACACCATCAGGACGAACCACGAATGCCCGGATGGGGAAGGAAAGAAAGCTCTCCTCGTCGAACGCGATGCACTCCCCCCCGCCGGTCGACGCGATTACTCCTTGGCCGACCTCGTCCAATGCGCCCTCGCCTCACTCGCCCGCGACGACACAGGTTTTCTCTGCGTCGTGGAAGGGTCGCAGATCGATTGGGCTTGCCATGACAATGACTTCCCCGGTCTCTTGCGGAAGATGCGGGATTTCGACGCAGCCGTGGACGCTGCGCTGCGCTTTGCCGGAGAAGACAGGCGCACGCTCGTCATCGTCACCGCCGACCATGAAACCGGCGGGCTGTCGGTAAGCGGAAAGGATCCGCGAGGGTCGGATATCAGGGGTTCATGGACGGGCACATGGCATACCGCTTCGCTCATCGCCATGTGTGCGTTCGGATCCGGGGCGACACGTTTCGCGGGTGTGAAGACTCATGATGAGATCGGTCGGATCCTATTTTCTCTCCTGTGAATGAACGCTCTCATGCGCGACGCGCGCGGGTGAGGAATCGAATACACTCACCCAGCCGGTGACGATGCCCGTCTCCGCGTCTGTCCTGCAGACTACGACTCTATCCAGTGCTCGTACAGCGCGTGCACATGCCTCACCGCTGCATCGAAACGCAGTGTGAACTGGCGGCGGTAATCCTCGACGGAGCGGTATACGGCATGCCGTGGAGGGATTGTGTTTCCCTCAGGCGGTGCGTCGACCGCGATCTCATCGTGGTGGGGGAACAGACCTCGAGCCGGGAAATCATGCGCTTTTCTCAACACATAGGGAATCGCGACAAAGGTCCGTTCCAGAAAACTCTGCGCCTGGTCGCCGGGTTGTGCATAGCGGCCGGATATGATCCGCCGTTTCCGGCATTCCCTCACCGCCTCCTCACGGTCGATGCCGCGATGGTAATGTTCGTTGACCGAAAAACGCGATACGTCCATAAGGTCGAAGTCGCCGCGATCATACGTCGCCTTCCAGCCTGCAGGCGTTTTCCCGTCGAAGAGGGGGAGTCGCCCGTCGACGAGATTCGCGAAGGATGCGTACGACGTGTGCGCGTAGAAATCCGCCACCGCATGCGCCGCTTGTGCCAGGCCGGTCAGCGTCCCGAAAGCGAGGCGCGACATGGCCAGTTGCCAGCTTTCCCGGATGTAGCCGTTGTCGAAATGCTCGCACGGGTCATAACCCGGTGCCCACGCGTCCATCGCCAGGCTCACCGACTTCATGAACTGCCGGTCCGTCCACGGGAGTTCCGGTAGGGCGCGGTCGAAGATGTGGTCATGCACGCCGGCGGCGTACACGGGGTCGTAATGCCGCCAGAACTTGCGCCATTCGACGATCGTGCTGAAAGGCGTGGGGGGGCGAATGTTCGAACGGATATGCCAGAGGTGTGCGTCGTTGAAGGCGTAGTAGGGGACGTATTCGTAAGACGGTATGGCGGGGCGGCGCGGAAGACATGCCAGGGAATCGCCTTTCCGGGCAGCCTCCTCGGTGAGGAGAAGCGGTTCCAGGCACATCCAGCGGCCCGCCTCGTTGCGGTACATCACCCATACGTGATCGCGCGATTCACCCGAATCCGCACCCGTTTCGACGGCGTAGAGTTTGCCGAGAACGACGCGTACGGCATACCCGCTGACGCCCGCCGCGCGGAGCAGAGCCGCGAGGAGAAACGCCCGGTCCTCGCAATCGCCCCCGCCTTTTCGAAGCGTCTCGTCGGGAAACAGCCAGGAATCGAACGAGCGCCGCTGGGAAGGGATATACCGCGTCTCCCTGCCCATGAATTCCATAACGGTTTGGACGCGAAAATCGAATGAGCCGGGCTTCGTCGAACGGAAGAACTCCCGCTTCCCGACAGGCAGGCGGTCCAGCATCCGACGAACCGCTTCGGCGAGCACGGCATTGTCCAGGGACAGGACGAACGACCGGATGTCGATCGCATAGGTGGATTTCGTCCCCGGGACTTTCCGTGCCCCCTCGAGCACAGGGGGGTTGATGATCTCGTCACCATCCCAATTCCATGGCCCTGCCGTACGGACGCGTGAATACGTGAAACACATTTCGCTCTCCTTGCTTCACCTCGGCAGGTGCGAACGTCAACGAGTTTCCCGTTCGCTCCCTTCGGCTCCTTGGGTGTACCAGCGGTCAGGCGGTTCGAATGTCCGCCGTAGCGCGGCCTTTTCCCTCTCCCGTTCCAGCGCCAGTTCGATGAGTCGGTCGAGCAGTCGGGGGTATGCTATCCCGGCCGCTTCGAATAGTTTGGGATACATGCTGATGCCAGTAAAGCCCGGTATCGTGTTTACTTCATTGACGAAGAGGGCGCCGTCTTCCCTCGACAGCAGGAAATCCACCCTTGCCATGCCTTCACAAAAGGCCGCGAGAAACGCTTCCACGGCGAGGGTGCGTAAGCGGCCTGCGATGTCGGATGGGAGTTCCGCCGGGATCACGCAGCGGGATGTGCCGTCCATGTACTTCGCTGCGTAATCGTAGAACTCGTTCCCCGGCACGATTTCACCGGGCACGGAAGCTTCCGGGCTTGCATTCCCGAGCACCGCGACCTCGATCTCCCGCGCGTTATGCACCGCGCGTTCGACGATGACCCACCGGTCGTACAGCGCGGCGAGCGCGATGGAATCGTGCAGTTCCGCGCGCCCCGTCGCACGGGAAATCCCGACACTGGAGCCGAGGTTTGCGGGTTTCACGAAGACCGGGTAACCGAGCGCGGTTTCGATGCGATGGATAATCCCCCCGCTTTCCGTGTAGTACTCCTCGGACCGAAACGAAACCGTTTCGACAACGGGCAGGCCGGCAGCTGCGAACAGGCGTTTCTGCGCGATCTTATCCATCCCGACCGCCGAACCGAGAACACCCGATCCCACGTATGGGATGGATGCCAGTTCGAGTAATCCCTGAACACAGCCGTCCTCGCCGAGCGGACCGTGAAGAACAGGGAAAACGACATCCAACGGCTCATGCCTGAAACTGCCGTGACCGTCTTCCACGAGAAGACCTCGCACGAACGGGTCGGGCGGGAGATAACAGAGTGCGGGGACATCCGTGATTTCCCCCGCGAGGTATGCCAGCGCTGACGGACCTGTTCTCCATCGCCCGTTTTTTTCTATCCCGATGGGGACGATCACGTACTTCGCCGGGTCGAGAGCATGGAGAACGGACGCAGCCGAAACGAGAGACACTTCGTGCTCTCCCGAACGACCTCCGAAGACGACACCGAGACGCAGCGCACCCATGGTGAATACGAGCAATTTCGTGCGATGAACATAGCGACGGGGCACCTGGAATCCAATCGCGGCCGAGTCCCGTGAACTTCCCGTTTGCGCCGTTCCCTTCCCACGCCTATGTTGACCGCATGAAACGGTCCCGTGCGATGGGAGTCGCCCTCACGGTCTTTGTCGCACTGTCCGCGCACCCCATCCCTGCGGAAGGACAGGAAAAAAGCCGCGACACGGTTGTTGCGGAACGACGGACGGAGAGTTTCATCATGTCGAAATCACCTTGGGGAGCCGCTCTGCGATCGGCGGTGTTTCCGGGCTTCGGACAGTTCTATAACGAATCGTACTGGAAAATCCCCATCGTGCTCGGTCTCGGCGCGTTCCTCGTGCGGGGCGTCATCGTCGAGAACGCCGATTACGTCGCGTATCGTGACCGGTACGCCGCTTCCATAACACCGACCAATCCTGCGGGCGATCTTCGCCTGAAACAGTTCCGCGAGTATTACCGGAACAACCGGGACACGTACGCATGGTGGTTCCTCGTTCTCTATCTCGTGCAGATCGCGGATGCGTACGTGGATGCTCACCTCTTCGATTTTTCTGTCAGCAATGATCTTGCCGGAGCATCTCCCCTCATGCCGGGAATGACGCTGACTCTTTCCCTTCGCTTCTGAGCCCGCATTTGAACCCGCATTCCGCCGCACCGGCCGATTTCTCCCGTCGCCTCGTGCGATGACCAGGGACGTGAGAAGCCGCACTGTACAGCGAAAGGGCTCTTCCGCCCTCGCTTCCCCGTTCTCAACCGCCGCCTTGCATGACGTGCTCTTCGATCGGGAAGCTCAATGTTTCCTTTCGCGTCGCGAGCACGACACTCGTGCACAGAGATTTCACCCCCGGCCACGCGCCGATCACGCCGATCAACGCCTCGAGGGTGCGCAGGGAGTCGGTCCGCACCTTCAGCAGGTGTGTCGATTCGCCCGTCACGGCGTGGCACTCGAGAATATCGCCTTGCGAATCCACGCGGCGGAAAAAGTCTTCCCCGTGTTTCCGTGTGTCGAGACAGACGGAAATGAACGCCGTGACGTTTTTCCCGAAACCTGTCGGGTTGAGGAGCACGGTGTAACCGAGGATGTAGCCTTTGTCCTCGAGTTTTTTCAACCTGCCGTTCACGGCGGGCTGAGACAAGCCTGTTGCGGCAGCGATGTCCTTCCGACGGATCCGCCCATTTTCCTGCAGGGCTTTCAGAATGGCGATATCGGTGGCGTCCAGCATCGTGTCCTTCTGTGGAAATGTCGATACGATGTAAAGAATGAAATATTCGAAGGAAAAAACAATACGACGATCCCGCTCCCGCACCGTTCGCGTTCTTCACTACGGCCGTGCATCTTTCGCACCAACACCGTTCGCCACACCCAGTCCCCGTGACGGTGAGAGATAATACCGTATTTTGCGTCAGAGAAACGCCTAACGGATGAAAGGGAAGTGAAAAAGTCAATGGAGATGACCGACTGCCGCGGTTTTTATCGTACGAAGAGCGTCCCCGCACGCGAACAAGACCCCGCACCAAGGCCCGAGGGGGGCGAACCTGATTCATCACAACCGCCCTCGCGATCGCCGAACGAGGCGAAAGCGATACACCGGCTGGTCGATCGGAACCGTGAGTGGAATGTTCCCTCTTCCCCTTTGCATGTGAACCTCGGCCGCCGCCGTTTTTGTTCGGGCATGACGATGTCCGTCCTCGCCTTCATTGCCGGGTCGGGGAAAGCGTTCGCCGGCATGACGGGAGGTTGTGAAATCACGCGATTCGATGTGACCATGCCCTATCTGCCGAGAGCCCTCGACGGTCTTCGCGCCGCGGTGATCTCCGATATCCACGCGGGACCGTTCATGTCCGGCGACGAAATCGCCGAGTACGTCGATCTCGTCAACAGCCTGAACCCCGACATGATTTTTCTCCCCGGGGATTTCGTCACCTCTTCCGTGTCTGAAATTCCCCCTGTCTGTGAAGCGCTCCGAGGTTTGCGGGCGAAACACGGCATATTCGGTTGTCTGGGGAATCACGATTTCATCGTCGATTCGGAAATGGTTACGCGCCGTCTCAATGCTGCCGGTGTGCACATTCTCCGGAATCGCCATGCCGTGCTCCGGATCGATCGTGCCTGTCTTGCCATCATCGGTGTCGACGATGTCACGCCGTCCCTTCCGTTCGATGCATCGTTCCCTGTGGCCGTGTCCGGTCTCGATCCATCGGTCCCGAGTATCGTCCTGTGCCACAAACCCTACCCGCTCGAAGATGCCGCGCTGTGGGGCGTGCCTTTGATGGTGAGCGGTCATACGCACGGCGGGCAGATCGTTCTGGGAAAGGTATTCGGTACCGTGTTCGCTCCGGCAGCGGCCGTCACGCCCTACATCGCGGGACTGTATCGGCTCGATGCCACACGCCTCTACGTCACGCGCGGTATTGGGACAGTTTTCTTGCCCCGATTCAATTGCCCACCCGAAATCACCCTCCTGACACTGCGCTGCGAAGATCGACCTTGACGCGCATGCCCGCGGATCATCTTTCGCTGTTTCGTGACGCCTTCGAGGAAAGAGAGTCTCTTTCGACAACCCCTTGTCATGCCTTGCACGCCATCGCCGTTGTCGAGAGATTTCGGGTGAGCCGTTCTCTCGATACTATGCGCTCATACGACGGTGGCGATACAGCATGAATACCTTCGATCCTAAACGCGTGAGTTCGAAACCGCTCAGCCCCACGATCGCCATCCACGGTGAACACGGCGGGAAGCGTTTCGCGACTTCTCGAGACGAACCCGTCGGTTCTCTCGATGAATGCCTCACGGAAGTTCGTTCCCATTCCGCATTGGCGGCCAGGGTTCCGTGCACTTCCGCGCGCTTGTAACGTCGATTCCCCATTCATGTTCCCATCCTCTCCGCTCGAACATCCCGCCGCCGCCTGCATTCTCTTCGCGATCCTCGCGGTGAGCATGGCGGCTTTCTCATCGCAGGCGCTCTTCTCGCGATTGATGCTGCACCCGGTCTCTATCGCCCGCGAAAGGAAATACTATCTCCTCGTCACGCATGGGTTCGTACACGCGAATGTTGCCCACCTGCTTTTCAACACGGTTTCATATACCGCCATCGCGTTCGACGTCGATGGATTTCTCGGTCCCGTCGATTTCCTCACCGTGTACTTCGGGAGCCTTGTCCTCGGGGCACTGCCCTCGGCGTGGAAAAACAGATCGAATCCCAGGTACTACGCGGTCGGCGCGTCCGGTGCCATTGCCGGCCTGTTGTTCAGCGGGATGCTGTTCTTCCCCGAGGGGCGGATATACCTTGCCTTTTTGCCCTTCGCGATTCCTTATCCTCTTTTCTGTGCCATATTCCTCGTCGTGAGCTGGTACGGAGCCCGCCGGAACATGGGGAACATCGCTCACGCCATCCATCTCGCCGGCGGGATCGCGGGGATGCTGTTGACCGTCATTCTCCGGCCCGATGTCCTAGCCCGTTTCATCGATATCCTCTCCGGGATACCGCCGGTTGAATGACCGATCACCGTTGTTTAGATTGAAACATGAAACCGTTGAGACATCTCCTTCCCCTGTTTCTCCTCCTCTTCATTCCGCTTTTTATCACGCCTCGTTCCGCTGCACAGCTCGTGCATGCAGTGGGAACACCGGTCGTGCCGCAAACGGCGTTCAGCTCTTCGCGAAGGCTGCACGAGTATCACTTCGCCATAACGGCCGGTCCCGGACTCGTGACGTACAGCGGCGATGTCGATCGAGTCGGTCTGTTCCCGAATGGCGATCATTATTGGAAGCCGTGCGTGCATCTCGCCTTCCAGACATTGGTCTTCACGCCTGCGGAATGGTTGGACGTCGTTGCGATCACGGAAAGCGAGTACGGTTCCTTCCAGGGGAAATCCGACGTGTACGATTTCCGTACCCGGGCTTTCCAAGTGTCGGCGGGAATCAAATTCGAATTTTTCCCGCGCTTTCCTCTCCGCTTGTACGCTTCGGGATCGGGCGGTGTGCTCCTCTTCTCACCCACCGTCACGATCAAATCGCCGGAAACCGAAGCGCTCTACCCGCGATTCCGTGGTACCGCGAAATCAGCCCTCGCGATCCCCATTACCATAGGAATTCTGTGGACATTGGGGGAATCGTACGACTTCTATTACCGGTTCACGAAAACCATCAGCACGACGGATAACTTGGACGGGTGGGTATCCCAGGACAGGGACAATTACCAAAGCTTTTCGATCGGCATCATTCTCTATCTCTGAGGGATCCGACAAGGGAACGACGGTTCTCTACACCGGGCAAGAGAACACGACCGTCCCGGCGTTCGGAAGGGGCGTCCGTTTCGTGGGCAACACTTCATCGGTATCGACTCCGTGTCCATGATTTGGCTCTCCTCGTTTCTCGCCGCCTGCACCGCCGGAGTCTTCTCCCAAAGTCGGCTCGCCTATTGCCGCCCGCATTATGTTCAGGGTGAGGAACCGACCGAGAATCCGGGAATCGTCCCGTCGGCGGTGAGTGTCATGGGGAATCGATCCATGGCGTGTCTCCTCCCGCCGCATGAAGACCGAAACAGCACGCCGCGCGCCGTGTGGTTCGTCTTCGGGGCAATGCACCGCTCGCCGCTTACTGGGTCTCATTCTTCCGCGACTTCCCCGACCCTACACTGCCTTTCGCTTTGTCGAGTATACTGGTTTCGACGTGATCAGCTCCATCGCCTGCCCGCATACGCCGCTTCGCACGCGCTCTCCTCGCGGCATAGGCGTCGTCACTGACCCTCGAGAGAAAGGACTTGATCGAATACCTTTTCCTCGTCGGCCACTCGCTCGGTGTGCAGAGGCTGCCCTCGACCTCGCCGCACGCCGGAACCTGCGTGGCATCATGCTCCTCGCACCCTTCACGAGCATGCAGGGAATGGCAAGTCTCCGCGTCGGGAAAATCCTCTCGGCTTTCCTCCTGCATCGGTATGACGACGGCCGGCGCCTCGCCACGATCCCCGGGTATGCTCGATTTCCTGCCGTCACGATTCTCCAGGGGAAAGGGACTAAATCGTTCCCAGAGGGATGGTCCCCTCGCCGGCGAACGATTTCGCGGGATGGGTGCGTCGGAAGGGAATCGAGAATGGAGGTCACAGCGATTTCATCTCGGAACGGAAAGAGCCGCTGTATGCGCTCATGCTCGAAATAATGCACGAAGCGCCGAACCCGAGACAGGGAGATGGACCCCGAGGGACCAAAACCAGATGCGACGTGTCTCTTGAAGCACAACGCTCTCTTTTTCCATTGGCACCATCGTACAGGTATTCGCACAGAGAAAATTGCGAATGGGAACCGGTCTCGAGAATGGTGAAAGATCGGTTCCAGCACGACGTGAGTCATCCACGCCGAGTGAGCGCCGTGATCGGCGAATTCCCTGCTGCCTGCGCGGAATGACACTCCATACCTATCCCTCGATCGCCCGGCATTTCACCGCAAAGGGAAAATACCCGATCCTCAAGCGGACAGCCTGAGAGGATGGCATCACGGCCGAATCAAGGTCCAACCTCCATAAGACAGGGGTTTTTACACAGGCTATCTGTCTGCGGGAGTGTTGTTTCTCCCTCAAGTGATGAATATTTTGCCTTCGGCGCGTTCCAAGCGCCTCTCTCACCCATATATACCCGTCTCAATGCCGAGGATTCGATGAAACGCACGCACTACACCGTTTTCTCCGCTGTCGTGTTCGCGCTCGTCTTGCTGGCCACGACCGGTTTCCAGTGCTCATCGCCGAACATCACCAGCGGGAAGATGTATTTTCAGCAATACCAGAACTCCCGGGACACAGCGAAATTGAACCTTGCCATCGAGGCGTTCCAGAGAGAAGTGACGGAAAAACCGAACAGCGCCGAGGGTTGGTATTGGCTCGGTTTCGCATACGGGATCAAGAAAGACTACATCCGTCTCGAGCAGGCTTGGAAAAAATCCAAATCGTTAGGCCCTGCCATGGCTTCGGAAATATCGAACAACACCCCCTATTTCTGGCAGCAGGCCTACCTGCAGGGAACGACGACGTATAAAAAGGCGGGGTTGAAAAAAGATAAATCGCTTTTCCGGGAAGCCGCCGAAACCCTCCAGGCAGCAGGCGCACTCGCACCGGACACATCGGCCAAATACGAAGCGTTCATCATCGAAGCCTATGCACGCCTGCAGGCCGGTGACGAGGAAGGGGCTGTCAAGGCACTGGAGAAACAAAATATGCACAAGCCGCACCCCGAAGCGCACCGGTTCTTGGGACAGCTCATGGTCACGAAAGCAAATCGCCTGAAGAACGAGGGGAAAACCAAGGAAGCGGAAAACGCGTACAGCGAAGCGATCAACTATCTCAACACGGCTGTTCTCTCGTTCCCCAACCACAGCGAACTCAACCAGGAAATGCTGAACGCATACGTCGCGGCGGGGAGAATCGTCGAGGCGAAAGAGCGTTTCCACGCTTTCGCGGATAACAACCCCAAGGATAAAATGGCACAGTACGCATACGGGACCGTTTTGCTCGAAACGAAGGAATACGAAGCGGCAGCGGGCTATCTCCAGAAAGCGATCGACCTCGACCCGAAATTCGAGAATGCCCTGTACAACTCCTGCGTCGCATACCTGCGGTGGGGTATAAAGGTGCGCGACGAGGAATCCGCAGCCAACCCGGAAAAACAACCGGTCAAGTACAAACAAATCCTCGAAAAGGCACTCCCGAATCTGAAAACTCTCCTGGAAATGAAACCGGACGTTCTTGCGAACTGGGAACTCGCGGGGAAGATATACGCCTCCCTCGGCATGACCAATGAAGCGGAAGAAGCTTACAGGAAAGCCGATGAGCTCCGCAGCAAATGAACCGGCGCGGCCGTGTACGAGTCATGGAGAAGCCGATGAATCCTCCACCTGAACAAACCCAGCAAGTGAACATCGAGCTCGGTGAAAAGGAAGCCGAGGGCATTTACTCGAACCTCGCCATCATTACGCATTCCAATGCCGAGTTCGTCCTCGATTTCACGCGCATTCTCCCCGGTATTCCCAAAGCGCGCGTCCTCTCGCGAATCATCATGACCCCCGTGCACGCTAAGCTTTTCCTCAACGCCATGCACGAGAATATCGAGAAGTACGAGCGGAAATTCGGCGAGATTAAAACCAGCGGCGACCCCGGGCAGATGTTCATGGGCACGCCGCCGGGGACCCCTCTCCACTAGAACGTTTTACCCTCCTCCGCGCGACGTCGCTGCGCTATCATTTCAGAAGGGTCATCGTCACCCCGACGGTTGCGGAAGCGGTTTCGAGCGTACATCGGTAATGCCCGGCCGGGAGACCGGAACCGTCGAAGATGATCTCATGACTCCCGGCCATATATACCGTCCGGGGCATCGACCAGACCGTCCGTCCCAGCATGTCGCGAACGGTCACGGCGATGGCGGCATCATGCTCGAGGGTAAAGGGAATACGGGTCGAGGGATTGAAAGGATTGGGCCTGTTCCGGCCGAGAACGGGAACGGCTGTCCACTCTACCGGATGCAGGCAATCACCGGATATCGTGGCGAAACCGTCCGAGAATTCGATCACAGCCTCGGCATCCGGGGTCTCGGCGGCCGAAACACCGTCCAGAGAGCTCGTATACTGCCACCCATCCAGGAAGGGAACGGATCGCACGAACCGCAGCGGCGTCCCCTCGATCGCCATATTCTCCTCGCCGAAACCGAACACGGCATCGAAAACGACGTTGACGACCGCACCGGGCGGCTCACGACGGAACGGCAGATATACGGACGTGTCGCGGACCGACCATATCGCATCGCCTGTCGGGGTGGAAAAAATCTTTTCGACCTTCGGCCCCACCCAGCCGAATGCGGTACGCTCCGTCGGACGCACACCCGCAAGCGTGAGGAGGCGCTCATCGAATGCCAGGAGAAACGAATACGACCGGACATCGCCCCACTCACGAGCGTCCAATTCGATGGGAACAGGAGTATGCATCCCGGCCGGGATGATGACGTTCTGGGGGAGGCGTACCTGTGCGACACGGGGAGCCCCTTGGATGAAGAGATTCGCGGTTCCCTCGACTTCCGCCGCGTTCGCGGCCCATGCCCGGACGATGAACCGACGAAGCGCCCCTTCTCTTCTCCGTGCCGCTCGGAAACGCCAGGAAACCGTACCGAAACTTCCCTTCAACACGTCGATGCCGTCTAAGCCTTTTTCCGCCGTTTCCCCATCGTCGAAGAAGACCCCTTCGGGCGGGAGAACCTGGACACGGACATCACGCGCCGTGGAATCCCCCAAATTCCGCACGTCGGCATGAAGGCGGAACACGGTGATGCCCGCGGCGATCTCCTCGCCTTCGAACACTCTGCGGGTGCGATCGAAATGGAGGGTATCGGACGGTTCGGTCCGCGCCTCGATACCCAGACGTGTGGATAACGGAGGCAGGAGAACGGTGCTCGAGACACATTCCACCGTATCGCCGGTGGGTGAACGGACCGACCAGCGGGCGGAAACACGTCCCGTGTAAACAGGCATCGACATGAAAGCTCTGATGCAGACGGGGCCGGAGGTGGTGCCGGGCTCGATGCGGGCGATGTACAGGGAATCCTCTGCGACGGGAAGGAAGATACCTGCCGGTTCGAACTTGACGACCCCGTGCACGCCTTTCAGAATCGTCGGTGCATTGTTGGCAATCGTCAGGCAAAAATCCCATGCCTCATTCCTACCATACCGGATAGTGTCCGGTCCCGAACATGCGACCGACATCGCGATGTTTCCCTCGCGAACTGCTTCGGACTCCGCGCAGCATGCAGCGATTTCACCTTCTGCGGAGACACACGCACAGCAGATTCGTTTTCTCCCAGCTGCGACGCGGTCTGCGCGCAGGACCCACGAGAAATCCATGGACGCGCCGGGGCTGAGCGACGGGTATGCAATGACTGCATCGCCGCTCGAGAGGAGGATTTCTGCCGGAAGATGAATGGTGATCTCGCCGGGTCTTGTTTCGACGGCTCCCGTATTGGATATCGTCGCGGTGAAACGGAACAGGGGTGAAGAGCCTTCCTGGTCGAGCCCGATCGTATCGGGAACGGAACAAGAAAGGGAGATGGGGCCTTTCGCCGAGCCTACGGCGTGTATCACAGCCTGGCATCGTGCGCTCTGAAGCCGGTTTCCGATTCCGCCGGAAGCGATCGCGGTCGCCGTGAGAGTGTCTGTGAACTCCCCCCCTGCGGGGAGAGGAACCAGATCCCATGATGCACGTGCGCTCGCACCGGGCTCGAGATCGCCGAGTGTGATGCCCACGACGCTGTCTGCCGGGACGAAACGCGCAGATCCCGCACAGAACACGGTGCATTCATGCGCAGGTGCGTCGCCGTCGTTCCTCACGAGAACTTCCATGCGAACGCGGCTCGGCTCGGCAAAGCCGCCGGGACCGATGCGTACGGTGTCCGGTGAAAGCATGCAGGACATGTGAAGGAGCGGTTCCCCTGCACGCTGGACGATCGTTCTCTTTTCGCACGAGACGGCATCCGCGTCCTCCGCGACGATACGCACCACCAGAGTGTCGCAACGGGCCCAGCCCGTCGGGTGAGGGCGCAGGATGAACCCTTCCGGTCCCGTCAGATTTACCACCTCGCCTGGTCCGAGACGATCGATGGAATGAACGGCGTCCCCCAGGACTGTGAATCCCGTGTTCTGGAGGAGAAACGCCCGGATGTTGTGCGCTGTTGCGGTCCCGCGGTTCTCGATGCGGACGTCCAGGCCCACGAACGGCGGTACGAAACTCGTGTCGAAGAACGAAACGGTGTCGGTGGCGGCGAGGGAACAGAGAAGCAGTGGGCGGGCAGTCTGGACGGGAACCACGAGAACGCGTGTCACGCAGGCACTCCTTTGCGTGCCCGCACCGGCCCCGCTCAATTCGAGGGAGAACGAGACGGTGTCAGGCGTACAGCAGCTCGGAGCGCCTCTGTAACGGATTTCCCAGACGAATTCCTTCGATTGGCCGGGAAAGAACAAGGGAATCTTCCGAACCGCGGAGGTGTCGCTCCCTTCCGTGAATACGACGGTGGAACCGCTCGCGCTTGTCGTCGCACGGGGACGTACCTCGACGTCGGCGATCACCCGGCTGGAGATGTTCGACACCGTCCCGCTCAAGATCCAGGCACCGGGAGAGCAATGCCCCGTTTCGATGTCGTACATCACGCTGTCGACGTCCGCAGCGAGCGTGCATGCGAGGTCCGACTGAACGGCTTCCACGTTCACGCCGGCAAGGCATGTCGTCCTGTTCTCGTCATCGTCTACGGCGGAAACGAAAACGGTGATCTCCCGCGGGCTGGAACGTCGTTCGATGAGCAGCGACCAAGTGACGACGAGCGAATCGCCTGCGGAGAAGACCCGATCCACCAATCGCACGGGGGGAGTCGCCGGCGAGAAACGGAGACCGTCTCCCTTGGCACTGGCTTCGATGAAACGCAGATGCACAGGGCGTTTCCCCATGTGACGAAGGGTATAACGGACAGTCAGGGGATCCGGGGAGAGGGATCCTGTCACCGTGTCCACGCGGATTTCGGAAGGGGCTTCCAATGTGCACGTGAAGTCCGGTGGGAACGCCTCCACATCCGTCATGCAGACGACGTAGATCGAGTCTTTCCGGGTGGTGTTCGAACCTGTCGTACTGATCAGCCAGCGGAACGGAAGTTTCACGGGGGCGGTCGAACGCCTCGTGTAGAGAACCCGCCAGGAAAGTACGGTCTCTTTCCCTCCCTCCCCCTGAGGCGAAAGAGTCGATGGCGTGAATGATTTGACGCGCTGTTCCCCTGGTTGCAGGACGACACCGTCCGGCAGGGTTATGGTAGCCGCGGCGTTTTCCGCAGGTCGGTCGCCGACATTCCGTACGCGGATTTCGACGGGAAATGGGTTCTGCGCATACGTCCCTGTGAGGGTATCTGCATGCAGAACGTCGGGGACCGAACACTCCGCAACGACCACGGGCGCATGGAGTGGGGGGACGACGAGCGGGACGGAGCATTCCGAGGGCGGCGCGGTCGGGCTTTCTACGTGAATGGAAATGCGTTCCACTCCACCCATTGTCCTCGGCAGGACGCGAAGGGGCACGAAACAGGTACCGCTCTCCCCCGGTTCGAGTGAAAACGGGTTCAGAGGGTGGGTGTCTTTGCCGCCGGCATACATCATGACGCCCGGCGGAAGTGCGAATCGGACCATGACCGAGTCGGCCCGCTTCCCCCCTGTGTTCCGAACGGTTACCGTGCAAGGCAACGGAGTAGGGAGGTAACACATGTTCAGAGAGTCCGCCGAGAGCGGGGGAACGCCCACGGAACAGGCCAGCCAAGGGTCGGCTTCGGAAACATTGAGGGAAACACAGCAGGACACCGGCAACTGGTTCTCGCATTGCGCCTCGATGCACAGGGTGAACGTAGCAGGCGACGAGCGCGGCAGCGCACGGAGCAACCACGCAACGCGTATGCTGTCGCCCGGTGCCAGGTCCGGCTCCGGGTATGCTTGGATGGAGGACAGCGGTTCGATGAGCTCGACATCCGCCGCATCGTAAGAGAGCCGGAAACGGAGGTTTTTCGCCCTCTTGGCACCCGCATTGAAAAACGCTGCCTCGAGCCGTATCGTGTCCGGCGTATAGCTCCCCCGCGCCCTATCCCAGCACGGATCGGGAGGCTTGTCGATCATGCAACGAAGGTCGGGTGTCAAGGCTGAAATACAAACCGTGTCGTATTTCGTGATTGCCGACACGCAGCCGGCATTGAAGTTCCATGCGTCGACCGAGATGAAACCGCAGGCAGGTTTGTCGACCGTTTTCGCCCGGAACCTCAATCGGAATAATGTTCCCGCCCCTTCGACGACGACGTTGCGGTTCGTCGTGACGAGGACGACGTCGGCGGCTGTCGAGGCGGTTAACCGGGCGTCATGGAGGAGACACCCTTCGAGGGGGCCGAGCCCTTCGAAGATGAACATCGACGTATCGTAACGCACCGAGATCCGCGAGGGCGTGATAACAGAGCGTGGAACAGGCGACTCCAGCTCAACGGGGACGATGAACGACTCCTCCTCACGGACGGATCCCCCTCGCGGGGCGACGTGGATGAATGTAGGCGTCTCGTGATAGAACGGAGCGGTGTATGTCCGCGAGCGCGCATCGCTGCCGCCGCAGAAATCCAGGAGCGATAGGTCGACGCGCCGCGTGCTCCCGTCGGCGCAAGCACTGCGGTACGTGATCTCGCATTTTTGGATCCCTGCCACGTCCATGAAGATATCCTCGTAGATGGCGGAGAGTTCCGAGATAT
>JARYLZ010000069.1 GCA_029907355.1 Bacteroidota bacterium | reverse complement strand
GCGACACGGAAAACCACTGGTGCCTGTACTATTCGTGCCTCTTCCTCGCCGCAGAGCAGTGGCCGGGCCTCGCCGGGACCGAGTGGTTCAACGGGCGCTCCTCGGAGGAAAATTTCCGCGAGGCGCGCGAGTATCTCCTCCACTGGATCGACCTGACGACCACCATCGGCCAGGGGGAGTTCGACTCGCCGACCTACCTGCCGGAGTACGTCATCCCCATGATCCTGCTCGGGCAATTCGCGCAAGACCGGGCCATTGGCGACCGCGCGCTCATGATGACGGATTACCTCCTCGCGGATTTCGCCGTGGACCACCTCGACGGCATGTACCTCGGCGGGTTCTCGCGGGAGGGTGCGACCTCCGTATACATGCCGCGCACCGCGCCGGCGTCCGCCTTCGCCTACCTCTACTTCGGTGCAGGGGAACCGGTCGCGTCGTCGTGGTGCGTTTTCCCGGCCTTGTCGACCTACCGGCTGCCGGACGTGATCCGCCGGATCGCCCTCGACCGCTCGAAACCCTACGTGAGCCGGGAGCGAAAACGCGTGCGGCACATCATCCGCTACGGTTCCGAACGCAACCCGCCCGTGTACAAGTACACCTACGCGACGCGGTGGTACGGTCTCAGTTCGCTCCAGGGCGGCATTCTCCAGCCGATCCAACAGCACACCTGGAGCGTCCGCTTCCCCGGTGCAAAACCGTTCTCGACCGTTTTCGGCCTCCACCCCTGGTGGTCGGGGCGCGAACTCGCTATGTTTTTCCCCGAGCAGGAAAAAGTTCTCACGGCCGACGTCGTGCGGTCGAAGGGTACGTACGACAGGGACACGAAATGGACGGGCAGTTCTCCCTTCGAACGCACGTTCCAATACCGGAACACGCTGGTCGCCTTGTACGACATCCCGCCGGGCGAGCGCTCGGGGCATATCGACCTGTTCTTCCCGAAAACGTTGGACCTGCGCATCCACGACTCGAGCGGATGGGTGTTCTGCCGTGCCGGCGAGACATTCATCGCGGTTTACCCCCTCCAACCGGGGAGATGGATGACGCTCCCTGAAGACGACGGCAACCACCGTTTCCGCAGCGATTCCCTCCGCAACGGCTATGTGGTCGAAGTACGCTCCGCACGCGAGGCGGGGAGTTTCTCGGCCTTCATGGTACGATGCCGCGGACACATACCCGTCTTTTCCCCAAGCGAAACCGCTCCCACGGTCGTCTATCGACGCCTCGAGGGGGAAGAAATGGTTTTCCGTTTCCCGGAAGATCGCCGCCTAAACGGCGAGACGGTCGATCTCTCCCGCACGCCGCTCTTCGACAGCCCCTTCCTTCAGGCGGAAGTCGGGAGTCGCACTCTCCTGATCCGGCACGGCGGAACGAGCCACTTCCTCGATTTCCGAAACGGGACGATAACCGAGACGTTCATGGGCGGGCGGAAAAGATGAATCGTTCACGACACGACCCGCAGAAACGGCGAATGCAGAGCGGACCCAACGTCTACCACGTCGTTCCACACACGCATTGGGACCGCGAGTGGTACCTGAGTTTCGAGCGTTTCCGAACCCCCCTCGTCCGCATGATGGACGATCTCCTCGCGGTTCTGGAAAGCAATCCCGACTTTCGAAGTTTCACCTTGGACGGCCAATCCATCCTCCTCGAGGATTACCTCGCCGTCAAACCTCGGAACGCCGGGCGCATCCGCCGCCTCCTCCGTGCGCGCCGCCTCTTCGCCGGACCGTGGTACGTACTTCCGGACGAGTTTCTCGTCAGCGGCGAGGCTCTCGTGCGAAACCTCATGGCGGGTCGTCGCGTCGTCCGTGACCTCGGCGGCCGGGCGATGCGTATCGGTTACATCCCCGATTCCTTCGGGCACGCCGCGATGATCCCCGCTATCCTCCGCGGGTTCGGGATCAGGGATGCCGTCGTCTACCGCGGCTTCGGTGGTGAACAGGGCCAAGAGAGTTCGGAATACCGTTGGGAATCGCCCGACGGCTCGTCCGTCCTGATGGTCCACCTCCACCGGCACGGCTACAGCGGCGCACACTTCGCCGGGGATTCCGACCGTGAAGCGATACGGCGTTTCCTCGCGATGAAAAAAGAAGTCGATAGCCGTGCCCGAACTCCCCATCGTCTTCTCCTCAGCGGGGGTGACCATTTCTGGCCGGACGCTTCCCTGCCTGCCGTTCTCACGGCGATCCGGGAGGCGACGGGCGAGCACACCCGCCTCAGCTCCCTGCCCGAATATTTCGCGTGCATCCGGTCCTACCCGAGGTTCCGCCCCCCGGTGGTCAAGGGCGAACTGCGCTCGGGCTACCGTTATGCCTTCGTCATGCACGGCGGCGTGTACTCGAGCCGCATGCCGCTCAAGCAGGCCAACCATCTCTGCCAAAACCTCCTCGAGCGTTACGCAGAACCGATCCACCTGCACGCCGTTCTCCTCGGTCTGCGGGCAGAGAGCGAGATTCTCGACCACGCGTGGAAAACGCTCCTCCAGAACCACCCTCACGACAGCATCTGCGGCTGCAGCATAGACAGCGTGCACCGAGACATGGAAGCGCGCTTCCGCGCCGTGCAGGACATCGCGCACTCCGTCATCGACCATGCGCTCGAACGCATCGTTCCGGAAGGGGGCACGCCGGAGCGCGACGACGCGTCTCTCGTCGTCTACAACCCCTCACCCTGGAGCCGAAGCGGGGTCGCCTGCGCCGACGTACGGTTTCACCTCCGCAAGGTACCCGTCGGCATCAACCCCGATTTTCGCCCGGCTCCGCCACGACAGCCACCCGCCGCTTTCGCCTTGCTCGACGCCTGGGGGCGTGAAGTACCGCTTCAAATCCTGCAAGAGAAGGACGAATACGATATCCGTTACAGCCGGCATGCCTATCCGACTCAAACCTTCGTGCACACGGTGAGGATCCGTTTCGCTGCGAACGACATCCCGCCGACGGGTTTCGCCGCATTCCGCATCGTCCGCAGGAATGCGTTCACGAAACACGCAATAACGGTCCATGCCGGGAAATACTTTCTCGAGAACGAATTTCTCCGCGTGGATGTCCGCCCGAACGGCTCGATCGACATACTCGACAAAGAACGAGGTCACCGGTACCGCGGTCTCCATGTCTTCGAAGACGGTGGAGATGCAGGCGACGAGTATACCTACTCGCCGCCTCCACGGGACAAGCTGATCACGAGCGGACGGTCCATCGGCACGATCGCCGTCACCGAAACCGGCCCTGTCGGCGCCGCTTTGCGGGTGTGCCTGTCCATCCCCGTCCCCGCCGCCGTCGTCGGCGGGAAACGCGGCGGGGGAACGGTTCCCCTCGAGATCGAGAGCGTCATCCGTCTCGAAGCCGGCTACCCACTGCTTCTCTTCGAAACGACCGTTCGCAACACGGCGTCCGATCACCGCCTCCGTGTCGTATTCCCCACAGCCATCGCGACGCGAACGGCTGAAGCGGACAGTGCGTTCGCCGTCGTCGAACGCGTTTCCCAAGATTTCGATCCCGCGGAGTACCCGATCGAGCACCCCCCGCGCGTCGCACCCTTGCGGAATTTCGTGAGCATCCACGACGAGCATCGGGCCTTCACGGTGTATACGGCCGGGCTCCCCGAGTATGAACTGTCGCATGACGGGTCGGGACGCTTATCGATCACGCTCCTCCGCTGCGTTGGCCAGCTCGGCGCAGAAGGCCTGATCACGCGGCCGGGAGGAAAAGGGGGCTGGCACAATGAGACGCCGGAAGCCCAGTGCCACGGCGTCCACACGTTCCGCTATGCCGTGTTCCCCCACGCGCCCGGAGCCGGGTATTTCGAACGCATCGTCGAATCCTCGGAAGCCTTTCACCTCCCGTTTCTCTGCTTCCGCCGGAAAAGTGTCGCACGGCTCCCCGATCCCCCCTCCCTCTTTTCCTTTGCACCCAACGCCGTACCGAGCGCCATGAAACTCAGCGAGGACGGCATGGCGGCCGTCGTCCGGTTTTGGAACCCGGGGCCGGACCCGATCGTCGTCCCGTTGAAATTCCACGGGCGGTACCGGCATGCGTCGCATGCACGCATCGACGAGACCCCCGTCCGAGGCGGCTCATCGCCCGAGGAGTACGTTACTCTCGGACCGCATGCGGTGCGAACCATCCGTTTCGAGTTCACATGATGAAACGCATTCCCATTCGCCGTCATCGATAGGAATACAGGACCCATCGCCATGCCTTCCATACGAGACATTCTGCAGGATGCCGAGCGCATCGTGTTCGACCCTAACGGTCCGCTGGTCCTGAACACGGTCGCCGAAGAACTCCGAGCCCGTTTCTGTCGAAACGCCGTTTTTGCCGACGAGCCGCGGGAAGGGCGAAGCCTCGTTCTCCGAATCGGAGCCCCACCCGGCAAGAGCGTCCCGAAGACCCGCCACGGCCTCTGGATGCGGATCCGCAGCGAGGGCGGTGGGAACCTCTTCTTCGAGGCATCTTCGCCCCACCTCTTGTATTTCCTTTCCACCATCGTGACGGAGGATTTTCTTTCGCGCGACGCGAGCGAATTCGGCGAAGGCCGCCTTCTCGAACCCGCATTCCCCATCCTCCGCCCATCGTTCGATCTCTTCCTCACGCAATGGGGACGCGTCCAAAAGGGGCGGAACCCCGAGGAGATCGTCCGTACAACCGCCGCGTGCGGCTTCTCCCATATCGAAGTGAACGGTCTGGCGGCGCCCGAACCGCTCGAAGAGGGCGTTCCCGGCGAAGTGTACCCGCGCTTCTACACGTATTGCCCGGCCCTGGACCAATTCGCTACGAGCCGCCTGAACCGCGGCGCTTACCCCGAAGAGGCGATACGCGCCAACAGGGAAAACCTCAAGGCGCTCGCGGAGCTCGCCCGGAAATACGGGCTCTCGGCGGCCTTGACATGTTTCGAACCGCGCTCCGTCCCCGACGCCCTCCTCTCCCGCTACCCGATGCTGCGCGGCGCGCGCGTCGATCACCCCCTCCGGAGTTTCAAACCGAGATACAACCTCTCTACCGCTCACCCCGTCGTGCTGGAACATTACGCCGAAATGGTGGAATCGCTCCTCTCGGAGGTTCCTTCCATCGACATGCTCGCCGTATGGTCGAACGACAGCGGGGCAGGCTTCGAGTACACCAACTCCCTCTACGTCGGGAGAAACGGCGGGGGGTACGTGATCCGCGAGTGGAAAGGCGACACGGAAATCGCCGAGGCGGCCGCGCGGAATATCGTCCGTTTCCTCCGCGTTCTCCGGGACGCCGGCCGCCGCGTGAACCCGCGGTTCCGGACCATTCTCCGCCTCGAACCCTTCTGGACCGAAATGGAATTCCTGCGCGAAGGGTTCGAGGACGGCATAGAAGTCGAGGTGTCGTCCCTCCTCACGCAAGGTTGGCGGCTCGCTTACACGCACCCGCGGTACGAGGAAGTGCGCGAAATCCACCTCACCGCCCTCCACCATCGTTTCCTCCCCGAGGAACGCCCGAAAATCGATGCGCTCCGCGACCGCGGCTCCAACGCCCATGTGTTCTTCGCGCCCGGCGTCTACGGGAACCACGAACCCCTTCCGGGCATCCCATTCCCCCGTCTCCTCTTCGAGAAGCTGAAGGACCTCGCCGCGTGCGATGTCGATGCATTGGCCTGTCTCGGCGGCGTGACGCCGCCCTCCCTCGCGCCGTACGATATCAACCGCCGCGTGCTCCGCGCCTTTCAGGCCGACCCCGCGATGGACCTTGAAAGCGTCCTGAACGCCGCGGCGTCGGAATGGGTCGGACGCCATGCCCCGACGCTCCGCGCGATTTGGGACGACGTCGACGAAGCGGTCCGTTCCTTCCCGGTCCCGATTTGGATTTTCTCTTCCTGGGGCGTGTGGTTCCGCCTGTTCGTCCGGCCGCTCGTTCCCGATATCGAGGCGATCCCCGAGGGGGAACGCGCCTATTACGAAGAGCACCTCCTCGCGACCGCCCACAACCGCGCCCGGATCGATCTCCGGATGGACGTCGGCTTCGACCTGCTCGACCCTTCGCATGCGCGGTGGTGCGTCGCCGTGATGGACCGTGATCTCTTCCCGACGCTCGACCGCGCCGTCGTTTCCGCAAAGGCCCTGTCGGCGGAATGCGATGCCCCCGCGGCGACCGACACGCGGGACCGGCTCGTCGCTCTGCGCTGCTGGTACCGGAATCAGCGCAACGCGGCGGCGTGGGTTGCTGGCGTGCACGGTTTCCTCGAGGCGGAAAACGATCTTGCCCGGGAGGATTGCCGTCGCGTGCTCCGGGACATGGTGCACGACGAGATCCGCAACACGCGCACCCTGCTCGACCTCTGGAACACCTCGGGCACGAACTGGATCATGCTTTCCGCACACGGCGAATCGACCTTCATGTACGCGGACAATTTCGGAGAACTCCTCGAGCGGAAGATTCGGCTCATGGAGGGAAGGGAAAACGATACCCCGCGTGTGGACCCTGATTTCCAGTGGCGGGTGAAAGGGTTCTACCCCGCACCGGACGGTAGGTAAGTTTCGCTCGAGGGAAGCTCTGCATCCTCCCACGAGAGAGGACGGTTTTCTCGCATGAAGTCATTGGACCAGTTCTGGGGAAAAGCATGGGGTAGTTGTTCGGCAGGCTCCCACGAATCTGCGACTCGGCGGTAAATAACAGCATATTGGGCTCTGAATTTTGATAAATAAGGATTACAGGGAAAATCGACTCGGATACATCGCCTATATTTCGGAAATATTCTCGAGTGAGGAGTTCGTCGAAGGCATCTCTATAACATCTCCCATGCTTGAGCGGAACGGCATCTCCATCGAATAGGAATGTCCCTTTTCTCGAGAACGTATTTTGAGTGTTAGAAGGATATTCCGGGCGGGCGCCCACGATATAAAGCGAACATTACATCATACTTCTTGTGTTCGAGTAATTGTATAACAGCTGTCATTCACAAAAGCTTGCACATGGGCTGAATAGCGGTTGCGAATTGAAAAGTGTACAGTTGGAGGTTTCGCTTTTGAGGAAAGGCAGAAAAGTTGAGAAATGCATCTCTTGGCATCATGGAGGGAACGGAACAAGAAAATGAATCGCTTCGAAGGGGAAGATACAGGTATCCGTACGCGATCGAACATGCAGCGAATCTACCGTGTAAATGAAAACTGATTGATCATTTCTGAGGCGCTTTTCGTTGTCATTAACACAGATTGTTGTATGCATCTGAATTCACCAATTTGTATCTTGGAATGGATTATCTCCAATCAATACTTATTTCATCATAACCTTGTATACATGAAGTAAAGATTCAGCTACAAAATCGAAATA
Source organism: Bacteroidota bacterium (assembly GCA_029907355.1). Classification (GTDB taxonomy): domain Bacteria; phylum Bacteroidota; class Ignavibacteria; order SZUA-365; family SZUA-365; genus JARYLZ01. Next base: position 8,421 of record JARYLZ010000069.1, on the reverse strand, counting down.
TCATGGAATAAAAAAGTGTGCAGGTACGTTATCAAGGTTCTCCGAAAGATAGGTAACACATTGATTTTCTAAGTCATCTTTATGACCTTTCTCGCCTCTTCTCCACCAACTCATGACCGCCCAAATTCGTGTGAACGACCTGGATTTACTGGATTTGAACGTTTACGATACAAGTGAGTCACCGTCATGATTATTCAGCAATACTCGGTCAATCAGCATCCCATTCAGACATTGCTGACCTGGGTGCAGTCGGGGGAAATCGCTATCCCGGAAATTCAGAGGCCGTTTGTCTGGGATGCAACACAGGTGCGCGACCTTATGGATTCGCTCTATTTAGGCTATCCGATCGGTTATCTCATCTCCTGGCGTAATCCCAGGTCAAACTCAAAGACGGTACCATCTCCGCCGGCAAACGTATCCTGATCGACGGCCAGCAACGCGTCACCGCGCTCATGGCAGCGTTGCTGGGCATGCCGGTAATCAACAAGGATTATCGGAAAGTGCGCATCACTATCGCCTTCCAGCCTCTTGAGCGTAAATTCGAGGTCTCCAACTCCGCTATTCAAAAAGACAGGTCCTGGATCTCGGATATCGCCACCGTTTTTGCGCCTGGATTCAAGATCCTGAAAGCCGTCGAAGACTATTGCAGACAAAATGAGCTCGCGAACAGGGATGATATCCACGAAAGCCTGGAGTCTTTGAAAGGGATTGTTAACAATCCTATCGGATTGATCGAGCTCAACTCCGATTTGGATATCGAGACGGTCACCGAAATTTTCATTCGCATCAATTCAGCGGGAACGGTGCTTAGCCAGGCGGATTTTGCCATGTCCAAGATCGCCGTCAATGAAAAGTACGGCGGCAATACCCTCCGTAAAGCCATCGACTATTTCTGCCACCTTGCCATTGCACCCGAATTCTACGACCAATTGGTCGAGACGGATAACGAGTTCACCCGGACCGAGTATTTCCAGAAGATGGCTTGGCTGCGGGAAGAAAACGACGATCTCTACGACCCATCATATACCGACATGCTGCGTGTGGCGTTCACCTCCGAATTCAAGCGCGGCCGACTGCAAGACCTGGTTGCATTGCTCTCCGGGCGCAATTTCGAAACGAGGGAGTACGAAGAAAGGATTGCCGAGGCTTCTTTCGCAGCGCTTCGCACCGGCATTTTCAATTTCATGAACGAAACCCATTTCAAGCGGCTGGTAATGATCTTGCGCTCAGCCGGTTTCGTGGACAGCTCCATGATCAGTTCCCAGAATGCTATCAACTTCGCCTACATCTTGTACCTCACATTGCGAAAACAAAACGAAAACCCTGCAGTGATCGAGTCTTTGGTGAGGAAACTCTTCGTCCTGTCCATTCTCACCAGTCGCTACTCCGCTTCACCGGAATCCCAGTTCGATTTCGATATTCGCAATATCCACGCTTCGGGTGCCGCAACGTATCTTCACAATATCATCAATGCCGAACTCTCAGACGCTTTTTGGACTTTTCGTCTGCCCCAGCAGATGAACACCTCCAATGCCAGCAACCCATCCTTCAACGTCTTTTTGGCAGCACAGGTCAAGATGCGTGATAAAGGCTTTTTATCTCGGGACATCACCGTCCATGACCTGATTATTCACAAAGGGGATGTGCACCATATTTTCCCCCGTGAATATCTGAAGCAATTCGGATTCCAACGCAGTCGCTATAATCAGATTGCCAATTACGTCATGACGCAAAGCGAAATAAATATTGCCATAGGAGCCAAATCTCCTTCGCATTATTTCAAAGAATTATTCGACCAATGCAACGGCGGCGGTCTCAAATACGGGGGAATTACGGACAAGGATGAATTATTAGAAAATTTGAAGATGCATTGCATCCCCGAAGGCATCGAGGAAATGCAGGTGGAGGATTATGATTCATTCCTTGCAAGGCGAAGGGAATTGATGGCTCAAAAGATCAAGGCCTATTTTCAATCGTTATAAATCCATGCAACGACCAGGCCCGACGAGTACAATACGACCCAGTCGCGCATCCTTGCATATTCTCAGTACGTCAGATGGCCTTCTTGCACTGTATTGACCTCGAAGACTGGTAGTGTTTCACACCCCACTTTTCGGTTTTCTCATACTCCAACAGCCACGGCATATCGGTGAATAATCTCGCTATGTACGTATAGAAGGGAACCGCGATACATTAAAGTCCCATGTACGCCCCGGTGCATTAGCTTAACAGCTCCGTCAGGTCTATATACCCATCTTAAAGAAACGGTACTTCAATTCCTCGAGCACCTCTTCGATCACCGAACGAAAAGTCCGGGCGGGCGTTCATAATACAATTGGATTACATCTCAACCGCACCGCCGCAAAGGTCGCCGGCTGAGCGGCAGGTTGGATACACTCACGGAACACGATCCTTACACCCCAAAAGCATACGACTGCCTACGCGCGTTTTACCACTCTAAGGGCAAAAAGTAGGAAAGGAACGAAGCAAACCAGGCTCAGAGCAAAGACCACTATCACATCGGTTCCTGCGAATGGGGCATGTGCGAGGAACGGTTGCAACAGCAACAATGCTATCAAAGCGATGAAGGCATGCCGGCTTGAAAGAGCAATCCCAACCCCCTCGCATACCCGAGCTCTTCGCGGCGCCAGAGCAGTACTCCACCTATGACCCATGCGGGCGTAATGAGAAAATCCGAAGTAAGGGTCGCGAGCTCCGTTTCGGCGATCGGAGTTCCATGGGCAAGAGAATCGGCTATGACACCGACAACCGGTAGGAAGAACAAGAGACCGAGACCGACGAGAACGCCGCCTGCGAACCGTTCCGGCACAACGCCGGCCAGCCGGCGGTGTACGGCTTTCTCCTCGATAACTGCCATGAGGCCGATGAGTGAATACACACTCGATATCACCAGAGCCAGATAGAACGGAGCTTGCCCGAAGACTTCTCCCTATCGCTCCTCTCTCCTGACGTTTGCGGATCCGACACCGGCCGGAAGACGATCCGATTCTTTCAGGATGCATGGGATCGATCGGGTTTCGTCACCGAACCTGTCACGAACCGCTCTAAACCGCCGTTCGTTGATTGGGGAGGATTCCCCAGCGGAGTTTCGCCGGAGAATTTCTTCCGTTCCTTATGCCCACGCATGACATGCCTTCCAGGAAGGATTTCCGGGCGGGAACCGGTATATTTCCTTCGAAATCGTACTCTCGACTGCGGAAAATGAAACGACAACGCATATCCGATCTCCTCGCGCGCCCCGAAGCGGGCGGCGATGTCGACATCGCAGGGTGGGTCCGCACGAAACGCGATTCGAAGGAAATCGTCTTCCTCAACGTGAACGACGGGAGCAATCTCGCCGGCATACAGGTCGTCGTGCCCCGGGACGCCGCGTGTTTCGAAGACGCGCGGAAGTTGACGACCGGCGCATCGGTCGCCGTGAGCGGCCGCCTCGTCGATTCCCCCGGCGGCAAACAGCGTTTCGAGATCCTCGCTTCCGGGCTCCGCATTTACGGGCTCGCCGACCCCGCGACCTACCCCATCCAGAAAAAGAAAATCACGCTGGAGTACCTCCGGGAAGTCGCCCACCTGCGGCCCCGCACGAATACGTTCGGCGCGGTGTTCCGCGTCCGCAATACCGCCGCCGACGCCGTGCACCGTTTCTTCCAGGAACGGGGTTTCGTGTGGATCCATACCCCCATCATCACCTCCGCGGACGCGGAGGGGGCCGGCGAACTGTTCCGCGTCACCGTCCTCGACCCTGCATCGCCCCCCCGCATGGATGACGGCCGCGTCGATTACCGCGAGGATTTCTTCGGCCGCGAAACCTACCTCACCGTTTCCGGCCAGCTGGCCGTGGAGAATTTCTGCTCTGCCCTCGGGAACGTGTACACGTTCGGCCCGACGTTCCGCGCCGAGAATTCCAACACGACGCGCCACCTCGCCGAGTTCTGGATGATCGAACCCGAAATGGCGTTCGCCGACATCCACGACGACATGGACCTCGCCGAGGAATTCCTCAAGTATATCATTGCCGTGGTCCTGCGCGACCGGGCCGAAGACATGTCCTTCCTCGCCGAGAGGTATGACCCGGAACTCCTCCCCCGCCTCGAGCACATCCTCGCGTCGACGTTCGCGCGCATCACGTACACGGAAGCCGTCGAAATCCTCGAGCGTTCCGGCAGGCCGTTCCAGTTCCCCGTGCGCTGGGGCATGGACCTCCAAACGGAACACGAGCGGTACCTCTGCGAAGAGCATTTCATGGGCCCCGTCATCGTGACCGATTACCCGATGGAAATCAAAGCGTTCTACATGAAACAGAACGACGACGGGAAGACCGTGCGCGCCATGGATATTCTCTTTCCGGGCGTGGGGGAAATCGTCGGCGGATCCCAGCGCGAGGACGATCTCGAGAAACTCGTCTCCCGTATGCGGGCCCTCGGCATGCGCGAGGAAACGTACTGGTGGTACCTCGACCTGCGTCGTTACGGGACACACCCGCATTGCGGGTTCGGGCTCGGCTTCGAACGTCTGGTCCAGTTCCTCACGGGGATGAGCAATATCCGCGACGTCATCCCCTTCCCCCGGACGCCGAAGAACGCGGACTTCTGAACCCTCCCCCCATGCGTCCCGCGGACGACTCATCGGGCATGTCCTTTCGGGATGGGATATGGGATGCGCCGCGAAAACCTTCCCTCCCCCGGGCAACCAATACGGTCGAGGATATCGCGTGGAAATTCCCCGCGAACCTCTGCATCGATTCCCCTCCGCACACGACGATGTGTACAGCACTCGATATCCTCCCGCCGACATCAGCCTGTCGCCGGAGGCGAGAACGGGTCAGCCCCGTTGTGAAGACTGTATAGGGTATATGCAGCCAAACATCAAATCCAAACATCGTGTATCGGCATACGGCGAGGTGCTGACCCCGCCGCACATCGTGGACGCCATGCTCGACTTGGTGAAACAGGAAACCGAGCGGATTGATTCGCGCTTCCTCGAACCTGCCTGCGGCACGGGAAATTTTCTCATCGAAGTTCTGCGGCGCAAACTGCAAGTGGTGGAAAAACGTTACCGCAAAAGCCAACTGGACTACGAGCGCTATGCCGTGCTGGCCGTCTCTTCGCTCTATGGCATTGACATTCTGGAAGACAACGCCGAAGAGTGCCGCAATAGGCTTTATCAAACTTTTGATGACGCCTATACAGCCCTGTTCGGTGCGAAAACTAAAGCTGCCTGCCGCCAGAGCGTGCTCTATATCCTCAAACGCAACATCATCCACGGCGACGCCCTCTCGCTGCAAACGGTAAGCGAGAACCCGAAGCCGATTGTTTTCTCCGAATGGTCGCTGGTAAACGGCAGCCTGCTCAAGCGGCGCGATTTTGCCTTTCACGAAATGGTTCAGCAGGCTTCCATGCGCGAACTGCCGCTGTTTTCGGATTTGGGCGAGGAAGTGTTTATTCCTGAGCCGGTCAAAGAGTATCCGCCGGTGCATTTTCTGGAGATTGGAGAAGAGTGAGATGTCCAAACGCATGGTCAAGAGTCTCTTCTACATCACGCATATCAACAATCTGCCGTCTCTTTTTCAGCATGGCATTCTTTCCCATCGGCAGGTGACGGAGCGCGGCGTCCCTTTCACGCCCGTCTATAACGCCGAGATTGTCGCCCATCGCCAGGAACGCCGGACGCCTGATAATCTAAGCCTGTGGGAATATGCTAATCTGTATTTTCAGCCGCGCAACCCCATGCTTTACAAAGTTTTGAGCGAAACCGATAAAAAAGACGTGGTCATTTTGGGAATCAAGACACAGGTTTTGGACGTCAAAGGCGCGTTTATCGCTTTGGGCAACGCGGCGCATTCGCTCACGGCGTTGGTGGACGTCAAAACGGGATTAAAAGCCATCGGCGGCGAGTATTGGAACATCCTCAACAGCAATTGGTGGAAAACCGAAGACGGCACCAAGCGCAAAATCATGGCGGAATGTCTCATCCCGGACAGCGTGCTGCCTGCTGCGATTCATTCTGTCTATGTCGTCAACCAAAGCGTGGCGGGACGAGTCCGTTCCCTGTTGAGCGGACTGCCGTTTCCGGTCGAGGTAGTCATCGAGCCGCACATGTTCTTCCAGCCGCGCCGTCACGGCGCAATCACCGACAGGCTGTTTTGGGTGGACGGCGATATGTTTTTCTCGCACATGCAAACCCTCACGGTCAGCGTCAATACGGTGGGCGTGATGGGCAAGGGATTGGCTTCGCGCGCCAAGTATCAGTTCCCCGATATGTATGTCGTCTACCAGGACGTGTGCCGCGATAAACGGCTGGCGATGGGCAAACCTTACCTTTACAAACGCGAAGCCACGCTGGATAGCGACCTTGCCGACGAGCCGTTCAGCCTGCCCAACCTGAACGCCAACAAATGGTTTTTGCTCTTCCCGACCAAAAATCACTGGAAGGAAGCCTCCAACCCCGCCGGAATTGAAAAGGGTTTACAGTGGCTAGTGGCAAACTATCGAACTGAAGGGATTCAATCTCTCGCCGTGCCTGCCCTGGGCTGCGGATTAGGCGGCCTGGATTGGAAAGACATGGGACCGCTGATGTGCCGCTATCTTTCCCAGATGGAAATTCAAGTCTCCATTTACCTGCCGCAGGAACAGAACATCCCGCCGGAATTTTTGACCAGAGCCTTTTTGTTGGGAAAATAACCCATGCTGACGCAAAACTATAACCCCGACGTGCTTTCGTGTCTGGCAAACCTCTCCAGTGACGAGGTGTTCACCCCGCCGCAGGTGGCCAACCGGATGCTCGACCTGCTGCCGTCAGAACTCTGGGGTGACCCAAACGCCCGCTTTCTCGACCCGTGCTGCAAATCGGGCGTCTTCCTGCGCGAAATCGCCGGCCGGCTGGATAAGGGATTGGAAAGCCAAATCCCCGACCGGCAGGAACGCATCAACCACATCATGACCCGTCAGCTTTTTGGCATCGCCATCACCGAGTTGACCGGGCTGATGGCGCGCCGCTCACTTTACTGCTCCAAGACCGCCAACGGCAAATATTCGGTCTGCACTGCGTTCAATTCACCCGACGGCAACATTCGCTACCGGCGTGTTGAACATACATGGGAAAATGGCCGCTGTGTCTTTTGCGGCGCCAGCGAGGCCAATTACGACCGTGGCCCGGAACTGGAAACCCATGCCTACGAGTTTATTCATACCGAAAACCCGGAGGAGATATTCAATATGAAATTCGATGTGATCATCGGCAACCCGCCGTATCAGTTGAGTGATGGGGGTGAAAGTACTGGCTCCTCCCCGATTTACGATATTTTTGTAGAGCAGGCAAAAAAACTAACTCCCCGCTATCTGACGATGATTATCCCTTCACGATGGTTTGCAGGAGGAAAGGGCTTAGATAAATTCCGAGAAACGATGTTGCATGATCGTCGAATATCCCAGTTGATAGACTATCCAATTGCATCAGATGTATTCCCTGGAGTGAGAGTTATAGGCGGTGTATGTTTTTTCCTTTGGGAAAAGGAATATAACGGCCCATGTAAAGTAACGACACACATGAATCAACAAACCGATTCAATGGTTCGTAATCTTGATCAGTTTGATGTGTTGGTTCGCTTTAATAAAGCCGTCTCAATATTGGAAAAGGTTACTTCTAAAAAGTATCCCTCACTGAGTGAACAGGTGTCTCGCCAAAAACCTTTCGGACTCAGGACATTTGTTAAGGCTAAAGAGAAAGGTGATGTTACTCTCTACGCTAACAAAGCGGTTGGCAAAATAAACCGAGGCAAAATACCAGCTGGACAAAACTTGATAGACAAATGGAAGGTTTTAATATCAATGGCTTATGGGGAGGGAGGCGAAGTTCGGGAATATCCCCGAATGATCCTTGGTAAGCCAATTGTTGCTCCTCCTCCAAGCGCCTGCACAGAAACTTATTTGGTATGCGGCGCTTATGACACAGAACAGGAAGCACTCAATCTTGCTACTTACCTCAGGACAAAATTTTTACGATTTTTGGTTGGTTTAAGGAAAAACACTCAGCATGTAACCAAAGATCGCTTTTCCTTTGTGCCACTCTTACCAATGAACCGCTCTTGGTCTGATCAGGCACTTTATGAGCATTTTAGTTTACGCCCCGACGAAATCGCCTTTATCGAACAGATGATCCGTCCCATGCTGGCCGATGAGAATGGCAAGGCAGACGAACGTGATGCCGCCGACGAACCCAACGGAGATTCTGCTGATGACTGAACCAAGCGGGCAGGTCGGTTTCCGGCCGCGTTTTGCCATTACTCACCCGATCACCGCTCACCTTACCCGTATAGAGCGGGCGCGGGGGTTTTTGGAAGCGGCCGAGCTTTCTGCGGAGTGGCTCAAGGCAATGGAGCAGCGGGCTCTGGTGCTGGAAGCGCAC
>JARYLZ010000068.1 GCA_029907355.1 Bacteroidota bacterium | reverse complement strand
CGGTTTCCCGGACGAAGCGTTCGATCTGGTCTGTGGGTCCGCGATCCTGCACCACCTCGATCTCGGAAACGCCCTGCCGGAACTTCGGCGGGTCCTGAAACCGGGGGGCTCCGCCGTATTTTTCGAACCCCTCGGGACGAACCCGTTCATCAATTTTTTCCGGCGGCTGACGCCGCGTTACCGTGTCGCGGGGGAGCACCCTCTGCGGCGCGGCGATCTCGAGCGTATCCGCGCCGTGTTCCCGCGGGCGCATTTCACGCACTTCCATTTCCTTTCCCTTCTCGCCGTCCCATTCCGTCGCATGCCGTGGTTCCGCTCCGTGCATGGTTTCCTCGAACGCGTGGACCGCGCGCTCTTCTGTTTCGCCCCATTGAAGCGTTTTGCATGGGTCGTGGTCATCACGGCGGAAAAAAGCGGGATACCGTCATCGTAAGTCGTCGCGGATAACCATCGCCGTCATTTTTATTTCCGCAGGGTCGATGGTAAGTTTTTCCGCCGACTTCCGGCTCGAAAACCGTCGAAGGGATGCTGTGAACGATTCATTCCAGGAAACCGGGGAACTGAACGACCTGATGCGCCGCAGGCGCGAGGAGTACCAGCGCTTGCTGGAACGGGGCGTGAACCCGTATCCTTACCGTTTCGATGTGACGGCGACGGCTTCGGATATCCTCGACCGCTTCCGAGACGAGGATGGACCGTGGGAGGTGTCGGTGGCGGGGCGGATCATGACCATGCGCCGCATGGGGAAGGCCACCTTCGCGCACATCCAGGACCACACGGCCCGCATCCAGATCTACCTCAAGTCGGACGACCTCGGCACGGAGGTCTACGAGACCGTCCGCTTGCTCGACATCGGCGATATCGTCGGTGTGGAAGGCACGGTATTCCGCACGCGGACGGGCGAGATTTCGGTCCATGCGCGCTCCCTGACCCTCCTGGCGAAATCCCTTCGACCGCTTCCCGTCCCCAAGGAAAAGAGAGACGAGGCCGGCAATCGTGTCGTGTACGATCCGTTTACGGACAAGGAACTCCGCTACCGGAAACGGGCCCTCGACCTGCTCCTCAACCCCGACGTCCGGCGCGTGTTCATCAAGCGCACGGAGATCGTCCGCGCACTGCGCTCCTTCCTCGATGCGAGAGGGTACCTCGAGGTGGAGACGCCGATCCTCCAGCCCGTGTATGGAGGGGCGACGGCGCGTCCCTTCGTGACGCACCACAACGCGCTCGATATTCCTCTGTACCTCCGCATCGCGGACGAACTCTACCTGAAAAGACTTCTCATCGGCGGTTTCGAGGGCGTGTACGAGATCGGCAAGGATTTCCGCAACGAGGGAATGGATCGAAACCACAACCCCGAGTTCACCATGCTCGAGCTCTACGTCGCCTACAAGGACTACGCATGGATGATGGAGTTCACGGAGGAAATGATCATCGCGGTGAACCGTTCGGTGAACGGGTCGGACACGATCACGGTGGGCGGGACCGAACTGTCTTTCGCCCCCCCGTTCCGCCGAATCCCGATGCGCGCGGCGATCGCGGAATACACGGGCGAATCCATCGACGGTCTCGACGAGGATGGACTCCGCGCGGCAGCTCGGCGGCTCGGCGTGGACGTCGAGGGTCAGGCGGGACCGGGCAGGGTCATCGATGCCATATTCTCCGCACGCGTGGAGGAGCACCTCGTCCAGCCCACGTTCATCACGGACTATCCGATCGAGCTCTCGCCCCTCGCGAAGCGCCACCGCTCGCTGCCCGGGACGGTGGAGCGTTTCGAGCTCTATGTCCACCGGATGGAAATCGCCAACGCATTTTCCGAGCTCAACGATCCGCTCGACCAGCGGGAACGTTTCCTCGAACAAGCGCGTCTCCGCGCGAGGGGGGACGAAGAGGCGATGACGACCGACGAGGATTTTCTCGAAATGCTCGAGTACGGCATGCCGCCCGCCGCGGGGCTCGGCATCGGCATCGACCGCCTGACGATGCTCTTGACCGGCTCTCCCTCGATCCGTGACGTGATCCTTTTCCCCACGATGCGCCCCGAACGTTGACATCCCTTTTCGCGCGCATGCTGATGGGGGAAGCGTCGCCCGTACATGTTTTCTCGATCCCCAAACCGCGTCGCACCCGTTCGTCATGACGTTCTGGAAAGACCTGAATCCCATCCAGCGCGAGGCCGTCCGGACCATCGAAGGGCCGATCCTGATCATTGCGGGTGCAGGTAGCGGGAAGACGCGCGTCTTGACGTACCGCGTCGCTTACCTGCTCGAACGCGGCGTCCCGCCGTCATCGATTCTCGCCCTGACGTTCACGAACAAGGCTGCGCGCGAGATGAGGGAGCGGATCGCTCGCCTCGTAGAGGAAGACGCCGCCCGGAAGATCTGGATGGGGACTTTCCACGCGATATTCGCCCGGCTCCTCCGACGGGACGCGGAGAAGATCGGGTTCCACCGGAATTTCTCCATCTACGACACGGAGGATTCCCAGAACCTCATCAAGACCATCATGCAGGACGGGGGAATCAACACCCAGCAAGTTCCCCCCGCCGCTGTGCGGCACGCCGTCAGCAGGGCGAAGAACCGTCTGATCTCGCCGGCCGACCTCGCCAACGGAGCGCGCGACGTTTTCGAACGGACCGTCGCAACCGTGTACGAGGAATACGGCGTCCGCCTCCGGAACGCCAACGCCATGGATTTCGACGATCTCATCGTGCACCCGATCACCCTGTTCGACCAGCACCCGGACGTGTTGGCCTCGTACCAGTCTCGTTTCGCGTTCATCCTCATCGACGAGTACCAGGACACGAACCCCGCCCAGTATGAGGTCATCCGGAGACTCGCCGCGGCACGCAAGAATATTTGCGTGGTGGGGGACGACGCCCAAAGCATCTACGCGTTCCGTGGGGCGGACATTCGGAACATCCTTGAATTCGAGCGCGACTTCTCCGGTTCCAAGGTGTTTCGGCTCGAGCAGAACTACCGTTCCACGAAGCGCATCCTCCTGGGTGCGGGTGCCCTGATCCGCCGCAACGAACGCCAGATCGCGAAGAACCTCTGGACGGACAACCCCGAGGGCGATCCGATCACGATTGTCGAGGTGGCCGACGAAACGGAAGAAGCGCGGAAAATCGTCGCCTTCATGCAGGAAGAGGGACGCAAGCGCAAACTCCAGCTGAAGGATTTCGCCGTGCTCTATCGCACGAATGCCCAGTCGCGCGCTATCGAAGACGCCATGCGCCGACACGGGATCCCCTACACGATCATCGGCGGCGTCGAATTCTACCGGCGGAAAGAGGTCAAGGATCTCCTCGCGTACCTGCGCCTCGTGGTCAACGCCGATGACGACGAGGCGTTCCTCCGCGTCGTGAATCTCCCTCCGCGGGGTGTGGGGGCGGGGAGCGTCGCGAAGCTCCGCGCCTACGCCGCCGAGCAGGGGGTGACGCTTTTCGTCGCCGCGCTCAATGCCCGCGAGGTCCCCTTCCTCTCCGCGGTCGCCCTCCGCGGTCTCGCATCGTTCGTCGATCTCATCAGGAAATACGCCTCGCTCCGTCACCGCATCTCGGCGGCGGAGCTGGCGGGCTCCCTCGTCGATGAGCTGGGCATCATCGCGGAGTACAAGCGCGAGGGGACCCCCGAGGCGCGGACACGCATGGAGAATGTCCAGGAACTCCTCTCGGCGATCGCAGATTTCCGGCCGTCGGGCGAGAATGCCACCCTCGAGGCTTTTCTCGCGGAAGCCTCTCTCGTCGCGGATGTGGATGCACTCGACCCGAACCGCAATGCCGTCACGCTGATGACGCTCCATGCTGCGAAAGGACTGGAGTTTCCCATCGTCTTCATCACCGGCATGGAAGAAGGGCTGTTCCCGTCCGCCCAGGCGGTCGAGAATGACGAGGTGGAGGAAGAACGTCGCCTCTGCTATGTCGGGATGACACGCGCGATGCAGAAGCTCTTCCTGACTTACGCTCGATCGCGCACCCGGTGGGGCGAGAGACTCCGGCAGGTCCCCTCCCGTTTTCTCGAAGAGGTCGACCCGTCGGCGGTCGTTCATGAATCGATGCGGAGGGCAACGTCGCAGGGACGGCTCGGTTTTTCGCAAGGCAGAATGCGTAGCACCGTCCGCCGAGGGAGCGGACACGATCATGGCTGCGAGGAGGGAATGCCGGAATACTGGTCGCAGATCGATGACGGCATTGCGCCCGGCCGGTTCGTGGTCCACCCGACATTCGGCCGCGGTAGGGTCGTCGATGTACAAGGTGCGGGGGATAGCGCCCGCGCAGTCGTTCTCTTCGAGACCGTCGGCCGGAAAACGCTGGTCCTGAAGTACGCCGGGCTCCATCTGCTCTGACGATACCATCGCCCCTTCTCCCTGGTAGAGAAACAATCGAACAGGGAAGAGCGGTCGGAGCGCGGCGTTCGATCGTCGCGTCGGACCATCAGCCGGCTGAGCGGTCTATATGTCGTCCATGCTGCAGCCGCAAACACCGGTGCGGCAGGGCGCATCCGGCGAAGTTCGATTGCATTCCCCGTCCATACAGGAAAAGGGGGCTGGTGCGCCAGAACCTCTCGCGCCCACGGCGAAGAGGGAGAATCGTTTCCGGTATTGTGTCGAGCCGCAGGAAGGACACACGCAGGGCCCTTCGTCCCCAGCCGTTCTCTGAAGGATCTCCTCCTGCAACCCGCAGTCGGGGCATCGATACTCGTAGATCGGCATGATGGCGTTCCTTTCTTTTCGGAGGACAGCTTGGTGCGATTCGGCCGGACACCGCATGACCGTCCCCGGACCCTCACTCGAACCTCAGTGCGGTTCCTCGTTCAAAGCCGGTGCGCGGCGGATTTTTCTTCCGCGTCGGGTTCCAGCCACCGGCGGACAGTCATGATCACTTCATCGACATCGACGGGTTTGCTGAGAATATCCACCGCCCCGCGCGAGATCAGGTCCACGGCGCTTCGAATATCCGCGTACGCCGTCATCATCACGGCCTTCGCGGCGGGTTGGTCCCGCTTCAGCGTTTCGAGGACGTCGAACCCGGTGACCTTCGGCATTCGGATATCGATCAGCGCGAGATCCACGGGGTGGGCGGCGAGGATATCCAATGCCGCTGCGCCGCCGTATGCGACCATGACGTCGAAGCCGGCGCCCCGGAGGTGGCGCGCCAGAGCATCGCACACGATCCGCTCGTCGTCGACGACCAGGATGCGGTGTGGCCGCGTTTCTTCCGCTCGCGTCGGGTCGTGCTCTTCCACATCCCGAAAATATGCCTGTCGTCCGCGATTTCAAATAAAACCGCCGCCGGGACGATGGATGCATCCCGCCGGCGGTGCAGAACTCGCGATGCGTGTGCGCTTCTCAGCGCTGTCTCACGCGCGCGCTGTCGAGCTGGTCGAGGAGCTGGTCCCTGCGCTCGTTCTGGCGGATCGATTCCCGCTCGAGCACGCGCTGCCCCTCCCGGATTTCGGTGAGCTTCCGCGCGACCCGGTCCTCGATGGAAGGGACGATTCTGGCTTGCAGGATGATGATCAATTCCTTCTTCGTGACCTTGTCCTCGTCGTACCCGAAGAGGTACCGGAGGCCGAAGACCCACCAGGGCAGGTCCTTGAGGAACGGGATGCCGCGCCGCACTTTCTGGACATCGTTCGTGAAGAGCCCGCCCACCACCGTTTCCTCCCCGTCGATGAGGATCACCGAGGTGTTCGCCAGCGTCTTGTTGACGATGGTGGAGATCGGGTCAGGGATGACGCTACTGCGTTCGGCGGATATCTTCAGGTGCACGAATTCCATCGTGTCCTTCTTCATGATGGTCGGGACGACGTCGATGATCGTCCCGGCGCTGTAGAATTTCTCGGTGGTGTTCCCCGAGTAGTCCCGCTGCTTGACGGAGAAATCCTGCCCGACGTGGATGCGCCCGGTCTCTCCCGATCGCACTGTGATGGAGGGACTCGAGATCATTTCGCCGAGGTTCTCGGATTCCAGAGCTTTCAGGATCGCATGGATGTTCGTCCGCCCGTTTCGCCACAGCGGGGACAATTGGGCGATCATGCCGTACTCGGTTGCGGATTCCTGCGACGAGTTCGATGTATTCGTCGTATTCGTCGAGGAGGAGTTCGAGCCGATCTCCACGTTCACCACATTGATGTCCGTCGTCATCGAAGGCGCGCTGTTGAGGAATTCCCAATTGATCCCCAACTGTTGCATCTGCGAGCGGTTCGCTTCGAAGAAGATCGCGGAGATCTCCACTTCCCTCGTTGACGCCGCCTGCGCCGCGTCCAGGTCCAGTGTGTCCCCTTTTCCGATGGTGAGGGAGTAGAGCCGAACGTAATCCGGGTTCTCCACGTACCAGTAATTGTTGACGCGGAGCACGAGGTCGAACGCGTCGCGCCAGTGCATGTGCGGGATATTGATCCCGATGGTGCGCGATTCCTGCGCTTTCCCCGTGAGTGTGCCGCCGACAATCGCCTCGTCGTAGACGAGCGGCTTGGACGCGAAGCGCTTGAACGCGTTGGAGAAAATTTGCATCGCCTTGAGGAACGGTGTGTCGCCGGTCATCGCGATGATCTCCTCCGGCGGCGTGTATTCCCTCATAGGCGGCGTGTCCTGGGGACGCGCCGTCCCGACGAGGAGGGTGAGGATGAGCAGAGGGAACGTTGCGGCTCTCATCATGGGTGCCTCACTTGTTTTTCGGAATCGGCATGTTGGTCTGGAATCGGAGCGTGAGGATGTACCGCTCGACGATCCCGCCCTTGTTGAGGAGGAAGAGAACCTGCCGGCGCTCGGGCATGATCTTGCTGACATACCCGAGGTAGACTTCATCCCCTTCCGTCAGCATCACCAACTGGTTGTGCTGATCGTTGATGAACGCACGCCCTTTCATCACCGCGAGCAGAGTCGATTTCTCGACGTCCGGGAGATCGTAGACGTTCGGTGGGATTTCGGGATTCACGAGGGAGAGGAACGGGTTGTACACGATGGGTTTGAACGTCACCTCCTCCACCGGTTTCGCCGAGGAGCTGTCGGCGAACGGCGCCTGCTCGGTGTAATACGCGAGCAGGTCCGCGTCGAACTGGACCGTGTGGAGGATCGTCCCCTTCTCCTTGTCGAGCGTGTGCACCTCGCGGATGTCCACGTTGGAGAGCTTCATCAGCTTGGGACCGTGCTCGATGTATTGAATGAGCCGGGCAAGGCTGAAGAAAGGTCCTTGACCCGAGAGGTGGTAGCGGACGTATCCGCAACCGTCCTGTTCCACCTTCTCCTGGGTCAGCACGTTGAGGTCCAGCTCGGGGCAGAATGCGAGAATGCGGTTGAGGTATGCGTTGGTTGCGCTCGCCGACTCCATGCGCGGGATATCCTTCGGGCGTTGTCTCCATGCTTCGGTCAGCGTCTGGACGCGCCGTTGGACGTTCGCGAGGCGGTTGTAGAGATCCCGCACATCTCCCAATTCCTCCTGGAGGGCCGCTCGTTCTTTCTTGATCTGTTCGATTTTCTTCTCTTGATGGAGGTAGATGTACGCTCCGCCTGCCCCCGAGAAGAGGATGAGCAGAACGGCGAGGACGATGGAGTTTCGGACGGCGTAGGGCATCACGTATCTCCTTTCGCGGTGTTGTTCCCCTTTTTCCCTTTCTTTTTCTCCTTGGCGCCGACCTTCACTTTCTTGTCGGCATCCGCCGTCCCGAAACGGACGGTGACGTCACCGAGTGTCGCCCGGATCGTATCGTGCCAGGCAGCCGCGTGAGAACCGCTCGAGGGGTACATGTCGGGGACCGTTAGGGCGACGTCGAAGCGGTACACTTTCCGCGATCCGATCTGCTGGACGGAAATCTCGCGCATGTTCGTCTTGCCGACGGCGTCGGAGAAAGAGGGCACACTGGGGCGCGTCAGCGAGAACCCGGTGATGGCGATGGAACCGTCCTGGTCCGGCTTCATTTCGTTGACCCACAGGTTCTGAAGTCTTCCCGCAGCGAGTGCCAGGGTATCGAGCGTTTCCGAGTATTTCTCCGCATTCATCAGGAGCGTGTCGAGCGTATTCGTCGCGGCGACGAGCGCTGCCGACCTGTTTTCCAGATCGGTGATCATCTGCACGATTTCCCGCTGTTCCTCCACCTGCTTGCGGTCGTAGGCGAGCTGTTCTGCGAGCGTGTTGATCTCCTCCTGTTTTTGCAGGCCGAGCAATGTCAACCCGACCGTCGCGGCGAAGAGGAGGAGGAGAAGCAGATAGCCGTGCCAAGCGAGCTTCAACCGTTTCTGCTCTTCCCGGATGCGGTGGGGAAGGAGATTGATGTGGTAGAAATGCGGATTCTTCGGTTCCAGTTTCTCCCAGGCGATGGACAACGGGATGGGGTAGTGGTGGATTTCTTTCGCCAACGCCTCGTTGGAGCCGTGAGAAATGCGGAGGCGCGAGAGCGAGTGGAAGACGACGTTCGGGTGGTTCGCGAGGATTTCCTCTTTCAGCCCGATTTCTTCCGCGAAACCAGACAGGACGACGACGTCCGCGTTGGGGTATCCGGCGTTTTCGGCCGCGAGCTCCAGGCGGTTGTTCAACATCGTCACGTAATCCCTGTCGTTGGCCCCCTGCTGAACGGGCGGCGCGATGTAGACGAGATCATGCCCCCGGAGAATGTACAGGCGCGTCTCTTCCTTGCCGACGTGCACGACATGTACGATCGTGTTGTCACGGGAACGGAAATGAACGCGGACGAGGTTGACCAGCGCGACGTCGTTGGCGGTCACGAAATCGATCCGGGCCCCACGGCGCGCCGTCCCGAGCGGCATGGCGAAAACCTCGAGCAGAGGGCAGTTCTCGACTCTGACGCAGGAGAGAACCGTCGATTTACCGATGCGTTCGTATGAGACGCGGTCCCGTCCGAGCTCGACGTTCAACGCATGCTGGACTTCCGAGAGGATCTTGTCGAGGATTTTCGTCGGACTGTCCTTCGGGTCGCAGGGGACGAGGAACGTTCGGATTTTGTGATCGCCGAACCCCACGGCAAGCGAGGCGCCGGGGATGTAATGGGCGGCGAGGAAATCTTTGATCCCCGTGTAGTCGACTTCCTCGGTTTCGCTCAAATCGATTTTCTCGAAAGGGTTCGTCCCCGTCGCCTCGCCCGCCTCCTGGGGAACGCGGTGGAGCACGGGAACCGCAGTCGAGGCGAGGTCGAGGACGCGCAAGCTCTTCCCCACGCGTTGGACGGCGGCGAGACGCAGCAAGTCCCCCTCGACCGAGAGACCGATGCACACTTTGCCCGAGACGTGTTCTGTCTTCATGTGGTCGCCTCCGCGCCGTTATTTCATGTTCAAGAGCTGTTGCATGCGTTTCTTGTTGTTCGCGTGGTTCATCGCCTCGTCCACGCTGATGGCGCGCTGGGCGACGAGACGTTTCAAGTCCTGCTCCATGGTGTGCATCCCGAGGGTGCACCCTTCGTTGATCATTTGGTAGATTTCGCCGGTATTCCCGTTCTTGATGGCCGAGCGAACCGACGGCGTCATGACGAGGATCTCCGTGGCGAGCACCCGTTTCCCGTCCAGCGTGGGGACGAGTTTCTGGGAGATCACGCACCGCAGGACATCCGCCAGCCTGTTGCGGACGCGGTCCTGCTCGATCGGCGGTACCTCCGCGATGATGCGGTCGATACTCTCGATGGCGGATGAGGTATGGAGGGTCGAGAAGACTTTGTGACCGGAATCCGTGATCTCGAGCGCCGCCATGATCGTCTCGGGGTCGCGCATCTCACCGATCACCACGATGTCCGGATCCTGGCGAAGAGCCTGGACGGTCCCTTCCTTGAAGGAGTTGACGTCCGCCCCGATCTCGCGATGGCGGATCACCGACCGTTTCGGCGTGTGCACGTACTCGATCGGCGCACCGATGATGATGATGTGCGCGTGCACGGCCGCGTTGTTCGCGTCGATAATGGCGTCCAGCGTCGTGCTCTTTCCGGACCCCGTGATCCCCGTCACGAGAATCAGGCCCTCCTTGGTATGCTGGAGGTTGAGGATCCGCGTCACGTTGATGTGAAAGCCGTAACTCTCATAGGGACGAACATGCGCGTTGATCGCGCGCATGTTCATCGCAGGTGCGTCGAGATCGAAGTACGCTGTGCCGCGGTACCGGTGGTTTTCGCCGTTCACCTGGGCGTGGTACGAGAAATCCAGGCTCCGGTTTTCGCAGAGATGCGCCCGCTGGCGCGGCGTCAGAAGCCCGAGGATCAGGACGTCGCTCAATGGCGGAGGGAGATCGGGAAGATCGGTCTGCGGTTTCTTGTCGCCGTGGACGCGGAACCAGATCTTGCCGAGCGTCCCATGGCTCCCGAGATCGATGTCCGATGCTTCGAGAGCGCGCATGCGGCGAAGGATCGCCTCGTAGAAGAGCCGGAGAATCTGCAATGCCCGCTCGTCCTGCGCCTCGAGCTTGCGCGCGATCCATTCCTGTTTCTCGACGCCGAAAAGGTGATGCGGTATGTCTTTCGCGATGTACTGCATCACGGCGTACGCGTTCCGAACCAGCGACGCGTCGAGAGAGCCGCCCCCGTTTCCCTGAGCGGTTCCCCTTTCACCACAGGGGACCGTGATCTCTTCTACACGATTCATCTCGCTCAAACCCATCTCCGTTTTTTCGAGTTTTCGTTTTACCCCGTCTCCAAGTGCGTGAAGGGGCATGCATGTCTCCCTGATAAGACCAAGAATTAGACCAAATTCGTGCCCACAGCCATCATATTGTTTTTCATAGGAATAGTTCTTTGCACCTCCATGAACAGCCCATTGGGATGCAAAAACTTCAATGGGTCGTGTCGTCTTTACAAGTAGCGACGGGGTATGCGTTGAGCCGGTGAGGAAAGGCTATTCGTCGGCCATTGTAGCGGCGATCACCTCGGAGATGCACGTGACGCCTTCTTTGACACGTTCCCGTGCGGACGCGCGGAGGGTGAGCATGCCTTCCGAGATCGCGATGTTGCGGATGAGATCCTCGTTGATATCGTCGCCTGCTTCGAAAATCGCCTTGCGGATCGCAGGCGAGAAGTACAACGCCTCATGGATGGCGATACGACCGCGGAACCCGTTGAGGCAGGAAGGGCACCCGAGAGGCTCGTAGAACGTCGTCGTCGCGATTTCCTCCTCCGTGAATCCGACGCTGAGCGCTTCCGCGACGTCGAGATGTTCCACTTTCCGTTTGCACTTCGGGCACAGGCGCCGGACAAGCCGCTGGGCGACGACGAGGTTGATCGCGTACGCGATGAGGAACGGTTCGATCCCCATTTTGTACAAGCGGGTCACTGCGCTGGGCGCGTCGTTCGTGTGGAGGGTCGAGAAGGTCAAGTGCCCGGTGTTCGCGAGCTTGATCGCGATGTCGGCCGTCGTCTTGTCGCGCATCTCCCCCACCATCACGATGTCGGGGTCGTGACGGAGGATCGCACGGATGGCGCCTTCGAAATCCGTCTTCGGACCGATCTTGATCTGGCGCGCCCCCTGGATGACATACTCGACCGGGTCTTCCACCGTCAGGATGTTCAACTGCGGCGTGATGACGGCGTAGAGGGCGGCCACGAGGGTCGTGCTCTTCCCGCTTCCCGTCGGCCCAGTCAGGATGACCATGCCCTGGGGTTTTCGGATCGCCTTGTTGAACCACTCGAACGCCTTTTCCTGGAACCCGATTTTCCGGATGTCGGTGATCACCTTCCTGCTGTCGAGCACACGGATCACGATGCTTTCGTATTTCATCGTGAACTCCGTCCCGACGATGGGCAGGCACGATACGCGGAAACGGATGATCGTGTTGTCGATCTCCCGCTGGATGAACCCGTCCTGCGGAGCATCGCGCTCGAAGCGGTCCACACCCCGGCTCCGGTCCTTGACCACGGCCAAGACGGCTTCCGGCCTGCTTCCCTCGATCCGGTTCCAGAGACGGAGGCGGCCGTCGATGCGGAAATGGAAATCCGTGCTCCGTGGGCCGGAGGGGAAGATGTGTATGTCGCTGGCACCCTGGCGGACGGCTTCCACGAGGCATCCCTCGAAGAAGTTCACCAGCATGCTCTTGTTGATCTCTTGGTCGAGTGCGGCTTCGTCGATCCCGGACTCGAAATCCGTGTCGTGGAGTTCGGTCTCGATGTTCTTCAGGCTCTCGAGGAACACGTTCTCGGAGCGCAGGAACGTTTCCAGGAACGGCTGGAGTCCGGTGAGGCGGACGAAATACACCTCGTACTTCCGGGCGCGGAAATAGTACGCGATGCGCGGGATATACTTGTGCGTCGGGTCGGCGGCGAGAATGAGGAGCTTCTCGGGGGAGTGCTCGTCCCATTTCCATGGGAGCGCCTTCGCCTCGACGAGGTACTGGCGCTGTTGGGGGGTGAGACCCTCGATCAATTGCCGGATGAAAGCCGACCGCCGGTCGTCGATGAGACCGTCCTCGAGACGGAGCTCCTTGAAGGCGTAAACCTTCGCGACTTCGCTGAAAACGGCGTCGTGGTCGACCTTGAATTCCTGGACGAGAATCTGGGCAAGGCTCCGCTGGCCGTTGCCCGCCTCGCGTTCCTTGATCGCGACGGCACGGCTGATCAGGTCGGAGTCGACAATGCCTTTATGGAGAAGAGCGAACCCGACCTTGTCGATCAGCTTGCCGGTTCCGGTCGACGGGAGATCCATCTGCGCAGTTTCCCAATCAGTGCTCGTGCATTGATCGATGTCGGCAGGAAGAGAATCATCGGTCCGACATTCCCCATCCCACCCGGCATTTTCGGTTTGATGATCGAGACCTCGGAGGAAACGATCGTGATCGCCGTCATAACGACCATGATGATGAGCGCCACCCACAATTGCATAAAGTCGACGACGGACTTCAGGCGGTACGTCGTCTCGCGCTCGTAGAAGTTGGCGAGCTGGAGCGCCGTCTCCTTCACCATTCCCGTCTCCGCCCCAGCGTGGTAGCGCGAAAGCGCCGTGCGCGTGAAGACGCCCGACGCCTCGAGCGACTCGTGCAACCCCTTCCCGTGCTGGAGCATCATGGGAATCGTGATGGTCTTGATCTGGCTCTCGAAATACCGGTTGCCCGTCGCTTCGGCCGCTGTCCGGATGACGTCGATATTTTCGCCCGAACCGCTGTAGAGGGAGTAGAACACGCGGGAGAAGACCTCGATGAGGGTCTTGTGGATCAGGGGACCCATCACCGGTATCTGCAGCATCGTTTTATCCACCCATAAGCGCCCCTTCGGGTTCGTGAACAGCGTGACGACGCCGGCGCCGACCGCGACGAAAAAGAGAATGATCCACACGATGTTCGCGACGAGCCAATCGCTGATCTGCAGGGTCGTCGCTGTCATGGGTGGGAGTTCGATTCCGTACTTGAGGAACATCCGCGCCGTTTCGGGGAAAATGTATGCGACGTAGAAAATCACCGCGAGGATCAAGAGCACGAGGGTGATCATCGGCATGAGCATGGCGCTTTTCATGCTCTTCTTGAACTCCATGTTGCGCTCGAGGAATTTCGCCGTGGAATCGTACATCTCGGCCATCGCCCCGCTCTTCGAGGCGAGACCCAGCATCTTCGCCGTGAAACGACCGAAGACGTGCTCGTACTTGGCGAAGACCTTCTCGGTCTCCTTCCCCTGACGGAGATCCGTGTTGATGTCCCGGAGCGTTTCTTTCAACACGCGGTTGTCGATATCGTTCGCGAGGAGGTTCAAGACCTCGTTGAACGGGAGTTTCTCCCGAAGCAGTTCCGCACTCAAGCGGACGAAGGTAATGAGGTCGGTTGTAGGGGGCTTCCCTTTCGCTTCGCGGAGTTTTTTCCTTACATAGATGACGCGGAAACCCATCGCTTGAAGACCGCTGACCACCTCGGCCTTCGAAAAGGCTTTCTGTTCTCCCGTTATCGGTTTTTCGTTGCCTTTTTGAACCTTATAGAGAAAAGTGACGCGTTTTTCCAATTTCTGAACGCGAAACGGCTTTCCCCGCGCCATTTCGGCGATTTTACTTCGGGCTTCCGCCGCGTTCGCCGCAGTGACATTCCCCTGGATCGTTTTCCCTGATGGTACTACCCCGGTGAAACGATAATCCGCCATGGTGCCTTACCGATTTTTGATTCGATGCATTTCCGCCGACCTCTCGAGAGTCCAAATATCGAGCCAGTCCCTTTATTTCATCTGGAGTACAAAAATTTATGCGATTTTTACATTACGGTGTCCAAAGAACGCCGACCCCACGTGTAAAGTTTTCATGTTTTTGAAGTTCTTTGCCTGACATAGGGTTAAAATGTTAAGGCGTTGAAATAAAAAAACCGCCCTCCGAAGGGATGGCGGTTACATGTGAAACGTTGAGTTTTAAAAATCTTACCAGCCTGCGAATACCGGATCGTCCATTCCATCGGGTCTGACTGTGACGGTCACTGTCGCACCGGAAACGGTTGCGGAAGTCCCGACGATCGTGCATTCCTGGTCATTCGGCGTAACGGTGTAGGTGCCGTTGATATTCGTGCCGTCGGCAGCCATACCGAGGTCTTCGAGCGTGCAGCCGTTGAAGCTGTTGCCGCCGCCACCCAACAAGGCAGGTTTCCTGTAAAAACCCTGTGCGGCGGCCGCAAGGCGCAGGCAATCCTGGGTCACGGCATCCTTGTTCGCGTTATCGGCATTCGTCCCGAAAATGTTGATCCCGACAACCACGGCGATACCGACGATGATGACGCCGAGGACGATGAGAAGAAGCTGTTGAGTACCCATGAAAAACCTCCGGAGAAAAGTTGAGGATGATGATGTGGTTCAGATGGTCGAACCCTGCCTTTCGTCTAAATTTCGAACAACAAGTTATAGGGGGTTTCTTTCAGCGGCCTGAACGGCACATTAAACATCTGTAAGGTTTTCATCGCCGGGTTTGAGGGCTTCGCGATACTTCCATGAGAAAGGAAATGGCCCCCGATAGCATCTCTGCTGAAATGTTATCCTCCTTATCCTACATCCTCCGCCTACCCGTTCGATGGAAATCGAGAGCGGATGGATTCGACATTGCTTCTGTTTCCTTTCTTATAACGCTGAAGGCGCGATTCCGTGGACTACCTTCAGCCGGTCACGATGACGTGTTTCCGATACCCATCGATGGCAGCGGACAAACGCTGTCCATGCCGTGTGAATCGGCTTCATGAACGACTTTCATCACCAGCCGCTGAATGTCGGGGGCTCGATGGCACCGACACGGACGATGACGGTAACCGTACCGCCTTCTTCCGATTTCGATCGGCCGGTCACGATGCATATATCGCCTGCGGAGCCGTCCACCGAGTAGGTCCCATTGGCGTTTTCGCCATTTCCTTCGGCATTCATCGTCATGCCGCAGTCCCGGATGGTGATGTTCTCGAAGCTGTTCCCGCCGCCGCGGAACAGGCGGGGTCGTCGGTAATAGCCCTGCGCTGCCGCAGCAATTTTCAGGCAATCCTGCGTGATCGCGTCGCGATTGGATGATTCCATCCCCTTGAGGAAGCTCGGAATGGTGCCCACGACGATGGCGATACCGACGATGATCACGCCGAGGACGATGAGGAGCATTTGTTGTGTGCCCATGGCCGGGATCTCGATGTATATTCCAACGATCCGATTTTTCGCTTTCCGTCGTGATCAGCGCCCTTTGTCGAACGGCAAACTATTATATGGACCTTACGGTGCGCTTACGCCCGCATTAATTTTTTGAAAGGATGCAGCGCGCCGACGAGAGGCGCGGTCTCTCTCTCTCAGGACAGGGGGATTGCGCCCCCCGTTCCTGCGTCATGCAGTCTCGGGGGCTTCGAGGGGCAATCGGATGGTGAACAGGCTGCCTTCACCCGATTTACTTTCCGCCGTGATGTCACCGCCGTGTGTTTCTACGATCCATTGGACGATGGAGAGCCCGAGTCCGGTCCCGCTCATGCTTTTTTCGTGTTGGCGGTCGACGCGGTAGAAACGTTCGAAGATGCGTGGCAGCGCTTCGGGGGCGATGCCGATACCGGTGTCGCGCACCCGGATGCACGCGAATCCCTCCGAGGCGGTGAGCGACAACATCACATCGCCCCCTTCCACGTTGTACTTGACGGCGTTGTCGATGAGGTTGAGGAGGACGCG
>JARYLZ010000067.1 GCA_029907355.1 Bacteroidota bacterium | reverse complement strand
CGGTACGGAGTGCTGACCGTCAGGCGCCCGCCGGGTTTCAGGACGGCCGCGCAGGCGGCAACGACGGCTTCGGGGTCGTTCGCGTGTTCGAGTACTTCGGAGCAGACCACACGGTCGAACGAAGCGTTGCGGAACGGCAGGCGGTAGAGGTCCGCGCAGACGCACAGCGCATCGGGACGCTCTCGCCGGATCCGTTCCAGATTCCGGAGGCCGAGATCGACGGAAACGACGAGGCATTCCGTCCCGTGCAGCGCCTCGGTCAGCCAGCCGTTTCCGGAACCCGCGTCGAGCACAAGGCCGGAATTCGGAAGGCGGGCTTCCCGCATCACCGCCTGTCGGATGCGGCGGGATGCATCGCGGTTGAGAGGCGAGGGCTCCTCGAAATAATCGAACTCCTCTGCGTCTCGACGATAGTGCGTGATATGGTCGGCGAGAAGGTCCATACTCGAGGGGGAACATACATGCGTGCATTCATTCGGGCAAGTAGGCGGAGGTCGCGGCGCGTTTCGTATCTTCGCGTTCGTATCGTGGAACGTCGGATGACCGCCGGAGGGACAGGAAGACATGCACATTCTATCAGCGACGATTTCCTCGCGCGACACGGTGGTCGTGACGTTCGACGGCCCTGCGGACGCGTTCGATGCGAAAACCGTGACCTTCAGCCCTCCGCTGAAAGTGCTCGATTCGACGCCAAGCGGGCACACTCTCCTCCTCCGGACGGAGCCTGTTCCGCTCACGCGTTCGCACACCGTCGTCGTCCGCGGGGTCGGGAGTGCTCCACTCATCCCGGACGGGGTGCTGAACGAGTTCTATTCCGACAAGCCGCTCGGATGCATCCCGGAACGCGGACGATACACGTTCCGCCTCTTCGCACCGCGTGCTTCCGCCGTCCGGTTGTTCCTCTACCGTTCGCTGGATGATCTCGAGGGGACGGCGTTCGTTCTCGAGCGCGACACGGACGGTGTCTGGGAAGTCGCGATGCCCATCGACGAAGCGGACCGGTACTACGCCTATAGCGTGGACGGGCCCCACGGCGAGGGGGAAATGTTCGACCCCCGGCTGCGGATCGCCGATCCCTATAGTCTCGCGGTCGTGACGCGAAATGATTTCATCCACGAGGGACGCACCCTCCTCCCCACGCACATCCCGCCTTTCGACTGGGGCGATGACCGGCGGGTGTGCATCCCGCTTCGCGACCTCGTCGTCTACGAGGTGCACGTGCGGGATGCCACGGCGCACCCGTCGAGCGGCGTGGACCCGGCGCGGGCGGGGACATATCTCGGCCTGGCGGCGCAGGGTGTGCGAGGGGGCGTGGACTCGTTCCGTTCCCTGGGCGTCAACGCCGTGGAACTGATGCCGTGTCAACATTTCGCTTCGATCGAGCCGCCCTACCAGCGCGTCGTGGGCGGCTTGTTCAACACGTGGAACCCCTACGAGCGGAACCACTGGGGGTACATGCCCTCGTACTACTTCGCGCCCGAACCGACGTACTGCACGGGTTCCTCCCTTGTACCCGGCGGTTGGAACGACACGGGAGCGCGCCAGGTGACGGAATTCAAAGCCATGGTGCGCGCCTTGCATGCTGCGGGCATCGCCGTCATCCTCGATGTCGTCTACAACCATACATCCCAGTACGATAGGCAACCCCTCAAGTACATCGATCGGTTCTCCTACTACCGCTCCGACCTCCGTGGGCAGTGGACGAATGCGAGCGGCTGCGGCAACGACCTTCACACCGAGCGGCCGATGACCCGGCGTCTCATCATCGATAGTGTGCTCCATTGGATGCGCGAGTACCACGTGGACGGCTTCCGCTTCGATCTCGCTGCCCTCATCGACCAGGAGACGTTCCGGCAGATCGCGGAGAAGGCCCGGGAGGAGTTTCCGGACGTCATCCTCATCGCGGAGCCGTGGGGTGGGGGTTCCCACGACATGCGCCGCTTTTCCACACTGGGAATCGCTTCGTGGAACGACATTTTTCGCAACGGCGTCAAGGGTGTCCACCCCGTTCAGTCGCCGGGGTACGCGTTCGGCACGTGGGGATGGAACCCGCCCGAAGCATTCGGGCTGTGGATGCTCGGCTCCACCGAGCCTTTCGGGGGCCCCCTGCTCGACGCCGCCCATTCCCTCAATTACCTCGCGGCGCATGACGGTTACACGCTGGGGGATTTCATCCGCATCGCCTGCGGCCAAGCGCGGGAACACGAACCCGTGAGCGACCCGAACCGCCATGCCGCCCTCGACGGATGCGCCCTTGCGCGTGCCCGCATGGCGTTCTTCCTCCTCCTGGTCAGCCAAGGCCCGATCATGATCCAGCAGGGGGACGAGTTCGGGAGGAGCAAGGTGATCGCCCCTCGGAGGGATCGCCACGTCGTCGCAGGGATTCTCGACGGGAACAGCTACGAGAAAGACGACGAGACCAACTGGATCGATTACGGCTACCAGGATGCGAACGAAAACCTCCGGGAATACGTCCGCGGGCTCCTCGCTGTCCGAAGGCGCTTCCGGCAGATCCGTCACGCCGACCCCTCCCGCTATCGTTTCCTGAAACCCGATGTGCCCGTGGCGAGCGGTTTCCTGATCGAAAACGGTGAGGGAGACCCCGAAGACCTTGCCGTTCTCGTCAACGCGAATACGGAGAACCCGGCACATTTCACGATCCCGCCAGGGGAATGGCGTATTCTCGCGGACGGCGAGCGGGTATCGGTGGACGGCATCGGCATTGCGCAAGGGGGGGAGGTCACCGTTCCCGCCGGAACCGCTATGCTCCTCGTCCGGGGAGGTGCTCCACAGGACGAACTGTTCTACGACGCAGACACGGCGCGCTGACGTTTCGTCCCCTTCGCCGGGTCGGCCGTTCCGATAGACCAGCCGCTTCCGAGCGGTTTACCCTTCGCGTTTCAGCATCAGGACGGCGAGCGGCGGTACGCGGAGCACGACGGAATGCGGGCGATCGTGCCAGGGGATTTCCTCCGAGGTCACCCGACCGAGATTCCCCACACCGCTCCCGCCATAGCATTCTGCGTCGCTGTTGAGCAGCTCGCGGTAGACGCCGGCTTCCGGCACCCCGAGCCGATAGTGCTCATGCACGACCGGCGTGAAATTGCAGAGCACGATGATCCGCTCGTCGCCGCCGTGTGCGATGCGTTCGAACGAGAGGAGGCTCCTCGCGCTGTCGTTCAAATCGATCCACTGGAACCCCTCCCAGGAGGCATCCACTTCGTGCAGAGCGCGTTCCGCACGGTACGTGCGATTCAGGTCACGGACCCACTCGCGGAGCTGGCGATGGGCGTCGAAGGAGAGGAGCTCCCAGTCCAGTTCGCCTTCGTGGTTCCACTCGTTCCACTGCCCGAATTCCTGCCCCATGAACAGGAGCTTCTTGCCGGGGTGTGCGAACATGTAACCGAGGAAAAGCCTCGTGTTGGCGAATTTCTGCCAGTAGTCGCCGGGCATCTTGCTGATGAGCGATTGCTTCCCGTGTACGACCTCGTCGTGGGAAACGGGCAGGAGGAATCGTTCGGTGAATGCGTAGAGGAGGCTGAACGTCAGGTTGTTGTGGTGGTGGGATCGGAAGATGGGTTCCTTGCGGAAATAGTCGAACATGTCGTGCATCCACCCCATGTTCCACTTCAAATCGAAACCCAGTCCGTTGTTGTCCGGCGGGTGGGTGACGCCCGGAAAGGCTGTGGATTCTTCCGCGATGAGAAGCGCCCCGGGGTGGTTGGCATGCACTGCCCACGTGAGCTGTCGGATGAAATCGATCGCCTCGAGGTTCTCACGACCACCGTATCGGTTGGGGATCCACTCGCCTTCCTTCCTCGAGTAATCGCGGTACAGCATGGACGCGACGGCGTCGATCCGGAGCCCGTCGATGTGGAATTCGTCCAACCAGTACAGCGCGTTGGCGATGAGGAAATTCCGCACCTCGTTCCGCCCGTAGTTGAAGATGAACGTCCCCCAGTCCTTGTGTTCGCCTTCCCGCGGGTCGAGGTGCTCGTACAGCGCCGTTCCGTCGAAACGAGCCAGGGCGTGGGAGTCCTTCGGGAAATGCGCCGGGACCCAGTCGAGAATGACGCCGATGCCGCAGCGGTGCATGTGGTCGACGAACGCACGGAAATCGTCTGGTGTCCCGTAACGGCTCGTCGGGGCGTAGTAGCCGGTGACCTGGTACCCCCACGAGCCGTCGAAGGGATGCTCCATGATGGGGAGGAGCTCCACGTGCGTGTAGCCGAGATCCTGGACGTAGGCGGCGAGGTCATCCGCAATGGCACGGTAGGAGGGCGCACCGCCTTCCTCCCCCGTCGGTTTTTTCCACGAGCCGAGATGGACCTCGTAGACCGAGATCGGACGGGGGAAAGGGTCGGTCGACGCGCGGGATTGCATCCACTCGTGGTCGCTCCACGTGTGCTTGCTCCGCCACGTGATGGAAGCGGTGCGGGGACGGACCTCCATGTACGAGGCGAAAGGATCTGTCTTGTCGAGGATATGCCCGTCCCGCGTCTTGATCTCGAACTTGTACAATTCATTTTCCCCCAGGCCGGGGATGAAGATTTCCCAGACGCCCGACGATCCGAGAACGCGCATGGCGTGAAGGCGCCGGTCCCAATCATTGAAAGTCCCGATGACGCTCACGCTCCGGGCGTTCGGCGCCCAGACCGAGAATTCCGTCCCTTCGATGCCATCGATCACGAGCATCCGCGCTCCGAGTTTTCGATAGATCTTGTAATGGTTCCCCTCGCCGAAGAGGTACAGATCGAATTCCGTGAGTTGCGGGAGGAAGGCATAGGGATCGAAGAATTCGCGGATCGAACCGTCGTACTCGCGTGTCCGCAGGCGGTAACGGAACACCCGTTCTTCCCCGCGGAAGAGGCATTCGAAGAACCCGTCCTCGTGCACGCGCGTCATCGGGAACTCGAGCGGAGAACCCGTCTCGCTTTCACGCAGGACCCATGCCTCCTCGGAGCGGGGGAGGAATGCGCGCACGACAACGGCAGGCTTCTTCCTCCAGAGAATGGGATGGATGCCGAGGACCGTATAGGGGTCGTGATGCTCGGTGTAGATGACGCGGTAGATGTCCTCGAGAGAAGCCGTAGGCCGCATGGTGGTTCCGGTGAGGTGTGTGCGTTTCGGACTGTCTCGCGTCAAAATAGCGAAACCCGGCAAGGCCGGAAAGCGCCCGCCTCCCGGGTGGGGCAAGCAGGGGAGGGGAGGAAGAGGGCGGTCCGTGCGTTCATGCGGCGGCGCGCGCACCCTCCTCTGCGGGGATCGCCCCGATGACCCTCTCGATACCTGCGAGATCCTTGGCGGAGAAATCCGGGAGCATGCCGGTCGAGTGGAAGATGCGCCGGACCTCCTCTCCTTGCCCGGCACCGATTTCGACGAGGAGACGTCCGCCTGCGGTGAGAGTGGATCGGGCGAACCGTGCGATGACGGGGTAGAAGGTCAGGCCGTCGGCCCCGTCCGTGTACGACGCGGGTGGCTCGTAGGACCGAATTTCCACCTGGAGTTCCCCTGTTTCCGCGAGGGGGATGTAAGGCGGGTTCGAGACGATGAGATCGAACCGTTCCCCCTGAAGAGGACAGGAGCCGGCGAGGATGTCGCACACGCGGAAATCGATTCGCGGATCGACGCCGTGAAGACGGGCATTGCTCCGTGCGACGGCGAGGACCTCCTCGTCGATGTCGATCGCCGTGACACGGGTGCGGGGGGCGTGGACGGCGATGACGACGGCCAGAGCGCCGCTGCCCGTTCCGATATCGAGGACACGAGCGTCGGGGCGCGCCTTGATGGCGTCGAGTGCCGCTTCCGCGAGGTGTTCCGTTTCGGGTCGGGGGATCAAAACGGAGGGTGTCACGCGGAATCGGAGCCCGAAGAATTCCGTTTCTCCGACTATGTATTGGACCGGTTCGCCGGCGAGGCGCCTGCGGATCATTGCTCGGTAGCGCTCGATCTCTTCTTCCGTAAGGGGCTGGTCGAAGCGCAAGTAGAGATCGATGCGCCGCACGCCGAGGGCGGCGGCGAGGAGGATCTCGGCCGAACGGCGCGACTCGCCGACGCCCCTCCGGGAAAGGAATTCCACGGCGGAGCGGAGGAGGGATTGCACCGTGTGCGCCGTTGCCGCCCCTCCGGTCACGATGCAACGCAGCGCTTATGCTGTTTGCGCTCGAAGACGTACGGGATCGCTTCGGAAATATGCTCCACCGGGATGATGTGCAGGCCTTTCCGGACCGGTACCGGCACCTCGTCCAAATCGGTCTCGTTCGCCTTCGGAATGATAACGGTGCGGATGTTGTACCGGCGTGCGGCGAGGAGTTTCTCGGTGAGGCCCCCGATAGGCAGCACGTCGCCGTGGAGCGTGATCTCTCCCGTCATGGCGACGTCTGAGCGGGCCGGACTCTTCCGCGCGGCCGAGAGGATCGCGAGGGCCATGGCGAGTCCTGCCGACGGGCCGTCCTTGGGAATGGCGCCTTCCGGCATGTGGATGTGGATGTCCTTTTTCTCCGCGAAATCCATCGGGAGACCCAGCGATTCCGCATGGGAACGGAGGAAACTCAAGGCGGCATGCGCCGACTCTTTCATCACTTCGCCGAGTTGGCCGGTGAGGACGAATTTGTCCATGCCGGGCATGATCGTCACATCCACGTGCAGGATATCGCCACCGACGCTGGTCCACGCGAGTCCGATGACGGAACCGATTTTATCCTTCAATTCGTGCTTCCCCCGCTGGCGCGGGATGCCGAGAAAGGTCCGGATGTCATCCGGCGTGACCCAGATCGGGGGGCGTTTCTCCGGTTTCGCTTTTTCTTTTGCCCGTTCGGCATGACGGCTGTTCCGCCTGGTTTTCGGGGCATCGCCCATGCCGTCCTCCGCGTTCGGCTCGATCACCATGGGTATCGGCTCCGGATCCGTGAGGATGTCCCATATATGATCATCATCGAGGAGTTTTTCGAGGCTCTCGAGATCTTCTCTCTCGGTCGATCGTTCCGTCATGCCCCCGTCGCGTGTTTCCCTGTCCGACTCGTTCTGCAAGCCGGGGGAGAAGGCGTTCTCGTCCTCCCCCAGCCGTGGGTATTTCCCGTTGCTGTCCACGTCGTCATCCGGCGGCGGGACCCAATCGGCATCGATCAATTCCAATACCCGACGCAAGTCTTCCGCATCGCTGCGGCTCTCGACTTCCCGTTTCGAGATCTTCCGGCACACGGAGGCGATTTCCCGCTCGAGGTTCCGAACGCCCGCTTCGAGAGTGTATTCCCGGATGATCTTCGTGATGGCGCTTCTCTTGAATCGGACTTTCATGGGTTTGAGGCCGTGGAGCTCGAGCTGCTTGGGGATGAGGTGACGCTTCGCGATCTCGACTTTCTCGTGTTCGAGATATCCCGGAAGCTCGATGATCTCCATGCGGTCCTGCAGAGGGGGCGGGATGTTGTAGCGAACGTTCGCGGTCGTGATGAAAAAGACACGCGACAGGTCGAAATCGACCTCGAGGTAATGGTCGCTGAACGCATGGTTCTGTTCGGGGTCCAGAACCTCCAGGAGAGCGGAAGCGGGGTCTCCCTGGAAATCCTCGCTCAGCTTGTCGATCTCGTCCAGGAGGAGGACGGGGTTGGAACTGCCCGCTTTCCGAATGGCTTGGATGATTTTCCCGGGGCGCGAACCGATGTAGGTCCGCCGGTGACCCCGGATTTCGGCTTCGTCATGGATCCCCCCCAGGGAGATGCGTGCGAAGGAACGGTTCAGTGCGCGCGCAATGGATCTGCCCAGTGAGGTCTTCCCGACGCCCGGTGGCCCGACGAAACAGAGAATCTGCCCCCGGACATTGCCCACCATGTTGATCACGGCGATATGCTCGAGAATGCGCTCCTTCGTCTTCTCCAGGCCATAATGGTCATGGTCGAGAACCCACCGGGCATGCCGGATCGAGTAGTTATCCTGCGTGTACGTTCTCCACGGCATGGCGAGAAGCCAGTCCAGGTAGTTGAAGGAGACCGTCGCTTCGGGGGACAGGGGGGACATGCGCCGCAGTTTGCGGAATTCCTCCTTTGCTTTCTCGCTCGCTTCACGCGTCATCAGACGCTTGATCATCCGGAAACGGCTGAGGAGGCGCACGTATTCTTCCGTGGGCTCATCGTCCCTCACGTCTTCGCCGTCGGTACGCTGGTTCGTGTCGTTCGTACCGTCCTCTTGCGCCGCATCTTCTTTTTGGAGTTCGTTGCGGAGCATCCGGATCTGCTCTTGGATGATGTACTTCCGCTGGGTCTTCTGGATGGAAGACTGCACTTCCTCGTCGATTTCCCGCTCCATTTTCAGGAGTTCGATCTCCTTGCGCAGGATGCGTGCGAGCTGGTAGAGCTGTTCGTTGAGCGTGGGAGACTCCAGCAGGGATTGCTTCGTCTCGACGTTGAGGAGGGCGACGGAAGCGGCGTAGTACAGTTTCCGTTGCGGGTCATTCAGGTTTTCGTATGCGTTGAGGGTTTCGTCCGGGATGCTCCGGTGCAGCTTGACGTACTCCGCGAAGGTGGCATCGATATGGCGGGTCAACGCCTGGGTACGCGTCGTCGTCTCGGGCTGCGGCCTGATCGGCCACAAGCTCGCCATCGGGCAGCCGTTTTCCTTCTTCTCGAGTGCGAAAATCTTGGCTGTCGCCAACCCGTCCACGAGAACCTTCATCAACCCGTTGGGGAGCTTGAGCACCTGGAGAATGCGTACGACGGTCCCGTTCAGGTAAACGTCGTCTTCGATGGGTTCCTCGGTCAGCGGGTTTTTCTGCGTCGCCACGAAGAGGAGCTTCTCGCCTGCGACCGCTTCCGTGACCGCCGCGACGGACGATTCACGCCCCACGAGGATGGGGAATAGCATGTGGGGAAAGATGACGACGTCGCGCAGGGGAATGAAGGGGAGAACGTCCGGTATTTTTTCCTCGGGTTGGGAGTCGTCTTCGTTTTTACGGGGTGTCTTTTTCTTCGGCATGGTTGTCCCTATGAACGAATTCGTAATCAATGTATAGGCAGGGGACGTGCAATGTCAATGGCGCAATTTCCGCACCGTCCGCACGGCGGTTCCTCTGTTGCCCCGCGGAGTCGTCGTTGAGCGGTGATTGCGCTACCGTAATCGCATTTTCCTTCTGGGAAGCGGCCTTCTCGCACCGTGTGACGCTTCCAATGAGGTTTGGAGTTTCCTATCTTGGAACGATAGATTGCCTGTATATCTACGCGAGGCTTCACTCCGTCTTTCGAACACATCATCCCCCCAACATCGGAGTACATCGTGGCTTCTCTCGACGACATCTCCTGGCTGATCTCGGAACACGCGGTTGAATTCATCGATCTGAAGACCCTCGACCTCGTCGGTCGTCTCCACCACATCACCGTCCCCTTGCAGGAGGACACGCTCGGGCGGTTGATGGGGGAGGGAATCGGTTTTGACGGTTCGAGTTACGGTTTCGCGCGCGTGCAGAGCAGTGACATGATCATCAAACCGGATCTCGACACGGCCCAGATCGATTTGTTCCGGGAGCGGCCGACGCTTTCGTTCTACACCGATATTCATCTGACGGATGCCGCGCGGTCGCGTTTCCCGCAGGATGTCCGCTGGATCGCGATGCGTGCGGAACGCCTCCTCTCGGAGCTCGGAATCGCGGATACCTCGTGCTGGGGTCCCGAGTTCGAGTATTACATCTTCTCGAAGGTGGAGTACGATACGCGGACATCGGCGTCCTATTACCGCGTGCAGCACATGGAAGAATTCGCGCACAATGCCTACCACGCATGCAGCCCGTTCGATCTCTACGACGACCTCCGTGACGAGTCGTGCTTCCTGCTCAAGCAGGTCGGCATCCCCGTCAAATACCACCATCACGAGGTCGGGGAACGCGGCCAGCAGGAGATCGAGCTTTTCTTCGACCCGCTCTTGCGCACCGCGGACAACATCGTGACGACCAAGTACATCCTCTTCAGCCAGGCGGTCAAGCACGGTCTTCACATCACGTTCATGCCCAAGCCTCTGTACCAGCAGGCCGGAAGCGGCCTCCACGTACACCAGTTCCTGAAGCGCGGGGGCGTGAACATCTTCCACGAACCCGGCCGGTATGCCTCGTTCAGCGACACCGGACGGTTCTACATCGGCGGTTTGCTCCGGCACGCGCGCGCACTCGCCGCGTTCACGAACCCTTCCACGAACTCGTACAAACGGCTGGTACCCGGTTTCGAGGCGCCGGTTTCCATCACCTTCGGCATGGCGAACCGCATTTCCTGCGTCCGCATCCCGCGCTATATCTCGAACCCCGAGGAGACGCGGCTCGAATACCGTCCCCCCGATGCGACGGCGAATCCCCACCTCATGCTCGCCGCCATGCTCATGGCGGGCATCGACGGCATCGTCAACCGCATCGACCCCGAGGAAGCGGGGTTCGGGCCCATGGACGGCGATCTCGCCGAACAGAGCGGGCTGACATTCCTGCCGCGCAACCTCGCCGAGGCACTCGATGCGCTGGAAACGGACCACGAGTTCCTCCGTCGGGGAGACGTGTTCCCCGAGTCGCTGATCCGCCAGTGGATCGACGTGAAGAGGAAGGAAGTGCACGCCATCGCGACCATGCCGCACCCATTCGAGTACAAGCAGTACTTCACCCATTGAACCTTCGGTCCGGCGTGCCGAACATCCCGGACGGGGGAGATTAACCGCAGGGGGATTTCATTGACGAAACGAACACACACATGCGGGGAACTGCGCCGGGAACACACCGGGACGACCGCCACGCTCAACGGGTGGGTTCACGGGAGGAGAGATCTCGGCGGGATGATCTTCATCGACCTGCGCGACCGTTACGGCGTCACGCAGGTGGTTTTCGAGCCGCACCACGCCCCGGAAGCCTGCGCGGCGGCGAAAGAACTCCGACCGGAGTTCGTCGTATCCGTCACGGGTGTCGTCCGGAAACGGCCCGCGGGGAGCGAAAACCCCCGCCTGAGCACAGGTGACATCGAGATACTCGCCGACCGATTCGAAATCCTCAATCGCTCCGAGGTGCCGCCCTTCGAGATTCGCGACGATGTGGACGCCAACGAGGACCTTCGGTTGAAATACCGCTACCTCGATCTCCGCAGACCGGTTCTCATGAGGAACCTCCTGCTCCGCCACAAGGTCTACCAGGTTATCCACCGCTACTTCGACGGACTCGGTTTCGTCGAGATCGAGACGCCGGTCCTGATGAAGAGCACGCCGGAAGGCGCTCGCGACTACCTGGTCCCCAGCCGCGTGCATCCGGGGAAATTCTACGCCCTTCCCCAATCGCCGCAGACCTACAAGCAGCTGCTCATGGTCGCCGGCTTCGACCGGTACGTCCAGGTCGTCAAGTGTTTCCGCGACGAGGACCTCCGCGCCGACCGCCAGCCGGAATTCACGCAGATCGATCTCGAGATGGCTTTCGTCACGAGGGAAGACGTGTTCGCGGTTGTGGAAGGCCTCGTGGAGCGACTCCTCGCGGGTATTCTCGGCGTTTCCGTCACCTTGCCGTTCGAGCGCATGCACTACGATGCGGCGCTCGAACGGTACGGCACGGACAAGCCGGACACACGTTTCGGCATGGAACTCCACACCCTGACGGATATCATGCGGGGAACCGCCTTCACCATCTTCGCTGCGGCTGTCGAAGCGGGGGGAATCGTCACGGGAATGAACGTGCGGGGAGGGGCGGGTCTCAGTCGAAAACAGCTGGATGCCTTGAACGATCGGGCGAAAGCCCTCGGACTCGGCGGACTCGTCTGGGTCAAGGTCGAAGACGGCGGACTCCATTCCCCTGCGGCGAAATTTCTCGAGGAAGGGCGATTGAACGCCGCGGCACGCGAGCTCGACGCGGCCGCGGGCGATCTCCTTCTCCTCGCCGCTTCGCCGGAACGGCGGAAAGCGCTTACGGCCCTCGGGACTCTCCGCCTCGAACTCGGACGCGAACGCGGTCTGATCGATACATCGGCGCATCGCCTCCTCTGGGTCGTGGACTTCCCTCTGTTCCAGTACGACGAGGAGTCGGGCCGATGGGTCGCCGAGCATCACCCCTTTACGGGGCTTTACCCGTCGGATGTGCCCATGCTCGACAAAGACCCTGGCGCCGTCCGTGCGGATTGTTACGACCTCGTCTGGAACGGCAACGAAATCGGCAGCGGGAGCATCCGCATCCATGACGCGGAACTCCAGAGAAAAGTCTTCCGCGTCCTGGGGTTGAGCGAGGAGGAAATCCGCGGGAAATTCGGGTTCCTCATCGAAGCTTTCCGCTACGGCGCCCCGCCGCACGGGGGCATCGCGCTCGGGCTCGACCGGATCGTCGCCATTCTCGCCGGGACGCCTTCCATCCGCGACGTCATCGCCTTTCCCAAGACGAATTCCGCGCTCTCCCTCATGGACGGTGCCCCCTCGGAAGTCTCGGCGGAACAGCTTCGCGAGCTCCACATCGCGATCGGACCATGAAACGATTCGATCTCCTCATCCACGGCGCGGAACAGGTCGTGACTGTCGCGGCCGACGGCGCGCGCGCCAAGGCGGGAGCCGCGATGCGCGACCTGCGTATCATCCCCCACGGGGCAGTGGGTGTGTCGAGAGGGCTCATCGCGTATGTCGGACCCGCAGAAGGGGTGGACATCGGCGACGCCGAGCGGGTCGTCGACGCCTCGGGTCGCACGGTGCTTCCCGGTTTCGTGGACTGTCACACGCACCTCGTGTTCGCCGGCGGGCGAGAGAAGGAATTCGCACGGCGGATTGCGGGCGCGACCTACGAGGAGATCGCCGCGTCGGGCGGGGGCATTGCGGAAACGGTCCGTGCGACGCGCGCTGCCCCGCGCCCCGATCTGGTCGAGGGGGCGCTCGAACGCCTCGATTCCTGCCTGGGCTTCGGGACCACGACCATCGAGATCAAGTCCGGCTACGGCCTCGACGAGGAGAACGAAATCAAACTGCTGGAAGTCGTGGCGGAATTGAGGGAACTTCACGTCGTGGATGTCGTGCCCACCTTTCTCGGGGCCCACGTCGTCCCACCGGAATACCGCGACCGGCGGGGAGACTACGTCGCCCTCGTGACGGAACGCATGATCCCGGAAGTCGCCCGCAGGAAGCTCGCCGAATCCTGCGATGTCTTCGTGGAGCGGGGTGCGTTCACGATGGAAGAGGGGAGGGAAATCCTCGCCGCCGCGGTCCGGCACGGGTTGCGGACCCGCGTGCACGCGGACCAGTTCACGGCGGGAGGCGGCGCGGAACTCGCAGCGGAATTCTCCGCGCTCTCGGCCGACCATCTCGATCATGCCGGCCCGGAAAGCCTCGCGCGCCTCCGGGAGAGCGGGACCGTCGCCGTCCTCCTCCCCGGCGTTTCCCTGTTCCTGAACCAACCGATGCCGGACGCACGGCGCATCCTGGATGCCGGCGTGCCCGTCGCGCTCGCGACCGACATGAACCCCGGCAGCTGCATGAGCGAGAACATTCAGCTCATGGGGAGCCTGGCCGCAATGCAGATGCGCATGTCGCTCGAGGAAGTCGTCGTCGCTCTCACGCTGAACGCAGCCGCCGCTCTCGACCGCTCGGACCGCGTGGGAAGCATCGAGGTGGGGAAAAAAGCCGACCTGCTCGTGTTCGATGTCCCTTCCTACGAACACATTTTCTACCATTTCGGTGTCAACCACCTCACGATGGTCGTCAAGAACGGTTTCATGGTCCTGGAAAAAGGGTATAAGGAAGCATGAGCCTGCCTTGGACCGGTTTTCCCTTACCAATGAGCGAGAAGCCATGAACGATCCCGATATCGTGATCCGGACGGAAAACCTGACGAAACGGTTCGGGAGGCGTGCGGCCGTCGACCGGTTGAACTTGGAAGTGCTGCGTGGCGATGTCTTCGGATTTCTCGGGCCGAATGGGGCGGGGAAGAGCACGACCATCCGGATGATCCTCTCGCTGATCCGCCCCTCAGCCGGGTACGTCGAGTTGTTCGGGCATGACATCCGGTCGGACCGGTCCGTCTATGCGCGCGTCGGCGGGCTCGTCGAGAAACCCGATTTCTACTCGTATCTCAGCGCCCGGAAAAACCTCGAGATCGTGCAGGCGCTTTACGGCGTCGAGGACAAGCGACGCATCGGCGAGGTCCTCGAGATCGTCGGCCTTGCAGACCGTGCGAGTGACCGCGTCAAGTCCTTTTCCCACGGCATGAAACAACGCCTCGGCATCGCGCAAGCGCTTCTGACGTCGCCGGAACTCATCATTCTCGACGAACCGACGAGCGGTCTGGACCCCCAGGGCATGAAAGAAGTGCGCGATCTCATCCGGACCCTCAATCGGGACCAGGGGAAAACGATCTTCCTCTCTTCCCATCTCCTCTACGAGATCGAGATGGTCGCGACACGGATGTGCATCCTGCACCGCGGCGAGATGGTCGCCCAGGGCGAGGTCAACGCCCTCCTCAACAAGGAGCGCCTGACGGTCCGTATCCATGCGGAGCCCCGCGGGACGGCGATCGGGATCCTCCGCACCCTGCCGGGTGTCGGCGAAGTAAGGGACGCCGACGACCACATCTCGTGCACGATCCCCGAAGAACGCCTCGCAGCCGTCAATGCGGCTCTCGTCCGTGAGGGAATCGCCGTCAGTTCTTTTGCGCCGAGGCGCTCGCTCGAGGATTTCTTCCTCTCCATCACGGAACGACCGGACGCGGGGAACACGAAGGCATGAGCGGAGAGCGGCGAAGAAACGGGCTGGATGCGGCTATGCCGTTCCTACCCTTGTTCGTGCCCATCGTCCCGAGTCGGGCACCCGCATCGCCCTGAAGACCCCGTCGCCGCGTCACATCGAGGGCCCGTGCATGGCAACGGCCAAAAGCATCGGAAGAGAAACGGCGGAGCGGACGGTTCGGCGCGTCCGGCTTCGCATTGCATCGTCCGCTGCGGGGGCGGCGGCGCTCGCTGTATACCTGTTCACGCTCGCGCCCTCGGTCGGTTTCATCGACGCGGGGGAACTTGCGGCCGTCGCGCATACCTTCGGCATCGCGCACCCGACGGGGTACCCTCTCTTCACCGTTCTCGCCGGCATCTGGGCATATCTCCCCCTCGGTGACGGCATCGTTCGCTTGAACGTGTTCGCGGCCGTTCTCGCCGCCTCAGCGGTCGTGCTCCACGTCTATCTGATCCATTTCCTTCTCGGCCTGTTTCGGCGGAAACCCTCTCGTAGAGAGAAAGGGAAAAAATCAAGCGGAGTGGGGGCGAAGGGTAATCCGGTGCCTCTCCCGGAGGACGTTCGTATCGCCCTCGCTGCTTTCGGCGCCCTCTTCATCGCTTTCTCGGAGACATTTTGGAAAACCGCCCTCTCCGTCGAAGTGTACGCTCTGCACCTGCCCCTCGTTACTGCGGCGATCCTCTTCTTTGTCCGGGCGACCCTCGACCCTTCAGCCGGCGATACGATGCGTCGGCGATTTTTATCCGCGGCGGCGCTCGTCCTGGGACTTTCCTTTTCAAACCACATGACGACGCTCCTGCTGCTGCCCGCATTCGCGATCGTATACTTCCGTGTGCATGGGTTCGGCGCGCCGGCATGGAAGGGTGTCGGGCGGGCTGCCCCTTTTTTCGCGGTCGGGCTTCTCCCGTACTTCTACCTTCCCCTGCGTGCGGCGGCTTCACCGGTTTTGAATTGGGGGAACCCGACGACGTTCGAGCGGTTCCTCTGGCATATCACCGGGAGACAATACCAAGTCTGGATGTTCGAGGGGTTGAAAGCCGCCGGGAAACAGCTCTCCTGGTTCCTCTCCACGTACCCTGCAGAGTTCGGCTGGGTCGGAGCGGCGCTCTGCGCTGCGGGGGCCGTTGCGGTTTTCCGCCGGGAGCGTCTCGTCGGGACCTTCCTCGCGCTCCTCTTCCTCGGTTGCGTCGCATATGCGGTCAATTACAGCATCTATGATATCGAATCGTATTTCCTGCTCGCGTACATGACGTCGGGTGTCTGGG
Source organism: Bacteroidota bacterium (assembly GCA_029907355.1). Classification (GTDB taxonomy): domain Bacteria; phylum Bacteroidota; class Ignavibacteria; order SZUA-365; family SZUA-365; genus JARYLZ01. The sequence continues at coordinate 342 of JARYLZ010000067.1, read as the reverse complement.
CGGCGTTCGGTCTCGGGGCCGTGTACGCGGTCTCCCGTAAACGTCGGGCTATCCCTCTCATAGCGGGCGCGATAGCACTGGGGGTTTTGCTCGGGGCGAACTTCCCGTCGGTTTCCCAGCGCGGGAACCACCTCGTCGAGGATTACTCCCGCAACATGTTCGCTTCTCTCGAACCGAATGCGATCATCCTGTCATACCAATGGGATTACTGGGTCTCCGCTTCGTATTACTATCAGCTCGTGGAAAGGCTTCGGCCCGATGTGGTCGTGATCGACAAGGAACTGCTCCGCCGCTCATGGTATTTCGAACAGCTTCGTCGGTGGCACCCGGACATCTATCGCC
>JARYLZ010000066.1 GCA_029907355.1 Bacteroidota bacterium | reverse complement strand
GCGTCCACTCCTGGGCGGGCGGCAGGGGGGGGACCATAACGATGGACTTTTTGGATGGCACATCGTCGAAGAGACTCGCTTGGCCGATTTCCCGGCGTTGCTGTACCTGCTGGCCGTAGGCAAGGGCGGTTTCGATCCCCGCAGACAGTCGTGCCCGCGTTCCGCCCAGCGAGTCCATCGCTCCCGCCATGACGAGGCTCTCGAGCGTTTTCTTGTTCACCAACCTGCTCTCTACTCGGGAGCAGAAATCGAAGAGCGACGTGAAGGCCCCCCCCTCCTTCCGTGCCTGCACAATGGCTTCGACAGCACCGACGCCGACATTCTTGATCGCCGCCAGCCCGAAACGGATGCCGGCCGGCGTCACGGTGAAGTCCGGGCCGCTCTCGTTGATATCCGGCCGCAACACGGGGATCCCCAGTTTCCGGCATTCCTCGATGAGAAAGGCTACTTTATCGGTCTTGGCCATTTCGGATGTCATCAGCGCGGCCATGTACTCCGGCGTGAAATTCGCCTTCAGGTAAGCCGTCTGATAGGCGAGGAGGGAATAGGCGACCGCGTGGGATTTGTTGAACCCATAGTCCGCGAAACGATAGATCATGTCGAAGATTTCCGAGGCGATGCGCCCGTCGATCCCCCGGTTCTTTGCTCCCTCGATGAAAAGCTCCCTTTGTCGCCCCATCGCGGAGCCTTTTTTCTTCGACATAGCACGGCGCAGGAAATCGGACTGTGCCAGCGAGAAACCTGCGATCACGTGCGCGAGGCGCATCACCTGTTCCTGGTAGATGATGATCCCGTAAGTGGAACGCAGGACGGGTTCCATCAACGGGTGGAGGTACGTGATCTCCTTACGGCCGTATTTTCGGTCGATGAACTCGTCGATGAACTGCATCGGACCCGGCCGGTACAGGGCATTCATGGCGGCGAGGTCTTCGATCGATCGCGGTTTGAGTTTCCGGAGGTACTCGCGCATCTGAGGGGACTCGAACTGGAAAACGCCGACCGTGTGTCCCTCGCCGATCATCTCGTACGTCTTGTCGTCATCGAGCGGGATCCGGTCGATGTCGACCTCGATTCCCCGGTGTTCCTTGATCATTTGCACCGTCCGGTCGATGACGGTCAGGGTGATCAAACCGAGGAAATCCATCTTGAGCAGACCGGCCGCCTCGAGCATCTCCATATTGTACATGGTCATCAGCCCAGTGGAAGGCGTCTTGTAGAGCGGCACGTAATCCATCGTGTCGCCGGGGGCGATGACCACACCCGCCGCGTGCATCCCGACACCGCGGATCAGACCTTCGAGTACGCACGAGAACTCGACGAGGCGTCGGATGGCGGGATCCGTACTCGATGCGACCCACGCGAGTTCCGGGACGGCATGAAACCTCTTCTCGCGATCTTCCTCGAGTCCGAGAGCGTACTTCAGGGGGGAGACTTTTCCCGTCCGGACGGGGATGTGTTTGGTGATCGACTCGATGTTGCCGAGGGGGATCCCGAGGACTCTCCCCACATCCTTGAGAACCGCCCGTGCGCTGAGCTTGTTGAACGTCACGATCTGGGAAACGGAAGACGCCCCGTACTTCTCGCGCACGTACGCGATGACCTCCTCGCGTCTGTCGTCCTGGAAGTCGACGTCGATGTCCGGCATCGAAATGCGGTCCGGGTTGAGGAACCGCTCGAAGAGGAGATTGTACCGGATCGGGTCGATGTCCGTGATCCGAAGGGCGTATGCTACGAGACTCCCCGCAGCGGAACCGCGGCCTGGGCCGACACGGATCCCCTTTCGCCGGGCAGCACTGATGAAATCGTGCACGATGAGGAAATACCCGGAGTACCCCATGTCTCGAATGACGCCCAGCTCGTAATCGAGTTGTTCCGTGTATTCGCTCGTCGGGTTTTCGATTCGTTCCCTCAGGCCGGTCTCGGCGATGAAACGCAGGTAGCCGTCGATGTCATGGATCGGTGCCTCCACCGGGATGGGGTATTCCGGCATATGGGATTTTCCCAAGGGAATCTCGAGGGTGCACTTCTCCGCGATTTCGAGTGTCGACTCAACCGCCTGCGGGAAACGGGCGAACAACTTCACCATTTCCTCGCTCGACTTGAAGTAGATCTGGTCGGTCCCGTAGCGGAGCGCCATGACGTCTTCGGCTGCCCGCCCGTCCGCGATGTGGAGAAAGACGTTGTGTGCGACAGCGTGCGAGGGGTGGATGTAATGGCAATCGTTGGTCGCAACGAGACGTATGCCGAGTTCACGGGCCAGCTTGGGCATTTCTTCGAGGAGGAGAACCTCCCTGTCGATGCCATGGTCTTGGATCTCGAGGTACAGGTCGTCGCCGAAGATGTTCTTCAATCGGGCAGCGATGGCTCGCGCGCCGTCCCGGTCACCCGCGCAGAGGTACGAGGAGACGACTCCGCCGGCGCACGCCGTCAGCGCGATCAACCCTTCGTGGTATTTCTCGAGTAATTCGAAATCGATGCGGGGCTTGTAATAGAACCCCTCGGTATGCCCGAGCGTCGTGAGCCGGATCAAGTTCCTGTAGCCGGTAAGGTTTTTCGCGAGGAGCACGATGTGGTTGTAACCGTGGCGCTTCCCTTCGGGGTGGGTATCCTCCGTCGTACGGTCCCGGCGGGATCCGCGTGTGACCATGTACAATTCGTTCCCGATGATCGGCTTGATTCCCCGCTTTTTCGCCGCCTGGTAGAATTCGACCGCCCCGAACATCACACCGTGGTCGGTAAGGGCTACGGCAGGCATCCCGGCTTCCGCTGCGGCCTTCACGAGATCTTCGACCGTGCACGCACCGTCGAGGATGGAGTAGTGTGTATGGTTATGCAAATGGATGAAGTCGCTCATCGGTCCCGTTCCATGCCGGCGCTGTCCCCCTTCGTGCCGTGAAGAAATATACCCTGGGGGGGAGGCAAAGACAATGAAAGGGGGGGTATCGCACCCTGGAGCGAGTCTTCGTATCTTTTTCCATTATGGGAAACGATCCCTCCATCGATTCTGCGTCGGGCAGACGAGGTGTGGAAGCTTACCAGCGCGGCGATTTCGAATCCGCTGCCATGCTTCTCGAACAAGCGGCGGCGGAATGCAGTGCGGCGGAAGCGCTCGTGGTCCTTCGGCGGCTCGCGGACGCCTACGTGGAAATGGGGCGTTACGATCGGGCGCTCGATGCGCTGCGACGCGCCCTCGATCTCGATGCGCACGCAGCAGCCGTTTGGAACGATGTCGGGATCGTATGCCGGAAAATGGGGAAAGAAGGCGAGGCACGAGAGGCGTTCGAGCGTGCCCATGCATGCGACCCCGACAACGCTGATATTCTCGTGAACCTCGGTGCGGCCGCCCTTCGTCTCTCCGATCTCAGCGGTGCCAAGAAATCCCTCGAATGCGCTCTCCGTATCGCCCCGGCCCACCCGATTGCGCATGCGAACCTCGCCTTGACGCTCGCCCTCTTCGGCCGTATCGAGGAAGCCGAAGAAGAACTGCGCCTCGCTGTTCTCTACGGTTTCGACGGTGCGAACCCGATCCAGGAACGTATCGACGGGCTGCGAGAAATTCGGAAGATAATCCTTCAACGAAGGGAATCCCCTCCCCCCGATACATCAGGAGGTCCCAATGAGCGTCCGTGAGAGGAGAGACCGGGAACGGGAACGGCGCCGCGATTCCATTCTCGATGCAGCCGAGCGGGTATTCTTCGCGGCGGGTTTAAGCGCTACCGTGGAAGAAATCGCCGCCGAGGCCGAACTCGCCAAGGGAACGGTGTATGCCTACTTCCCCTCGAAAGAGGAAATCTATATGACGCTCGTCGATCGCGCGCTCACGGTTCTTCATGCGGAAATCGCTGCCGCGGTCCGCGAGGGTGCTTCTCCCGACGAAAACGTACGGAGAATTGCCGCAACGTACCGCATATTCGCCGAACGGTACCCGCATTACTTCAAACTGCTCAACGAGACGAGTTACCCCATCATCCGCTCGTCGATCTCCGACCGCGTCCTGGATGCCGTTTACCGGCATTCATCCGAGATCTGGGCGGTCATCACGGCCGTACTTCAGGAAGGGATAGAACGCGGTCTCTTCCGCGGTGATATTCCCGCTTTTCACATGGCCGTCCTCCTCTGGACGAACGCATCGGGATTACTCCGGCTTGCCCGCATGCTCGCGGTCCCGAACATATGGCAGGGGAAAAGCGGGCCCTTTTCCTTCGATTCGCTCGATATCCCCTCGTTGTTCGATGCGGCAAACGAACTTCTCCTGGAAGCATTTTCGCGCCGATGAAAAAAAATCCCACCTGATGAGCGAGGTGGGATTCATTTCCTCCGGGCTCCCGTGCCGTCAGCGGAGCGAAATATTCCTCAGCGTGTAGGAGAACGTCAGGAGAGCATAACGGCGAAGCGTGTTGGAACGGGAGTCCTGGATGTAGAACTCCGTGTTCGTGCGCTGCGTATTCGTGTTCTGGTTGAGCAGATCATAGAGCGTCAGGCGGACCTCGCCGGCGTCGTTCTTGAGGAATTTCTTCCCGATACCGGCGTTCCATAGAACGACGTTCCGTTCGTACCCCGCCGACAAACCGGAAGTGAGTTGGTGGTTGACTTCCGTGTTGACGAAGAACCCTTTCCAGAAGATCCAGTTCAACCGTAGGCTCGTATTCTGCGTCCAATACTCCGTGTTCATGTTCTCACGGAGCGTGTTCTTCGTCGTCGTGTAGATGGTGAGAGAGGAAACGGAGAAATCCACCGCCGGGCTGATGTTGCTGGCGAGAACGAGGGTGAGTCCTGCCGAGGGCGACGTCGCCTCGTTCTTCTCGCCGTTGATCAAGCCGGGGGAGCGGGACAGGTTGGCGAATGCCGTCACGTTGACCGTCGACATGAGCCAGGAAACGGGGAGTCCGTATGTTATGAGGCCGCGGACCGAATACGCGCCGTCGATATTTTCCGGTCGTGTCAACTGCGCACCACGGACGAGCGGGATGCCGGCGATGAGCGTGTCGCGCTCTGCATAGTACGTACTGGTCTGGATGGAGTTGAACGTGTACGAACCGCTGAACGTGAGGAAGAAATACGTCCCGCGCATGAAGTCGGCGGAGTGGAACCGCAGCATCAGGAAATGCTGGTAATCCTGTTTCAACGCCGGATTGCCCGTGCTCAGCTGGAGAGGGTTCGAATTATCGATGACATCCTGCAGTTGGCTGATGCTCGGCGGGTTCGTCCTCGCGCGGTAGAACCCCATCAAATCCTTCTCCCGTGTGATGCGCCAGCGGAACCGTGCGTTGGGGAGTACGTTGCGGAACGAGTGGCTGATGTCCGAAGCGTACGGGAATACCTGTGTCCCTTCGAGCGTGGACCACTGGTACGAAACGCCGACGGTCGCGTTGATGCTGTCCGTACGGTACTGGAAATCCGCCCCCATACTCTGGCTGAGATAGCTGTTCTCATACGTGTTCGACAGCGCGGTGTCGAGAAGGTCATAGGACCCGAGTGGGGAACGGTTGTACGTGTGCTTATACGATTCGTCCCAGTTCCGTGAACCGTTGTACCGAAACTGGAGGAGAATGCGGTCGGCGAGAGGTTCCGTGTATCCGACTTCGCCGGCGAGCGACCACCCGTCTTTCCGGAGATCTGCCTGCTGGTCGTAGGACTCGAGCGTCGAGTCCGTCCCGAATGTCCGGTACGCCGAGCGGAGTGATGCGTCCCCTGTCGTATTGTTGTAACCGGGTTGGACGCTGATGGAAAATGTCCGGCCTTGTTTCTCGAAACGATGGCGGTAGAGGATTTCGCTCGAGGCGTTTATCCCGTTCAACGTCGTGTTCCGCAGCGTCGACGTGGAATTCGTCGGCACGGAGGCAGAGAGGGTTCGCCCGAAGAGATCGCTCGAACCATCGTTCAATTGCGCAGTCACGCGGGGACGGAACAAGATGGAATTCATCGTGTCGATTTCCCAGTCGAGGCGCAGATTGAGCCGGTGGTTCACGTTGTTGGACGAGCTGATTTCGCGCTGATCGTATGTCTGGTCGGTGGTGGACGAGAGGACGTACCGGCGGAAGAGGTCGTTCTCGGCGCTGTTGTCCGTGTAGTTGAAAAAGTAACTGCCCTGAACGTCGACTTTCTCGAACCATTTATCGGCGTAATTCAATCCGAGGGCATGGGTAGTCGTCATGCCGCCGCTCGGCATCACCATGAAATCGCTCAATCCCCCGCCGAAGCCCCCGCGTCCCGGTGCACCGAGGATGCGGCCGGCGATACCCGATCCGCCTGCGATGTTGGCCAATGTGCGGAACACGCCCCCACCCCCGCCGCCGGGCGGTCTGCCTCCCCCCATTGCACCCACGATGTCTTCGATCGCGAAGTTCTGCTCGTTCACGTTGTTCGTCATGCCGAGGATCGTCAGGCGCTGGTCGCCGTTGAAGAGGTTCAGCCCCCCACCCACCTTGTACTCTCCGGGGTTGTATTCGTCATCGGTGCCGTAGCCGGCGGTAATCTTCCCGAACTGGCCGTAGCGGATGCCTCCGCGCGTGATGATGTTGATGGTCTTGCTCGTGTTCCCGTCGTCGAACCCGGTGAAGCGCGACTGTTCGCTCTGCTGGTCGAAAATCTGAATGCGGTCGATGACCTCCGCAGGGATGTTCCGCAGGGCTGCTGTCGGGTCACCGCTGAAAAAGCGTTTGCCGTCCACCTGGACCTCTTTGACGGTCTCTCCTTGTGCCTGGACCTGCCCGTCCTGCTTGACGACGCCGGGCATTTTCGTCACCAGATCTTCCGCGGTCGCATCGGGATTGACCTTGTATGCGGAAGCACGCATTTCGGTCGTGTCGCCTTTCACGACGGCGACGGGGAGCTGACCCTCGATGTCGACAGGGTTCAGACGAACCTCGTCCTCGCGAAGGGCGATTTTCCCAAGGGAAAGCGACTTGTCCGTGATCTGCAAACGGCGGGTATGGGTTTTGTAGCCGATGTACGTGACCCGGAGAATGTAACGTCCCCGGGTAAGATCTTTCACCGTGAATTTCCCGACTTCATCGGTTACCGATCCTTTCATCGTGGAGTCGGGGAGACGGATCAGGACGACATTGGCGTTGCTCAAACCTGTTCCCTTCGCGCTGTCGACCACTGTCCCGGAAACGGTGTATTCCTGCGCCAAGGAGGACGCAGAAAAGAGAAGGAGAATCGCAAGGAAATTCAGGGGGTGTCGCATGTCGTATGCTTTCTGTTCGATGGTTCTGTGATTCATGTTTCTATTCATACCTCATTTCGACAGGTATTCGGCAGACCTGGTTTAACATACGGGTGGAACAGGCTTGAAGATACAGACAGCGGGATGGGCGAGCATCCGTCGATCTCCTTCCAAGAACGACGATCGGTTCGGCGACGGAAGGACAGGTATCGTCTCATGCAATGAGAAGTTGAAACATGATCATACGTTCGCATGCGCGTCCGAGGGTAAAAGGATTTCAATTGAGATGCACGAAGAGGATTATGGGTTCATGTTCACCCGAATGAGCCCCGGGTGAGTTTCCCGTGTGGGGTGTTCGCCCTCGATCCTCGTATCGGCAGTGGGCGTGATACGCCTGCTCACTCCCCCCTCAGTTCATGATTTCCACGCCCCCGAGAATGACGCTCCCCCGAATGATGAGCCGGGGCGCATTTTTGTCGGCCGGGGGGAAAGTCTTGTCCTCGTACCCGCCGAGAATGGGAGTCCCGGTGATCCGCACGTTCCAATCCTTCGGGATGAAGAGTTCGACGCCGCCGAGGAGGACGAACACGTCCAGCACCGCTTCATCCCGGCGCATGGAAGCGGCACGGAGATCGATTTCTCCGCCGCCCAGGACAGCCGTAATCTCCCCCCCCGTAAAATCATCGGAGGCGAACCTCCGATGGAAAGCCCCAAGAACGGCGCTCGCCTTGATGAAACTGGTGTTTTCCAAGCTTGTATCGGTCCCCGTCCGCTGGAAAGGTCGGACACCTCTTGAGAGGATCCCCACCCCGACAGCGATCAGCAGGAGCGGCCACAAATCACCTATACTGAAAGAAACCCATTCCAGGTTCCTCGCCAGGACCAGGAGTCCGATCACGAGGATGACTCCCCCCAGAAGACGAACGCCGGGCCGATCTGTGTTCACGATAGTGCCCAGGCCCCAGGCAACGATCGCCAACGGCCAGTAGCGGAACAACCATCCTGATTCTACACCGAGGTTTTCGAGTAGGAGGATGATGCCTGCAAGGATAATGCAAATGCCGATGATCAGGCGTGTGCCGAAATATCTTTTCGCATGGGACATCATGAAATCTCTTCGGGAAAAATGCTGAGGGCGGGAATGATCGGTTCGATTTAGTAATGGATTTCACAGCCTCGGAAGAAGTACCCCACCTCGAAAGCAGCGGTTCCCGGCGCATCCGAGCCGTGTACGACGTTTCGTTCGATGTTCGTCCCCATCTCGCGCCGTATCGTTCCCGGCTCCGCCTTCGCGGGATCCGTGGCCCCCATGAGTTTTCTCCAACGTTCGATAGCGTTTTCCCCTTCCAGGACCAGGAGGACACAAGGTCCTTCCGTCATGAAAGAAACGAGCGAGGGGAAAAACGGCTTGTCGCGGTGGACGTCGTAGAAACCTTCCGCCTCACCCTTCGTCAGATGTTCCATTCGCATGGCGGCGATACGGAGTCCTTCTCGTTCGATATGCGCGATGACTTTGCCGATGTGTCCGGCTGATACGCCGTCGGGTTTGATGATTGCAAGTGTGCGTTGCATAAACCTTCACGTTCGTTATTGGATATTCAGGCGTTTAAGACGGTTTTACTTTCCCCATTCACGTCCCCCTTCGTTTTTCGTCGCCGAGGGGAAAACCTCACCATGTTGCACTTTTCCCTTCGTCAGAGAGCTGCGGATTCATGCGAACAGCATCCGAAACGGTGTGCCGTTCTCACTGTCCACCGATGAACCGCAGGGGCCGTTCCCTCCCGTTCTCGAGGACGACACAGTGGACGACTTTCCGCCCTACACCCAGTCGGCATCGGACCCGCTTTCCCGCGAGTCGTTCCGTTTTCAAGACTTCCGCACTGAAACCTGGGCGTCCACCCGCTGCGAGAAGAAAGCGAACATCCACGATATCCCCGCTCGTGAGTCTCATCCAAGCGGTGCATTCATAATCCGACCACTCCTCACGGAGTACTTCCCCTTCGATTTCATCGGGTGTGCAGGAAAGAGGGATGAAGAACAGGACCCCCAGGAGAGAGCAACGGATCTCTCGCTTCACGACCCATCGCCTGCGGGCATGGATTCCGACGCACATCATGTCGACAATCTACGCATTTTTCTCTCCCGATGAGAAAAAGACAGGGACAGGAATCCCTAATCTGGCGACGCGATTGCTATCCACTTTCCCCTCGGGGGAAGAGCGGCCAAACCGCGCGAGCGGAACGGCGCAAGCGGTTCCCTCCGAAGTGTGATTTACATGCGCCGGAGATCGCCGAAAAACGCCTTCAGCAAAATACTGCAACGGTCATCGAGTACGCCGGGGATGACATGGACGGTATGGTTGAGGCGTCGATCCTCGACGATGTTGTATAGTGTGCCGCAGGCTCCCGCTTTCGGGTCGTAAGTCCCGAACACGAGAATGGGGATGCGCGCGAGCACGATGGCACCCGCGCACATCGGGCATGGTTCGAGCGTGACGTAGAGCGTGCACTCTTCGAGGCGCCTGCTGTTGAGGGCGTTCGCTGCGGCAGTGATCGCGAGAATCTCGGCGTGGGCCGTCGGGTCGTTCAGGCGTTCGGTCTGGTTGTGACCCTTTCCGATGATGCGTTCCCGGAAAACGACCACGGCACCGACCGGAACCTCGTCTTCGTCATATGCCCGTTGGGCTTCTCGTAACGCGGCCTCCATCCATCGTTCGTGTAACATTCCGCTCATCGGACGACCATGGAAGAGAGCACCGATTGCTGCGTCTCGAAAAGCGTCGTTGTTTCATCTCTCGTCGATGACGTCCCGCCTGAAAGGGCCGTGCATTCCATGAATCGCGATCCCGTGTCGAAAACGACGGTGCGTATGATTATCCCTTCGTTTCCTGTACTGTATTCGTACGCCGCGAAGTCCCGCCCATTCAAACGGAAATATTCCGGTTGACGGATGACCCTCACGGAATCGCCAGCGTTTCCTTTTTTCAACCCTAAGCTGACTTTGGCAACAGCGGGCAAACCATCTTTTCGAACGGCGCGGTACAATGAGGGATCCATTTTCATAGCGGTGAACGCGATCGAGGCGCCGTAATCCTCTCGGACAAGCCAGAGCAGAATCGTCGGGGCATTCTTGGGGTCGGCCGTTTCCATCCATCCCATTGGACATCGCACTGTGATGTCGCCTGTAGCGGTGGAGACGGTCGTATGGCCAAGCGGAATGCGGGGGAGGTACCTGTAAGACGCTCCGCCTCCCCCTTCCCGGTCCATCGGTGGAGCCCCACCGCACCCGCACCAGATACAGAACGGGAGAGAGATGACAACGGCGAAAGAAAACGCGGAATGAAAGATATTTCGCTGTTTCCGCGGGTGTCTCGATTCAGATAACCTGGATTCGGTCATTATCGTGTATCGCGCTGCAGGGGAGGCGTTTCCACATCTTATCCTTCCGATATTTGACCTTTATCGTGTATCACCTGAGTCATCTTTTTCGGAAAGCTCTTTCCCCAGCATACACAGGTATCGGGAGCCTGTTCTTGGCAGGTGGGATCGGGCAGTCGAACGCATGGTTGTATGCGCAGTATGGGTTGTAGGCATAGTTGAAATCGAGGAACGTGCTATCCGGTCCCGGGTCGTCGATATCGATGAATCGACCGCCTTCATAGGATTCGGTGCCGTTCGTCTCGTCCATGAACGGGATGAACCAGTACCTCCCTTCCGTCGTGTCTTTCGGTGCAAAAACTTCGAGGCGGTACGTGACGCCTTTGTAGGTGAACGGGAGATGTCCGACCATCAGCATGGGGCGCGGACGGTTTTTCGACGTTGCCAGCATGACCGGCCGGGGTGGCACGGTGGGTTCGAGTTTCGTATGGAATACGAAGGACTTATCGGGTGGGAAATATTGCAGGCCGGTAAACACAGCACGATCAGCCGGCAGAAGCGGCGAGTCCTCGTCCTGGAGGAAATGGAGATCCTTGACCTTGCGATCCTTGATGACTTCCAGGACGTAGATGTCCGACGTGTCGACGCTTGCTCTGGTCTCGTTCTCCGTTTTTCGGGTTCCGCATCCCCATACCAAGGCGACGCCGAGAATGAGCGGGAACAAGACCGACACAGAGATGAGGGGGAAGAGAAACGGGTAAAGGAACCGGTGTCCGATGGGCCATCCGCCTCGTTTTTTCCGTTCATCGGAGAGTACAAGGGGAGATGGCATCCTGCATGATCTCTCGCCGCGGAGAGGAGAATGTGAAGGCAGATCCTGAGCCGAAGTATGCCGGGCCATGCCCCGTCTCACCATCACGGCGATTCCCGGAAGAACCTCTTCTCCTCGAGCGACAGCCGGATCGATATTCGGTGAGATTGTTCCTTGAACTCCGAGGAAAGCGGGCTCTGCCCGAACGCGTAATCCAGGAAGAGTTTCGGTAAGTGAACACCGGCACCGACCGTGAAATTCTGCGTGTCGTTCATCCCCGCGCGGATCGCGAAAAGGTTGCGGAACTGGTACTCGATCCCCGCTCGGGGGTTCATGCTCACCGGCCCGATATGGGCGAGTGAGGCGGTGCGGCGGTTCTCACCCATGATATCGATGTCCAGTGCCGGCATGATCGTGCCCCCGAGGAAGTCGAATCGGTATGCTCCGCCGACTTTCACGGTCGGAGAAACGAGGTCGTTCGTTCCCGTCGACCAGGCGATGAGTGTGGTCGTCACGTCCTGGACGGTAACGCCGACTGTGGCCCATTCATCCAGCGCATACTGTGCACCAACGTCGAACCCGATGCCATACGCCGATGCACCCACCGACCCTCCCATAGTGCGGGCGACAAGCTTCATGTTCACGCCGAGGTTGAGACGTTCGCGGGCGTTGAAAGCATACGTCAGGTAGGCGACCCAATCCGCCACATTGAATTTCTTGATCTTCGAGTTATCCAACCGTTCTCCCTCATCCCAGACGCCGTTCCCGTTCAGGTCGATGAGGGCGTTTCGCGTGTCGTCGTTATCGTCGATGCCGACACGGGTCACAGACAAGGCGATCGTGTATTTCGGGTCGAGCGGCCATGCGACGCCGCCGTAATTGTAGTTCAGTAACCCGCCGTACCTCTGTTCGTACATGAGGCCGATCTCGGGGTACCGTATGGCCATCAAGCCTGCCGGGTTCCAATATGCGGCGGTGACATCGTTCGCCGCCGCCGAATACGCGCCTCCCAGGGCAAGTGCACGTCCCCCGAACCCCGTCGCCATGAATTCCCCTGCATATTTCGCGATCCCCGTTTTCTGGGCCATGATGGGCATTGAGAGCGCGAGAGTGAAAATGATCCCGACAAGGGTATGCCGCATATTCTTCATCCTTGATGCGTTTTTTGAAATATGCGGAACCGTCTACGGACTGTCAAGTCGAATCATCAGGGGACCGTGTTCCAAAACCATCGATCATCAAACGGGGCACGCCACATGGGATGGATAGGCAAAAAGCTCGAAATCGAAGATCCCACAGGCTCTTCCAGTCGGGGATGGTCGTTGACTTGTTGCGAAAGAACATCGTCAAATCCAGGGAAGCGGTCATTCCCAGCCTCTTGGGAAAGGCGCACAACCCCTTCCTGTTCGACGAGGAAAAACGTTTGGGTCTTGCCGGATGGAGAATGTTTCGTTGGATGGGAAGGGTGTTTCTGCCTTTTCCATTCATCGTCGGCGATGTACCTTCGTTCGAGAAGTCGGCAATGTCCCGCCAATGGGATGCAAGATCGCATCGATACCCTCGGGAAACCGATGAAGGGCTGAAGACGCGAGGGTAAGTTGGGACTCGCTCGCTTCGGATCGGCGCTCCTCCCATAACAAAATCGAGAAGTTCGAAACATGAGCGAATCGTCTTCCTTCCCTTATGCGACGTACCTCGACGTGAAATTCCCCCCATCGACTCTCGTCGATGTGCCCGCTCTCGTTCGCGCTTGCAAACACCCGTGGTACAACCAGACGCTCTGTCGGGTGAACGACTCGGTCGTAAGGCTCGGGATTTTTCACGGGGAGTATCACTGGCATGCGCACCGCGACGACGACGAGTTTTTTTTCGTGCTCGAGGGGAATCTCTTCATCGACTTGCAGGAAGAATCCGTCGAACTCGTGAAATGGCAGGGTTATGTCGTCCCGCGCGGGACGAGCCATCGGACCCGTGCTCCCCAACGAGCCGTCGTGCTTATGGTCGAGACGGCATCGATCATCCCGACAGGAGATGGTTCGACAAATCATTTCCGAAAGGGGGAGCCGTGATCCCGACGGGGATGTTTTTCCTCGGGAGAGACACATAGGTACACAGCGGTTGCTCTTCAATGAAGAGAGCCCACCGAATGAACTTGGAAGTCCGCTGAAGAGCCTTTCCGATGTGATAGACATCGTAAAGCCACGAGCGTTTCTTCTCTCTTTTTCATGGAATCCTTCGAATGCTGTCAGAAAACGATGGGCAAATAACGTAACTTCATCAAATGAGAGATTTGCAATGACGCGAGAAATCTTGAAAAACCTAATGACGGGTCTTGCATCTTTCTTTTTCCGACTCTACATTGAAAGCCCGACCAGTTTCGTCGAGTGAAGGTCGGTGAGTCACCATCTTATCATCCCTTCATCTCTCTCCTTACGATAGGAGGATCAAATAGAAAAGAAGCACATTCACGCCCTCTCGATATTTCCGGTTCGCACCTTCTATCCCGCGCATGCATGGACGGGAAATGTTCCAACGGATCGGAAGAGAAGGGAATCTTTCACGGAACGTTTGGACGTCATTCGATCATCGGGACAGGCGATTTGAGATGAATTCACCACAGGAGCACTGAGCATCTGACGGATGCCCCCTCGAGGCATGTATCAGGTTCTCATATGCTCTCATGGTGAATTTCGATCGGCAGGAATGACCGGTCGGTGACGCTTCCGGACGTTCCTTCACCCGGAGATGACGTGAAGGAACCCAAGATGAAGCATGCATGTACGACACCCATCATGCGGGTCGTCCTCTTGTGTTTCGGAGTTTTCCCCATGCTCATGGGGTGTGCATCGCTCAAACCTCTTCCCCGCTTTCGTACTTCCTCTACTTCCTTCGCCCCCGATCAACTCCCTCTCGCACACCGTTCGGTGTCCGCGCTGTTCAATGCAAGCCTCGTTGGCGCATACTCCGCTCTCAAGGAAGGAGCCGCGGCGAATTCCCTGCCTGAAATCGGTGCGGATGAAAAGAATATGCTGATCGTCAACAGATCATCCTCGGGAAACCGGGCTCGGAAGGACATTGCCGGGTTGGATCGGCAGGAACTCGACGATGAAGGCACGGCAAACGAGGAATTCGGCGAGGAAGAGCCCGATGCGGAAGAAGCGTTCGTACAGAAACTCGTCCACCGGGACGGCGCGATGGAAAGCCTCGATGAAAACGAGGAAACGAACCCCGCCATCAACCGCATCGAGATGATGCGCGAGATCATAAACCTCTTGGGAAACCCTTACCGCTATGGGGGGATGAGTGCCGTTCACGGACTCGATTGCTCCGCTTTCGTGGGGACGGTATACTCACGCGCCTTCGGGGTTCGCCTTCCGCGGAGCTCGAGCGAACAGTTCGGCACGGGGCAGAAAGTACGGAAAGAAGAGATCAAGGTCGGCGATCTCGTTTTCTTCAAGACGCGCAGACGGCGGGCGCCGGTCTCGCATGTCGGTATCTATGTCGGGGAGAATCTGTTCGCCCATGCAAGTACGCGTTACGGCGTCATCATTTCGCCCATGGATCACGGCTACTATCAAAAGACATTCGTGGGTGCACGCCGGGTGCTTACGAGCAATCTGACGGAACTCAAGCGTCCCTGATCGCGCACGTCGTCCCCTTGCATTCCCCGTTGTCCCTCGCGCGTCCAAAGAGGGGGTGAGGTGCACGGACGTGTAGGGGGATTCTTTCCCCGCCGGCGATCCTTTACGAGGTGTGTGGATCGCTGGCCGGAAGAGGCGGCGTCCTTTCTCCCTCCAATCCTCTCCGCTTCTCCGTCCGACGAGAGGGGAAAACGAAGGAGGCGATGAAGCCGCGCGTGCGGTTATTGTGCGCGGAATTCTTTGTCGACGATCGTGATGACGCCTGGGTAGGCGATTTCACCGAAATCGGTCTTGATACGAGGTCTCGCTTTCAGCGTGACGCGGGCGGGGGAACCATTTACGCCGCCGAGCGCCAAGGCGAGGTTGACAATGCTCTCGTACCCCTTGTCCCGGAAAAAGCGGGCGAGATCGAGATCCATACGGAGCGGAATGATCGTCTGTTCACCGGTCGAGGGCAATGTGACAGGAGATGCGATGTCGCCTTCGATGGTGGTGGTGTTGTCCAGGATCAGTGTCCAAGGGAAACCGGTGATCGTCGCCGGTGTTTTGAATTTTCCCTCCCGCCCGTCATTCGGGTTGATGGCCGCGACGTTCAGAGTGAAGCTCGCGGGGAACGTCCCTTGTGCAAATGCCGTCGCCAGTTTGCCCGCATCGACGAGATTGAAATCGGAGAGGGAAGTCTTGCCGGAAAGGGGGATGCCCATCAAGCGGAAATCCGAAATGCTGTCGAGCTTGAAGGTACATTTCGCCAGCCCTTTCAGAGACTCGGTGAAGTCCCTCACTTGTGAACAGGAGAAAGCGGCAAGGGCGCAAGCGAGAATGCCGAGGCGAATGCGGGTCTGGGCGTTCATACGATCCTCCAAGAGCGTGTATGGTTCGTTGAAAGGGTTCGAAGCAATGAAGAGAATGGATTGGGGATTGGAGAACAGCGGGAAAGGCGCATCCTGGGCGGGCGGCGTTGCCCCATGCCCGATGACGCGTGCCTGAGGGCGGAGTATGCGCATGGAGGGATCATGGGGTCTTCTTTCATGAAGCTAATCGGCCGTGCCGTAGAGACCGACTGCGTCTGCCAGCTCGCGACAGACGGCATAACAGTGCTCGAGCGAGGAGATATCCAAAGCGTCCGGGGTGTCGTGTTTCGTATGGATGGAACGAAACGGGATATCCCAACCGGCAGTGGACAGCGTGACGGCCTCGTATCCGTGCGCTGCGAAGGGAATGTGGTCCATCGATGCACCCAAGGGAACCCAGACCGATTTGGAATCGAGACCGAAACGAGATGCGATATTCGCACAAAGGCGGGATAATTGCGGTCCGGTTCGGACCGGC
>JARYLZ010000065.1 GCA_029907355.1 Bacteroidota bacterium | reverse complement strand
TGGTGTTGTTCCACACGAGGTTGAGATTCTGCGCATTGTCGAAAAGCCGCATGGTGATACGCATTTCCTCGTCCCTTCCCCAGCTCTGGTCCACGAGTTTATCGTAATCGCGGTACGTGAAAAGGAAGTCGTGCGCGAGCAGCCCGCCGTAAATCAACGTGTCCTTGAATGTGTAGGCATTGCGGAATGTTCGGAACACCCCCTCGATGGTCGACTGGTCTGCGATGGATTCCGACCCATGGGGGGACTCCGTGTCGATGGACGGAGCGAAGGGGTTGCATCCCTGCACGAGAAGCATAGAGAAAAACACGACGGTGTACAAGGGTGACCGCTCTGCCAGTGGTAAATCGCCGTGTCTTCCGAACGGTTTCAATACGCGAATCTCCCTTTCAGATCGCTCCAGGTCGGTTCGGTCCCAGAAGGCGAGTCGATCCACCGGACGATGCTCCAGAACGAGGAGCGGTCGGATGCGATGGTGAATTGCACGTTCCCCTGCACCGTCTCGGGTGCGCTGCCGATACCATGGGGAAAGGTGAGAATGTACGTTCCCTGGTAGACGGCGGAGTCGGACGTCCGCAGCGTGAACCCACCCGAGAGGTCGAGAAGAGAGGTGGCGGTTGGAGGTGTCAACGCGACGAGGGTCGAGAAATACGTTTTTTCCGATGAAATCGACCAGGATGCGTACACGGAAGAGTAGCGAGCGGCCGCTGAAGCGGTCGGAACGAACTCGAAACGCCTGTCCATGTTCAGTGTGTCGGCGAGACAGCGGATGTAATTCGCCTCGTTTTTTTCCGCGACGGCACTGCGGAGATTGTCGAGAACGAATTCGGGTGTGGTCGGCGGGATGAAGGTCGAGGCGGTGGATTTCGGCGGTTCTGCGTTTCGTGTATCGAATATGTCGCACCCCGGGCCGAGGATGAGGAAGACGAGGAGGAGCGCGAAAAGATGTTCCACATTGCGGTGGAAGAGGGTCGACATTTCCTCTTCGGCGGATCCGGTTCGTTTCGTTAACGAGGGTTCCCCGATGTTCACGGATGCTACCTCAGGCCCATGGTCGTGCGTGCACTGTGTCTCTCATGCATATGCTCTTTGTGAAAGGAAGATACACCGTTCCGCACTGCGGTGAAACGAGCCCCCGTCATAGTCACCGAAGATGTGCAGGATGTGGAAGCCGGCGTCGATCAACATGGCCCGAAGCTCGGCAGGTGTGAACAAGCGAACCGATTCGATGAACCTTCGTTCCCCTTCGGGGCGGATGATCGTGATCCGTTTTTCGATCCGTTCTCCCGCCGTGTTTCTTTCCTCGATGATCCATCCGCCGGGCATTTCCCGGACAGTTCGCGGTTGGAGTGTTGCTGCGACATGCGAAGCATGGAGAAAATCGAGCATGTAAAAGCCCCCCGGTTTTAGAGCCTTCGCAACTTCCCCGATCACAGCTGCATTCTCCCCGTCCTCGGGGAAATATCCGAATGCGGTGAAAAGTTGAACTGCCGCATCTGTCCCTCCCTTCAAGGGGATATGCCGCATGTCCGCCCTCACGATCGCGACGGAATCGCCGTAGCGTCGCGTTTTTCTCCCTGCGATGCGTAACAGCGTCGTTGAGAGGTCGACTGCGAGGACACGGTAACCTCTGCGGGCGAACTCGAACGCATGGCGTCCCGTCCCGCAGGCAAGGTCGAGGACGGTCGATCGGGGTCGCAGACCGCTTGCCTCGAGGAAGAGGTTCACCGCTTTTCGTGCTTCTTCTTCATCGCGGTGGCGGTATACCTCGAGGTACAGTTCGTCTGCGAACCATTGTTCATACCATGCCATGTCTTTCCTTGAGTGTCCGGGAATCGCCGTTCAGAGAGCGATGCGTCCCTCGAGGGCCCGGCTGATCGTGTCGTTGTCCGCGTACTCGAGGTCCGTACCGACCGGCAAGCCGCGTGCGATACGCGTGACGCGCAGGCCGAGCGGTTTGAGGAGCCGTGCGAGATAGAGGGTGGTCGCTTCCCCTTCCACGTTGGGGTTCATGGCGAGAATGATCTCCTCGACGCCCTGGGCGGCTCGGTCGAGAAGGCTTTGAATGTGGAGATCGTCGGGGCCGACGCCTTCGAGCGGGGAGAGACGGCCGCCGAGGACGTGGTACAAGCCCTTGTACTCGTTAGTTCGTTCGATCGCCAGGACATCGGTGGATTCCTCGACGACGCAGATGAGGCGCCTCTCCCGCTTGGGGCTCGTGCAGATCGCGCAGGGGTCCTCCTCCGTGATGTTGCGGCAGATCGAACACTCGCGGACGTTTTCCTTGACGTCGAGAAGCGCCTGGGCCATGGCACGGACTTCCTCCGTTCCGAGCTTCAAAATGTGGAGCGCGAGCCGCTGAGCCGTTTTCCTCCCGATGCCTGGGAGGCGGGAAAACCGAGCGACGAGAGCGTCGAGGGATGGAGAGGTGGAAAGCATGGCGACACCCGCTATTTCAGGCCGAGCGCCCCAGGGTCAAGGCCGGGAATATCCGGAAGGATTCCCGCGGCTGCCTGCTGGAATTCGTTCTGAGCCAGTGCCCGTGCGCGCTCGAGCGCCTTATTGACGCCGGATACGACGAGGTCCTCCAGCATCGGGACGTCATCCTTCGTCACGACCGAAGGGTCGATCTTTATCGAGAGTATTTCCTGTTTGCCGTTCGCCCGAACGGATACCATCCCACCGCCAACTTCCGCTTCCGTGACGAGCGTCGCGAGCTTTTCTTGTATCTGGGTCATGCGCGAACGCATTTCCTGCACGCGTTCGAGAACTTCTTGGAAATTGATATTCATGAAGACGATCCTGCCATTGTTCACCTATTCCGCGGACTCTTCCCAATCTACGCCGACTATCGGAAAAGTTGTACTTCTCTCTGTTCTCTGTCGAGGGCTTCGGGTGGTCACGAGAAAATCAACCAACCGACGAGCAGGATTCCAACGAGGAACACTACGCCGAAACCCGGGAGTGTGTATTTCCGCAGTGAGGCACCGCCGAGAACGATCGCGATACCAGCCTTGACGAGTGTGTTCACGACGACGGCGAGAAGAATGGCTGTGGCTGCCGCGCTTTGCGAAACGGAAGATTTCGCGAGATTCGCCATAGAGAGGGTGATGGCATCGACGTCGGTCGTCCCGGCAAGAGCGGCAGCCAGAAAAACCCCGCTGTCGCCGAAGTACGTCTGGGCCGCTTTGGAGACAAAGAGGATGGCGGCGAAGACGAGGCCGAACTTCACAGCGGTGAGCAGTTCGAACGGATTGTTGAGCTTAATGTTCTCCCCAGCGCTTTTTCTCGCCCCGAAGAACAGGACGAGGCTCGACGCCACCCCTACCGCAGTCATGACCGTGA
This sequence comes from Bacteroidota bacterium, assembly GCA_029907355.1. Classification (GTDB taxonomy): domain Bacteria; phylum Bacteroidota; class Ignavibacteria; order SZUA-365; family SZUA-365; genus JARYLZ01. The sequence continues at coordinate 13,116 of JARYLZ010000065.1, read as the reverse complement.
GGAACGGCCAGATGAAACCGAGAAGCTCACCGTTCACGACCGCGATCTCGATGAGGATGCGGGGGAACATGATCGAACACGCGAGGATGACAGCGGAAGCGAAGGTGCGCCCCAGCTCCGGTGATTCCTTGCTCTTCTGCGAGAAGGAGAGGGTGACGGCAGTGCTGGAGACCATTCCTCCCAGAAGACCGGTCAGCGAAATCCCCTTGGCCGTTCCGAGGATTTTGACCATGATATATCCGAGAAAGCTGATCCCCGCGATCAGGACGACCATGTACCAGATCTGCCGTGGGTTCAGGACGTCGAGCGGACCGATGGTGCGGTCAGGCAGGACGGGGAGGATGATGGCTGTAATGATGGCGAACTTGAGCGTGGCGTAGAGATCCTCTTCCTGCACTTTCCCGATGAACTGCTGAAGGGGCGATTTGAGCGAGAGGAAGAGTGTGACCGTCACACTCGCGGCGATGGCGACCGAGTAGTATTCCCAGTAAATCAGGGCGCCGAGAAGAAAAACGATGACGGCTGCGATCTCGCTCGTCGCCCCGAAGAAGCCTTCCCGAGCCTCGAAGACATAGGAGACTACCACGAGGAGGCAGAACGAGGTCGCGAGCGCCACGAAGACCCAGGGGGAAACGATATGGCCGAGAAGAGCCGAGAGCAGGCCGGCCAAGGCGATGAGAGGGAACGTCCGAATACCGGCGAATAATTTGTCGCTCCTCGCGAGCGAACGTTCCCGTTCCAACCCGACAAGCGCTCCGACGAGCAGGCATATACCGCCCTTTTGAAAGAGCAGAGGGACATCGACGAGTTCGGGACGTGCAGCGAGGGGAATCTGCAGCGGGAGAAGAGAGAGGGCGGTGTCCATGGGCGATATGCGTTGTGAGAAGACCGACCAAAGGTAGAGAAGGATCGTTGGAAGAGCAACGCATCCCCACGAACAGGGTTGCGGAATAGAGTGTTCCCAAACAGCGCGGTTCGTACATTCGACCTGTGACTCACAGGAGACGGCATTCGATGCGTGATCGCCTCATCCCGACACTCGTCGTTTCGGTATCCGTCGTGCTTTCCTCGCTGCGTCTCGACGCACAGGGAAACCCGCGCCGCGTTTCAGAGATAGCTCCCCCGCAGGGATGGACGCGCGTGCCTCTCGATACAGGTTCGTTCGGCGAATGGTTGAGGGCCCTCCCGTTGAAAGACCGGCCCGTTATCCGCGCGTACGATGGGACCACCGTCGAGTCGCCCTTGTTCCGCGTTCTCGCGGTTGTGGACATGCCTCTCCTTTTCCGGAGGGATCTCGAACAATGCGCCGACTTCTGCATGCGTTTCTGGGCGGAGTACCACAAAGAACGCGGCAGGTTGAACGACCTTTCCCTTTTCACGTACGCGGGGAAGAAAATCCGTTTCCACGGTTCCGGCCTCTCATATACCGCTTTCCTGCGGCGTACCTTCAGCTCGGCGAATTCTTTCTCGTTGAAACGCGGTTGCAAGGCGGTGGCCGAACACGATCTCGCGCCGGGCGACATGATCGTGCAAAACGAGCGCGGCGGCTTGGGGCACGTCTCCCTGATTCTCGATGAATGCCGTTCGCCGACCGGTGCGCGCGCCTACCTCGTCGGGTTTTCGTTCATGCCGGCGCAGGAATTCCACATCGAATACGCCGCCCCGCCGTACGGCATCGGGGGGTGGTTCACGATGGAAGGTTTCGTCCGCTGGCTCTCCGAGCACCTGGACGTGGGGACGCCCGTGTTCCGTCGCTTTTAATCCCGTACAGCGCGTCGGGGCGTGTCAGCAGATTCGGGGAAGCTGTTCCCCCGACATCATATCCACGATGCGGGTGCCGCCGATCAGCGTGCGCATGACGACCGTGCCGGGATGTTCGCTCGTCACCATCCCGATCGCGCAGGATTCCCTGCCTTCGGGGAGTTCGCGCATCCTCTCGACGATTTTCCCGGCTGCGTCGCCGGGGGCGATGACGATCAATTTCCCCTCGTTGGCGACGTATAGGGGATCGAAGCCGAGGATTTCGCAAGCACCTCGAACCGCGTCGCGCACAGGAACGGACGTTTCGTCGAGGACGATACCGACGGAGGAGGCTCTCGCGATTTCGTTGAGTGCACTCGCAACCCCCCCGCGTGTCGGGTCCCGTAGCACTCTCGTGGTCGGGCATGTCTGGAGCACTGCCGCGGCGAGGGTGTGCAAAGGCGCTGTGTCGCTGACGACCGGTGTCTCGAAATCGAGCCCTTCGCGCAACGCCATGATGGCGATACCGTGATCGGCGATCGGACCGTTGATGATGACGACATCGCCGGGTCGGGCACCAGCCGGGTCAATCTCCACCCCCTCGGGCACAATGCCGACACCTGCCGTATTGATGAATATGCCGTCGCCTCTCCCGCGAGGGACTACCTTCGTATCGCCCGTCACGATCGACACGCCCGCCCGATCGGCCGCGCGGCGCATCGATGCGGCGACACGAGCGAGCACTTCCATCGGCAGCCCTTCCTCGATGATGAAACCGGCCGAGATCCAACGCGGTTCGGCCCCGCAAACGGCGAGGTCGTTAACCGTGCCGTAAACCGCAAGCTCGCCGATGTCCCCGCCTGGGAAGAACAGCGGATCGACGACATAACTATCGGTAGTGAAAGCGAGGCGTTTTGCCCCGGTTTCGAGGACGGCGCCGTCGTGACGCCTTGCGAGGATGGGGTTGTCGAACACTCTGAAAAAAAGGGTTTCGAGGAGTTTCTGCGTCATGCGCCCTCCCCCGCCGTGTGCGAGGATCACATGGGACGGGTCGTTCGGGACGGGGCATGATGGAGTGAAGGGGGAATCGTCGGGTTGCATGGCAGGGTCGGAAGGGTACGATCGTCGTTGGATGGTAAAGCGCGGGTACTCTGTGCGGATTACCCTGCACGGCGATAGCGGTAGTATGCGGCGCACGCCCCTTCGGCTGAAACCATGGGTGCGCCGAGAGGACGGTCCGGAGTGCAAGCGCCTCCGAAGGCTGGGCATTCGAGCGGTTTTCTCTTGCCTTGGAGGATTTCACCTGCCCGGCAGAGCGGGGATTCTTGCGATCGCACATCCGCGAGGTCGAAGCGTTGCTCCGCATCGAAACGTTCATAGCGCTTTCGGAGCCGTAGCCCGCTCGCGGGGATATGCCCGATGCCGCGCCACACGCGGTCACAGGGTTCGAATACCTCATCGAGGACCCGCCGTGCGGCAGGATTCCCCTCTCGGCGCACCGACCGAGTGTAACTGTTGTGCACCGCGAAGCGTTTCCCCTCGAGCATGCGGACGCATTCGAGGATCCCAAGGAGGATATCCACGGGTTCGAACCCGGTCACGACGATCGGCACGTGGAAACGTTCGGCGATCGGGATGTATTCCTCGTAGCCCATTACCGTGCACACGTGACCCGCAGCGAGGAGGCCTTGGATGCAGTTGCCGGGGGCGGAAAGGATCAAACGGAGGGCAGGCGGGACGAGAACGTGCGCGCAGAGGATGCTGAAATTCTTTAGACCTTTTGCAGCCGCATATTGAACCGCCCGCCCGTTGGCGGGTGCGGTCGTCTCGAAGCCGACGGCGAAAAACACGACATGGGATCCGGGGTTTTGTTCCGCCAAGCGGACGGCGTCGAGCGGGGAATACACGATGCGGACGTCGCCCCCGCCTGCTTTGACCGCGGCCAAGTCCTGCATCGACCCCGGCACGCGAATCATGTCTCCGAATGTGGTGAAAATGACCTCTTCTCTTCGCGCGAGGGTACAAGCCTTGTCGATCATCCGGATGGACGTCACACAGACCGGACAACCGGGGCCGTGGACGAGCGTCAGCATCTCCGGGAGCAGCGTGTCGATTCCGTATCGGACGATCGCGTGCGTTTGACCCCCGCAGATCTCCATGAGCGTCCATCGGTTTCGAACCACTCGCCGGATTTCCCCGATCAACGCGCGGGCGACTGCCGGGTCCCTGTACTCGTCGATATACTTCATGGAGTGTCTTCGGGATCGCCGGGTTCACTCCCGACGCTTTCCATGTGCCGGAGCAGTTCGAGAGTTTCCAACGCCTCCTGTTCGTCCACCACGCTGAGGGCAAAACCGACATGCACCATGACGTAGTCACCGACGTTCGCCTCGGGGACCCATTCCAGGTTGACGGTTTTCCGTGTGCCGGCGAAATCCACCGTGCCCGTCACACCCTCACGCGAATGATCGATCGACACGATTTTCCCGGGGATGGCAAGGCACATAGTCGATAGCCGATGGTATGGGGTGGAGTCTTTGGCCGACGTCGGCGCAGTTCCCAGCGGCGTGTCGGCATCTCAAATAAGATACCTCTTCCGCTCGAGAATCGCCCGTGCGGCGACAGCCTGGCCCAGGGAAATTCCCCCGTCGTTCGTCGGGATTTCCTCGTGCCGGTACGGTCGAAAACCGTGAGTGGCAAGGAGTTCGAACGAGCGTCCCAGGAGAACACGGTTCTGGAAACAGCCGCCGCTCAGAACGACGTTTTCGATACCGGCGCGGCGGGCGATCTCGACGATGACAATGGCAAGGTAATCATGGAAACGGCGCGAGATTATTCCCGGCGTGAACGAGAGGCGTCTTTCCTCTATCATGGAGAGGACGAACGGTCCCCAGTCTACGATGAAGGAGGGGTGCTCAGGACCGGCTTCGGCAGGTCCCTCGACAATGCGTATCGTCTTTCCCGTCCCATGCTGCTCTTCCATCGTCGGTGTTTCGATGACAGCTGCCCATTCCAGCTCCATAGCGGCTTGCCCATCGAACGTGCATCTCTGCCGTATTCCCGCCATGGATGCCACGGCGTCGAACAGCCTGCCGACACTGGTCGTGTCCACCGTATTGACGCGTTTCTCGAGCATCGTTTTCAGGATGCGGAGTTCATGCCGGCTGAAAGCTCGGATCGTAGGAAAATCCGCGCGGGTGAACGCACTTTCCCCTTTCATCTCGAAGAGGAGGCCGAGGGCCGAGCGGCGCGGTTCGCGTACCGCGCGTTCCCCTCCCGGGAGAGGGAAACGCCGAAATGCAGCGAAGCGCTGAAAACCGTCATCCCGCACGACGAGGAACTCCCCGCCCCAGATCGTCCCGTCCGTTCCGTACCCCGTACCGTCCCACACGACCGCCAGCGCTTCCCCCCTGAGGCCATGTTCCGCCATGCAAGAGCATGCATGGGCATGGTGGTGCTGGATGCGGACGACAGGGAGGCCAGACGATTCCGCTTCCTGCGTGGATGCATAATCCGGGTGAGCGTCGCACACCGCGACGCGGGGTTCCACACCGAAAAGAGCTCGCATATCGGCGATCGCTCGGCGGTACGTTCTCTTCGCTTCGAGCGTATCGAGATCCCCGATGTGCTGGCTGAGAAAGATATCCCTTCCTGAGGACAGGGCGACGCTGTTCTTCAAATGCCCGCCGTATGCGACGGTCCCTGCCATTCCGCGCGTGCCGGCGACCGGGAGAGGTGCGTACCCCCTGGCCCGGCGTACGATCATGCGGCGTCCTGCTACGACGAGAACGATCGAGTCGTCCACCGGCCGCACGATCGGCCTGTCGTGGACGAGGAACATGTCCGCGATCCCCGCGAGGCGTTGCAGGGCTTCGTTTTCATCGATGCAGATCGGTTCGTCGGAGAGATTGCCGCTCGTCGCGACGACCGGGAAACCGGTTTCACGGAGCAGGATGTGATGGAGCGGGGAAGGGGGGAGCATAATTCCGAGGTACGGGTTACGCGGCGCCACTTCGTGTGCGACGGCCTCCGCAGTATCGCGTCTTCGGAGAAGGACGATCGGCGCTTCCGCCGAGGTGAGGAGGGCTCTTTCCTCGTCGCAGAGGAGACAAGCCCGCTCGACGGACACCATGTCGGGGAACATCAAAGCGAACGGTTTTTCCTCGCGCCGCTTGCGTCGCCGGAGGAGGCGGATAGCGTCGTCATTCCGTGCATCGGCCATCAGGTGAAATCCACCCACACCTTTGGCCGCGATGATTTGCCCCGATTTCAAAGCTTGCGCGGCGTCCAGCAAAGCGTCATGGTCGCGTCGGATGGGATTCCCCGCGGCGTCCAGCAGGGTGAGGCGAGGTCCGCATCGGGGGCACGCGTTCGGCTGGGCGTGGAAACGGCGATTCCCCGGGTCGTGATACTCCTCGAGACAGCGGGAACACATCGCGAAGCGTTTCATCGACGTGTTCGGGCGATCGTACGGGAGGGCTTCGATGATGGTGAAACGCGGCCCGCAATTCGTACAGTTCGTGAACGGGTAGAGAAAGCGCCTGTCGGAAGGATCGAAGATTTCCCGAAGACAATCGTCGCACGGCGCAATGTCCGGGAGCACCAGTGCGGCGATATCCCCCTCCCCGTCGCTCTCGACGATGGTGAAACGTTGCAGGCCGGACGGTTCGAGTCGATGGTACCGCCACGAGCGGACGACGGCGCGAGGAGGAAAATGACGCGGGAAGAGATCAAGGAACCTCTCGATGTTTCCACCTTTCCCCTCGATCTCGATCGTGACGCCTTTCACCGTATTCATCACCCAGCCCGCGAGGCCGCAGTCCAAAGCGAGGCGATATACGTACGGCCGGAAACCGACGCCCTGCACCGCACCCTCCACGCCGATCCGCAAGCGTTGGATGTCCAGATCCACTCGGCCGGAAGGCTCTTCGCGGGCGCTCATCCGTCCGGACCTTCGCGGAGGCTGATGTCGACGACTTGCATCTCTGTTCCCGAGAGAGCGGTGCATCGGAACGAACCGCATGCCGGGCAGAGCACGGTGCCGTCTTCGCTCACGAACTCGTTCCCGCAGTCGCCGCACCGGAGCGTGAAGGGGACGATCTCGATATCGAGACGCGCGGCGCCCAGCGGCGTGTCTTTCGTGATGGCCTCGAAACCGAACACGAGCGCGTCGACGGAAATCCCGGACTGAGCCCCGATCCGCAAGCCGATCCGCTCGACCGAGGCCAGCATATCGCTTTCCACGTATTGCCCGACGATGTCGATAATGGATCCCGCGATGGAGAGTTCGTGCATGATATCCCCTTTCTCGATCGAATGATAGAACCGCTGTTGCGGAAAATCAACTTCCAGGGCCGACCACCGCTTACACGATTTTCGTACCGCGTTTCCGATCCGGGCCATGGAGGCGACCAGTCATGGGTGGATTCCGAAACATGAACACGTCTACGGTGAAAAAGTTATCCGACAGGATTGTTTCTGAATAGAAAAAGAGGTAGCATGAGACAAGGGTCATCAACTCGAAAAGGACTTAGTCTCAACCCATTCCTCTCAAAGAGGGTCTCGCATCATGGCATCGAACCGAAATCGGCAGTCGGTCTTCTCGGGGAAGATCGTTCGCTTGCAAGGATCTCGACCGCTGATCCGCTCGGCGGTTCGTCTCTTCCTGTTCCCTTTCATCCCGATGACCTTTCTGGTGCCGTTGCTCCTATCCGCCCAGATCCGTTACACGGACGTGGTCCCTGATTCCACGGTCATCGCTCCCGAAAGCATGATCTGGGCGAATTTCGATCTCGATCTCGACGGGGACGGCATGACGGACGTCTTCATCGTTCACCACAACACACGGATAACGATGAATTACGCGAAGGTCGAAGTACAGTCGGCGACCCCCGAGGCGGAGATCCTCTGCGAAGAATCCCCCGTTCGCTACCCTCTTGCACTCGCCTGGGGAGAACACATCGGCCCCGGCCGCACCGGCTGGCATTGCACGGGGACATTTTCCATCCCGCTCAACGACAACAGAACCGCAGGGAACTGGGTAGGTGTGGCGGATGGGTATCTCGGAGTCCGCATCCACAAGGCCGGTGGTTTTCTCCATGGCTGGGTACGCCTGAATGTCCCGTTCGACGCCGACTCGTTCACCGTCAAAGATTACGCCGTGGAAATGACGCCGGACCGCGACATCGTGGCGGGCGACCGGGGGACGAATGTCACGGAGCGGGACGACGGTCACGCCCCTTCTCTTGCGGTGTACCCTCACCCCGTGACGAGCAGATCCATCGTCCAATCCCCCTTCCCGAACAGACCGATCATATGGGCGCTTTACGATATGAATGGGAAGGCCGTGGCGGGAGGTTCCGCTGATGCCGGTGCCGTCGTGTGCATCGAACGTTCGTTCGTCCCCGCCGGTGTCTACATCATGGTTTTCCTCTCCTCGAATCTGCGAGCCTCGACGGTTCTCGTCGCACGGTGAAAAAGCCGTCATCACGGGATCTCCCCCTCTCGGTATTCCGATTCGACACAGAAATCCGCGGAGGGGGTTCACTCGGTCGGTTTTCGCGGGTACTTTCCGACACTCTCGATGTCCTGCGTCGACGACAGTCTGCTCGGGTGTCGGAAGGATGAGGACGGCGGTGTCCCTCGCGTGGTAAATCCGTGCGAAGAGTACGACGCCTGGGGAGAATGTTCGCGGAGACGGCGATCTGCCCGCGGCAGGACTCACGCGTGACTCGGGAAGTTCCGCCGGTTTCCGATGGCGTTGCAGCTTAGTCGACGATGTCGGTATAGAGAGGGAAGCGCGAGCAGTATTCGCGCACTTCGGCGCGGACGCGTTCGAGGATCGCTTCGTTGGTGATATTCGAGACGACCGTGTCGATCTGTTGGGCGATGAATTCCATGTCTTTCTCTTTGAACCCCCGCGTCGTGACGGCGGCCGTCCCGATGCGGATTCCGCTCGTGACGAGCGGCGGCCTGTCGTCGAAGGGGACCATGTTCTTGTTCAACGTGATTCCGGCTCGTTCCATCGCCTTTTCCACGTCTTTCCCCGTGACGCCCTTGTTGTGCAGGTCGATCAGCATGAGATGGTTGTCCGTCCCGCCGGATATGAGCTGGAAATCCTTCGCCGCGAGAAGTTCCGCGAGGCGTGCAGCGTTGGCACGCACCTGTCTCGTGTACGCGGCGAATGAAGGCTGGAGGGCTTCGCCGAACGCGACAGCTTTCGCGGCGATGATATGCATGAGCGGTCCGCCTTGGATGCCGGGCATGACGGTGCTGTCGAGCACTTCGGACATCATTTTTTTCCTGCCGGATTTCGGCATGACGATTCCGAACGGGTTCTCCCAGTCCTTGTGCATCATCACGATGCCCCCACGAGGGCCGCGGAGCGTCTTGTGCGTCGTGCTCGTGACGACATGGCAGTGCGGGAGAGGATCGTCCAACAACTTGGTCGCGATCAGCCCGGCCGGATGCGCGATGTCGGCCCAGAGGAATGCGCCGACCTTGTCCGCGATTTCCCGGAATGTCTTATAGCTGATGTTCCGGGGGTAGGAACTGGCCCCGACGATGATGAGCTTGGGTTTTTCGCGTTGCGCTATGTCCTCCACCTCGTTGTAGTCGATGACGCCCCTTTCGCGGTGTACGCCGTAGGAGACGATCCGGTACAGCTGGCCGCTGAAATTCACCGGCGAACCGTGCGTGAGGTGCCCACCGTGCGAGAGGTCCATACCCAGTACGGTGTCCCCCGGCTTGACGAAAGCGAAATACACCGCTTGGTTCGCCGTCGCGCCGGAGTGCGGTTGGACATTTGCATACTCGGCACCGAACAACTGTTTCAGCCGTTCGCGGGCCAGGTCCTCCGCTTGATCCACGAACTCACACCCACCATAGTACCGTTTCCCAGGGTACCCTTCCGCGTATTTGTTCGTCAGAACACTGCCGGCGGCTTCCAAGACGGAGGGGCTCGCGTAATTCTCCGAAGCGATCAACTGGAGTTTCGTGATCTGCCGCTCGATTTCATTTCGGATGATCTGGTGAACGGTGGGGTCTGTTTTTTCCAAGTGGGACATGGTAGGGTTACCTATGGAGTGAAGAGAAATGCACCTTTGCTCGAGAAATCTACGAAAGACCGTCGGAAAAAGAGAACGAACCGTTCCCCGATCTTCGTCTTCGGGCTGCGCAAAAATTCCGACCGCTCATTCGTGGCCGGGAGAGGTACCAGCGTTCGAAATGCTCTCGATACCGCAGCCGCTAATACAGGGCAATACCGGTTCCAAGCGCCGTCCTTCCGCTTCGATCGAAAGATCGAGGTATGCCGTGATTTTTTCCGTGAAAGGATGAAAAACTCATTGGTCGGTCTTTCTCTTGGAATGCATTGGTCGATCCTGCATGAGGACTGATGTCCAAGGCCCTAGGAGTTGTCGTGCGTATAGTGGGATTGGAAAGAGAACGGCATGAAATGAGAGAAGAATATCAGTCATCCCTTGTTCTCCCCGCATGGTCTGCGTCGTGTTGGAACAGATTTGCCCATGGAGAGAGTTTTTCTTTCGGCTACGCCCTTTCGCGTTCGGGGTCTGTTCCTTGAACCCCGAGAATGAATGATCCCGGTGAAGGGGACTTGAGCCGATCGTGCGACGCATGATCTCGAGTGTGACCATGACTTGCAGAGGCATCCCCTGCATGCAGAAAGCCTCGAGTTTGATTCCGATCCCCTGCCGAGGAGTCTTCATGCACGCACCTGCGAGGTCCAGAGTTTTCTTCGCCAACCTTCTTCCCTGAGTTTTCAAGCGGCGGATCGACGGTTCGTGCCCTTTGCAGTGTAGTGCGGCAATTACCCGTTTACAGTTTTTCGATGACGAGGTCCATGCAATCGGCTGAAAATGAAAGGCGGCCGTGAGGGCCGCCCTTGCGAAGACAATCCATTACCCCCTGCGTTGTCAGCGCACGAGGACGATCCTGCGGACGGCGTGAATGCTTTCGCCGTTGCCGATATCCGCACGGAATCTCGCGAAGTACATCCCGGCCGGCGCAGGCCCTGAAGCATCGCGCCCGTCCCATGTCGCCTCATAGCGCCCTGCGTCGCGCGTGAGACCGTCGGAGAGCAGTGCCACGCGGCGGCCGAGTGCATCCACGATCTCGAGGGTGACCGATGCCGGTACGGCGAGCGTATACGGAATGAGTACCGGGGCGCCGATGTCGACGGGATTCGGGTAGATCTGTTCAAGGCCGACCGTCGGCGGTGGAAGAGCGGCGGAGACGATGTGGCTGTATGCCGACGATCCGTCTGCGTCGATTTGCTTGAGCCGATAGAAGACGAGATGACCCCTCGCGTTTTTCCTCGGTTCCTGGTCGATGAACGTGTATTCCGTTTTCAACGAGGTCGTTCCACGCCCTTCCACGAATCCGATCTTTTCGAAGATTTCGCCATCCCCCCGCTCGACTTCAAAGCCCATGTTCGAGGTTTCACTCTGCGTGTTCCAGCTCAGGACCACGGCGCCGTCCTGGCGGGGCGTGGCGGTAAACGACTCAAGTTCGACGGGTATGACCAGACCGTTGATGGTGAACGACGTGTCGTTGCCGTTGTTCATCAAGTCCGAATAATAAATCGCCGTCGCCTGCGTCCCGTGTTGGAAAATGATCCCTGAACGGTACGGTAAGACGCTGTACAAGCCGAAATTCACCGTACCGGCGGCGGACGGGCCGACGAGGAACGTATAGCGCAGGACCTCGAAATACCCGTCGCTCAAGGGGTTCCCGTTGCAGTCCGTCGCGGCGGACCAGTATGTGCTGGTCAGAGGGAGTGACGACCCCGTTGCGCCGATACTGTGCGAGTGCTGGTTGAACCAGGCGCTGGATCCGTATGCCGTGCTGATGTACCAGGGCTGACCCGGCCAGTAGTTCGTGTTGTACCGCTGGGTCACGCCCTGGAAGGTGAGCTTCGACGAGTTGTACGTTACCACGACGCAGTACCCCCCGACTACACCACCGTTCGGCCCGGCTTTTTGCTTGATGTCGAATGCGATGATCAGTGCCCCTCCTTGCCCGTAATTGCAGACTGTGCGGAGACGCATGCTGATGCGGTCGGCGTCGTTGGCCGACTGTGCGAAGGCGGAAATCGTCGACGCCATCGAGACAGAGATGACGAGAGACATGACGGTACGGGTTTTCATGGTCGCCTCCGATGAAAGGAACGTGACTGCAGAGATTCTTTCTATGAAGAAAGGTACGAGAAATCGTTCTGCTTGTCCAGTGCGGGTGCCGGGCCGCCCGCCGGGATCGGAAGCGGGCGGAGTCAAAAGGCGGAACCGGGAAAAGCGTGGTCGGGGGTGGTAGCCTTCTCCTCGGAACGCGTTCCTCGTCGGAACGTTCAGGGGGTGACGACGGCCGAGAGCATGTCGAGGATTTTCTGCTTGGGGACGACACCGACGATCCGGTCGACGACTTTCCCCTTATCGAAGAGGATGAGCGTCGGGATGCTCCGGACGCCGTATTGGATCGCGGTCTGCTGGGAGTTGTCGATATCGAGCTTGCATACTTTGACTTTCCCTTGATACTCGTTTGCTATCGCCTCGACGTGCGGGGCGATCAATCGACAGGGCGCACACCATGTGGCCCAGAAATCGATGAGAACGGGGATATCCGACAGCAGAACTTCCTGCTCGAAATTTTGATCGGAGATTTCCATGGGTTTCATGAGAAGTGAACTCCTTCGACAGTGGGAAATGGTGTGGGAGCGTGCAGGCGGCTTCATTGGTCGAGGACAATCCGCACGGCGGTTCGCCCGAAAATTTCGCGCATCCTGTTGAGGAGGTCGAGGGATGGGCGGAGGCGGTGATCTTTTGCGAAAAGGTTCCACGAGCGCCCGTTCCCATCGGAAACCCTGATAAAGCACGGGCACTCCCCCGTACGACAGAATTCGTCCAGCAGGCGGATTCCGTCTTCGACCTGTTTTTGCGTCGTCGTGTTCGCCGAAAGCGTGATGACGATGCTCTTGGTCAATCGCGGGATCGCTTGTTCCAGCGTGTAGATCTCATCGGCGATGAGGGAGAAGCTATCGCCGCTCCCGCGCACTTTCCCGATGACGACGAGAGCCGCCTCGGGTGAGATGACCGACCCGAATTTCCGGTATGCCGCTTCGAACACCAGGCATTCCGCCCGGCCGGTGAAGTCTTCGAGCGTCAGGAACGCCATGGTCTTGCCTTTCTTGTCGATCTTCGGCCGGAACGCGGAGACGATGCCGACGGCACGAACCGTCGTGCCGTCCAGCGATTCGTCGAATTCGCCGAGGTTCACTGTTGCGATGGATTCGATATCGACACGCCAGGATTCGAGAGGATGGCCGGAGAGGTAGAAACCGAGGACGTTTTTCTCGAGTGCGAG
>JARYLZ010000064.1 GCA_029907355.1 Bacteroidota bacterium | reverse complement strand
CCCTTCTCGCTCGAGGTGCACCCCAACCCCGCGGGCGACGCGGTGACGGTCACCATACGCGGCGCGGAGTCCGGCCGCGTGGAACTTCGCCTGTTCAACACGCTGGGGCGTATGGTGCACAGTACCGCGCTCACAGGCGCTTCCCCGGCTGTCGCGTACGCGATTCCCCTGCACGATCTTCCCCCCGGCATGTACGTCCTCCGTGCCGACCGAAAAGACGCTTCGGCCTTTGCCGTCTTCTTGAAACGCTGAAAGGGAGAAAAGAAATCCGTCCAGGACGAGTCTGGAATCGATGAATCGGTGAATACCGTGCCTCATCTTGTTGCGAAGGCATCATCTTCGGCATTGAGAACAGGCAACAGATTGAATACCTTATGCGTTATTGCATGGCCGACCGGCCAGATACATTCTCATCCGATCCGTATGGAAAAAAGAATCCAGAACCATCATGAACCGTATCGAATGTAGGCAATGGGGTCATCCTCTGCCGCTGTGATGAACGGTAACGAGAGCATAGGTCCAATTGTCTTTCCTTTACACTCGATACAGAAAATTCATCCAGATGGGGGCATAACGATGAAGCTCACCGTGATTCCTTTCCGCCCAGGCGGACTGTTTGCCGGCCTGCTCCTGTTCGCGCTCGCTCTGGAAACAGGATCGGTCCATGCCCAGCCGGTATTGAATTTCAAGCGCGTCGTCAACAACTGGCCGACGATCGAATTGTATTTCGCGGCCGCCTGTGACGGCAATCCCATGTATTTCAAGGACAAGCGGAATTTCAAGGTTTACGAAGACGGCGTGGAGATCGGGGAGTTCGAGTTGTGGTGCCCGGACCCGACAATGCGGTGTGCGATTTCGGTCGCGCTGGTGTTCGACGCGAGCGGGAGTATGATGGGTGCGGGGAACGCAGGCGCGAAAGCGGCGGGCCACGCTTTCATCGACCTGATGGACGGGGTGGTCGACGAGGCGTCGATCATCTGGTTCACGAGCACCGTGACGGTGATGCAGACGATGACGGTGTACAAGGACCTGCTGCATGCGGCGGTGAACTCGCTGCCTGCCAACGGGGCCACGGCGGTGTGGAACGGGATCTACGCTGGGATCATGAACCTGATCAATGACGGGATGAACCCGTGCCGGGCGGTGATCGTATTGACGGACGGCGGAGACAATTCGTCGACGTGGACACCACAGGATGTGATTTCGCTGGCGAACCGGAACCGGATCCGGGTGTTCACGATCGGTCTTGGGACGGGGATCCAGTCGGCGATTTTGCAGAACATTGCGGATTTGACGGGGGGCCGGTATTACGAGACGCCGGATCCGGCACAGCTGGTGGCGATTTACCAGGAGATTTCGACGATCATTTTCCAGGGGTTTCAGGAGTGCATGATCACCTACCAGGCAGGCTGCATGGACGGTGCGACCCGAAAGGTGGATCTGTCTTTGGCCAATTTCTGCAACGGCTCCGACACGAAAACGAAGATATACCGTGCACCCCGTGACACGACGACATTTCAGCTTTTCGGCGTACGCATTGCCGATACACGGTCATGGTCGGATACCGCCATTGTCGCCCTCGAACTGACCACCCCGCTTCCGAGTTCGATTTTGAAACCGGCCTCGTTTCAGCTCGAATACGACAGGGCGCTCGTGGATTTTCTCGGAATCGACACGCCGCCGGGTTCCATTCTCGAAGGAACCGGGTTGACGGTGATTGCGACAACTTCCGGCATCGAAGTCAGGACGCTCAACAGCAAGCGCATCGCCGTCACTTCGGTTCCGGCCCCTCTCGCGTATCTGCGTTTTGCCGCGAAAACGCGCGTCCAGGACTCGCTCACCGTCGGGATTCGACCATCCTCCTGGAGCTTTGAGAACGGGTGCCTCACCCCTGTCCTTTCCGGCGGGACCATTCGTATCGTGAACGAGAAGACGACCGCATATGCAGCCATCGACAGCGTCACCGTATCAGGGAGAACGGTGAATCTGTATTTCCATGCCCGTTGCCGCGAAGCATTCGTGACGACATTGTCCGCAAGCGAAGCGACGATCGAGATCGACGGCTTTCCGATCCGGGACGTCCTCTGGACGAGCTCCACGACCACGAACGGCATGAAAGCGGAATTCGTGGACCCGTGTCCCGACGGCAATTTCCATACCTTGATTCTCCGCCTCCAGCCTTTCTGCAGAACGGCGGTTTCCGTTTCCACCCGCTACCGGTCGCCGAAACGAAACCTTGCCGTGAAGGTTTCCCCCTCGACACGCCTCTGCCCGGGCGATAGCGTTCTGCTCGAGGCGGAAGAAGGGTTTTTGTCGTATCGCTGGTCGACAAACGACTCCACCCGATTCCTGAACGTTTCGCGGGCAGGGAAGTATTGGTACATCGCGACCGGCGAGAGCGGATGCATCCTGTATTCGGATACTGTGGAAATCAGCGAACCGTCACCTCCCGTCGTTACTCCCCGGGGCCCTATCCTCCTCTGCGAGGGGAGAAGCGTCATCCTGGACGCAGGGCCCGGCTACGTCACGTATACGTGGTCGAACGGCCGGCAGGGGCGCTTTCTCGATGTCTCGACAACGGGCGACTACTTCGTCGTCGTGATGGACAGCGCCAATTGCGTGTTACGGTCATCGCCGGTGCGCGTCACCGTCCTTCGCAACCTGTCGCCCGCCGTCACGGCACTGGGCTCCACAGTGTTCTGCGAAGGGGACTCGGTCACGCTCGTCGCCGATGAAGGCTATGACGAGTATCTCTGGTCAAACGGCGATACGACGCGCACGACAGTCGTGCGAACGGCCGGGTCCTACACGGTCACCGTGCGTCTCGCGGGCGGCTGCAGCGGCACCTCCCAACCGGTCGCCGTCACCGTCCACCCCGCGCCGAAACCCGCCGTCACCGCGCACGGTCCGACGGAAATCTGCGCGGGCGACACGCTCCTGCTCGAAGCCGACTCGGGCTACGTCTCCTACCTCTGGTCGAGCAACGCGACGACGCGAAGCATCCGCGTGACGGCGGCTGGGGTGTTCACGGTGCGCGTCGTGGACACGAACGGCTGTGCGGGCGTCTCGGACCCCATGACGGTGACCGTGCACGAACGTCCCCCCAAACCCATGGTGGTCCGCACGGGCGACGTGCTTTCGACCGACTCGGCCTACGCCTACCAGTGGTACCTCGACGGCGCGGAAATCCCCGGTGCGACAGCGCGCACGCATCGGGCGGCGCAGGCGGGCACGTACCGGGTCCGCGTCGGCAACGAGTACGGGTGCCGGGAGTTCTCCGATCCCTTCCCCCTGACGGTGCTCGGCACCGGCGGAGCGGTGCAAGCGCTCCCCTTCTCGCTCGAGGTGCACCCCAACCCCGCGGGCGACGCGGTGACGGTCACCATACGCGGTGCGGAGACCGGCCGCGTGGAACTGCGCCTGTTCAACACGCTGGGGCGTATGGTGTACGTTACCGCGGTCACAAGCGCTTCCGCGGTTGTCTCGTACACGATCCCCCTGCACCACGTGCCCGCCGGCATGTATTTCCTCCGTGCCGACCGAAAAGACGCTTCGGCCTCCGGCGTCTTCTTGAAACGGTGAAAGGGAGAAAAAACGCAGGTGGAGGTTAGTGGCGACCCATCACCGATTTTTTCCCATCGAGGAAGAGTCGAAACGACGACAGGAGGAGATTCTGCACCGTCCGTCTTCACCCTCGAAGGTGTGACGATGAGAACCGTTTCGAAAAAGCAGGTTTCTTTTTCCGACGGCTTCCGAAGATTCCTCTTCAGTGAGCCGTCCTGATCATCTTTTCGAATGATTCGACACGAGTGGAAAAATCGGGGCATACGGTCGCCTCTCTGCGCATGTTCCGGCGAAAACGATGCGACGCGCCGATCGAGCTACCCCATTCCCCCGCCGACGAGAACGGCGGCATATCGTGGCCGAGCGACCGGTATGATCCTCCGAGACGGGTTTTTCCAAAGTCGAGGAGCGATTACATTTCGACATGGATCTGCGGGCCGTCGATGCGTCATACCGCCGTGTTCTCATACCGACCGTTCCCTTTCTCCTGGCAGCCTCTCTCATTGGTTGCAGCTCCTCGTCACGCACCAGCGACGTCACGGAGAGGGCGGGTGCACTGACCTCGCTTCGGAGAACCGTTTTAGCGAAAGCGAGGTCCTATATCGGGACGCCTTACAGTCCCGGGGGGACAACGCGCGGGGGCATGGATTGTTCGGGCTTCGTCTCCACCGTCTATCTCTCGGCGGGTATCAACCTGCCGCGAACCGCAGCGGCGATGTACACGGTGGGAAAGCCCGTTCCCCGCGGGAAGATCAAACCGGGCGATTTGGTGTTCTTCCGAGACACTGCCGGACCGGGGATAACCCATGTCGCCATCGCCCTCGACGCGGAATCCTTCATCCACAGCTCAACGACTCTCGGCGTCATCGTCTCCCGATTCGACGAGACGTATTACGCTCGCCGTTTCGCCGGGGCGAGGAATATCCTCGGTCCCTGACCCCCTTTCCACGGCAGCCTTTGGAACGGCGGCCGAATGACGATCCCTGTTCGCCTCGGCTATGGAGGGAACGCGCGGCTCAATGCACGATGCGTAGGGGGCGTGTCAGCGTCGTCACCTTCGTCGTCATCCGCACGACGTACGCCCCCGACGGGAGCCTTGAAACGTCGAACCTGCAAATATGGCGCCCCGCGGCGATTTCTTCGTCGAACAGGGTGAGGACGCGATGTCCGACGGCGTCGTATATCTCGAGCCGCATGTGCTGATGGTGCGGGATATGGAAGGGAATCGAAACGAGCGCGAGAGCAGGCTGCGGGTAGGGAGACCCGAGAGACGCGCCGGACGGCAAGGCAACGGTTTCGAGACCCGTCGGTCCCTCGACCTCGACGAAGGCGGTCATGTACAAGGCCGGGGAAAGCTCTTTCGGATTCGTCGTATCCATCGTGGTGAAACGTCCGCGCATATGGACGGGGACAATGTTCCCGCCGAGGTTCCAGAGCATGTGGGCGCGCGCATTTTCCGGGTTGATCGTCGCGAGCTCGCCGAGAGCCGCATCGGTGTAGATCCCGAAGAGACTCGTGATCGTCGAGTCCGTGTGCGGCGCTGCCACGACATGGAAAAAGCGCTGGATGGGCGTGTGAGCGAATCGGATCGTCGTCATTCCCGACGTGTCCTGCATCCCCGCCTCGAGAAACGCCGAGTCGATGACGGCATCACGCTTCCGACCACTGTAATATGCCCAGTAATTCGGGTAATGGTAGAGGAGCGAATCCTTCGAGACGCGGGTTCGCATGGTATCGTACCACACGTCGAAACGCATCCTCCCCAGGGGCAGTTCCCGGATGAAGACGTGGATGGAATCGAGAAAACCGCGCTCACCGGGCAAATCGAAACGCTGTCCGATGTTCAGCGATGTGAACTGCCCGTAATTCGTCGGGACGCGCCAGAGGATTCTCTCGAGCGTACTGTCGTGATACCAGAGGGCATGGAGCTCTCCTCCCCCGTTTAGGCATCGGTCCGCCGGAAACACCGCGTCTGTTTTCACCGGGATCGGCGGAACGACTGCGGGGTCGAACGAGACGGGATCCGCGACCTGCGCTGCGCATGTTCCAACCAGAAAAAGAAACCATGCCGTGATGATGACGCGAAACCGCATGGGGTACCTCCGTGGGAAAGTGTTCCGTTCGTTCGTGATCTATGTGCCCTGCCGGGTCATGGCGCCGGGACGACTTGGCGGACGACGTCGATGACTGTGCCGTCCACCCACTTGACGGCGGCGATCACATTATCGGTGAACCTCGGCTTCGCCGGTTTGCCGCCGCAGATGCGTTCGACGCGCGATTGTATCTCCTCGATCGTCGTGATGGAGAGACCGCTGTCTCGCGTCGCGTCGATCAGGTCCTGCCGCCTCGGGTTGATCGCGATACCCCGCTCGGTCACGACGACATCGATGAGTTCGCCCGGTCCGCAAAGGGTCGTGACCTCGTCGACGATGACGGGGATGCGGTCGCGGAAACTGGGGAGGGGGAGAATGGTGCATCTCGAGAAGAGGCAATTCTGCCACCCGCCGATCCCGTGCATGAGACGGCCGTCGCTATGGGTCACCACGTTGGCGTTGAAGGCGAGGTCCACCTCTGTGGCACCGAGCACGACGATATCGACCATGGATGCGACATTGCCTTTCCCGTGGTAGTTGTAGCTCACGAAGGGGTTCGTGTGGACATGGCGGGGATTCTCGCGCATGGAGCGTACGCCCTCGAGGTCGAACGTCTGACCGTCGAGGATGTAATCCGTCAAGCCTTCCTCCAGCATCTGGACGAGATACCGCGTGCTCCCGCCCCGTACGAAGCGTGCATGGACGTTCTTGCGCTTCATGATCTCCCGCAGGTAGATGGCGAACGCGAGGCTTGTCCCCCCCGAGCCGGCTTGGAACGAGAAACCGTCTCGGACGAGACCTGCGGCGTCGACGAACTTCGCCGTCAATTCCGCGATGTACAGGCGATCGGGGCTGCGCGTGATGTTCGTCGTACCCGAGACGATTTTCGACGGTTCCCCGATACGGTCCATGACGACGACCATATCGACGAGGTTGCCCTGGATCTGCCATGGGACGCAGGGAAATGGGACGAGGTGGTCGGTGACCACGATGACCGTATCCGCATATTGCGAGTCCGCGAGTGCGAAACCGAGACCGCCGCATGCCGACGGACCTTCGACGCCGTTCGCGTTCCCGAAGGGGTCCGCCGTCGGTGCGGCGATGACCGCGATGTCGATGTGCACTTCGCCGTCCTGTACGGCCTGGTACCGGCCGCCATGGGACCGGAGCACACCCATCCCGCGCATTTTCCCCGACGATGCGTAATCGCCCAGCGGACCGTTCAACGAACCCTCGATGTGGTGGATGACGCCGGAATCGAGGTGGGCGATCAACGGCGCGTGACAGGGGAAGGCGGCGGAAGGGAACCAGCGGAGATCCTTCACCCCGAGTTCAGCCGCGATCTCGAAAATGCGGTTCGCGATGAGATCGCCGTCACGGAAATGGTGATGCGTCGAGATCGTCATACCATCGCGGAGCCCCGCCCGGACGAGAGCTTCCTTGAGGTCGGGGACGACCTTGTTGCCGTCCGCCGGGTAATCCGCACAGCGGGCGATCGGGGGCGCGGCCTTCCTCCCGCGCGGTTTGTAGGCACCGACCCCCATGTAAGGGACCGCCGGTTCCCCGTTGATTTCCGTGACGACCAGCCGACCTGCCGCATTCCGTTGAAGCTCAGCCATTCGATTGCTCCTCACGCCATGTTTCCGGGATCAGGCCTGCCGAGCATGCGAGACCGATGGTCCGCAGGGCACGCTTCACGACGGGCGCGTCGATCATCTTCGAACCGATCGCCACCACCCCCAAGCCCTTGCGCTCGGCCTCCTCGAAGGCCAGCACGATTTTTTTCGCGCGTTCGATTTCGCGCTCATCGGGGAGAAACGCCTCGTGGACCACGGCGATCTGGCGAGGATGGATGCACCCTTTCCCGTCGAAACCGAGTGCGCGGGCTTCCCGCGCGCTTGCGCGGAGTCCTTCCAGATCGTCGACGTCGGAGAACACCGTGTCGATGGGTTGGACACCCGCCGCGCGGGCGGCGTTCACGACCATCCCCCGCATCCAGAACGATTCCCGTCCTTCCTTCGTCCGCTCGGCGCCGATGTCGGCCGTGTAGTCCTCGAGCCCCACGGCGAGCGCCACGACGTTCGGGCTCGCCACGGCGATCTCCCATGCCTTCAAGGCACCCATCGCGCTCTCGATGATCGGCATGAGATACACGGGACCGTCGACACCGCATGTTCGCTGGATGCCCGCGATCGCTTCGTCGACGTCCTGAACCTGCCGCGCGCTTTCGCACTTCGGAAGAAGGATGACGTCCGGACGCTCGGGAATCACTTCGGAAAGGTCGTCGTACCCGGCAGGCAGCTGGTTGATGCGCACCATGCGTTCAGCGTCGCCGAAGTCGACATGCCGGAGCGTGTTCCGCACCAGGATGCGCGCCGCGTCCTTCTCCGCGGGAGCGACGGAATCTTCCAGGTCGAGGATGACACCGTCCGGACGGTGGATCCCCGCATTGATCGCCAGCTTCGGGTCGTTGCCGGGCAGGTAGAGGCGGGAACGCCTGAGCCGGTCGCGTGCGGAAGGCGGCCGGTCCCACGTCCGGTCTGCGGGGAGGAGGAACGCTTTCTGCACGCTTGGAGCGAGGCGTTTTACCGCCGCTTCGAGACGCGCAGCAATCGTGTAAGGGAGCGCCCCGCTGTCGTCGACAACCACCGTGGCGTTCGCGATCTCGTAAAACGCCAGTCCCTCGAGGATCAATGCACGGATATCCGCACCGTAGAGCACATCGACCTTGCTCTTCACCTGCAGGTCGATGCCGCCGCCTTCACGAATGGCGATCTCGATCCTGCAGTCGGAACGGATATCCTTTCCTGCTCTGCCGGCGCTTGCGCTTTTATCCATGATCTCCGTGAAGTATGTGGGGGAAAACGACGAGGCAAACCGTCCTGTTGCCGATGGAGGAAATATACCAATGGTACCGCCGAAGTCCATGCAGGCGAACACCCGCCTCCGAACATACGATGGGGGGGTTCATTCTTCACCCTACCATCCGTGTTTCCTGTTCGAGACAGGATTCGGGATACCCGTCATACCCGCAAAGCGATGCCGCGTATCCGATCCCGTTTTGCCGTCGAGCCGCTGCGGGGTATCACACCCCGCAAGCATGACCGCACCGCTTCTCCACCGCCGTATCGGCGGTTATCCCCTCCCTAGCCCATTCGCGTCACGCAGGGAGCGAAGGCTCTTGGCGCTTCGCATGCAATCGCTCAGAGATGCGCGATGATCGCGTCTGTCATCTGTTGCGTCGATGCAGCCCCTTTCGAGAGAACATCGGGCCCGCCAGGCAGTTTCAACATGTCGTAGGTGCGCACTTTCCCTTCGGCGACCACGGCCGCCACGGCATTCCGAATCCGTGCGGCTTTTTCGTTTTCCCCGAGATGATCCAGCATCATGCAGGCGCTCAGGATCATCGCAATGGGGTTGACGATCGAGGGTTGGAGCTTCTCGTACTTCGGGGCGGACCCATGCGTCGGTTCGAAGACCGCCACCTCGCGACCGATATTGGCACTGCACGCGAACCCGAGGCCGCCGACCAATCCCGCGAATGCATCGGAGACGATGTCCCCGAACATGTTGCCCGCCACGATGACGCCGTAATCCTCCGGGTTCTTGGTCAACCACATCATCTGGGCGTCGATGTTCGTGGACCAGAGTTCGATATCGGGGAATTCCTTGGCGATTTCGGCCGCTTCCGCTTCCATCATACCGGACGTTTCGCGCAGGACGTTGGGTTTCTCGCAGATGGTCACGGAACGGTAGCCGAAACAGCGCGCGTGCTCGAATGCGGCACGGATGATGCGGCGGCAGGCGTTCCGCGTGAAGAGCCGCACGGAAATGGCGAGATCTTCGCCGGGCACGTCTTTGAACGGCTTCATTCGCGGATGCGTCTCCAGGGCGTCCCGCACGACTTTCGGCGGGTTGGTCCACTCGACGCCGACGTAGAGACCTTCCGTATTCTGGCGGAAAATGACGACGTCGACCTGGGGTTCCTCATACCCCCCGTCCAGTGTTTTTCGAACGAAGTTCAGAGGGTTGCCCGGAAAGCTCCTGCAGGGACGGATGCAGATATCAAGGTCGAAATGCTGGCGCATGGTCACGATCGGACTGTAATACGTGTAGCCTTTCCCCTGCAATTCCGGGGCGAGCTCTGCCGCTGCTTTGCTCTTGGGTTTCGACGTGATCGCCCCGAAGAGACCGATGGAGTGCTTCGCGAGCAGGTCGATCGTCCTCTCGGGAAGCGCGTTCCCTTCCCGGCACCAGAACTCCCAGCCGATATCGCCGTGGACATACTCCGCTTCGAACCCGACCGCTTCGAGTACGCGGATGGCTTCCGGAAGAACGATCTTCCCTATGCCGTCACCGGGCATCGTGACGATGGTGCGCTTCATACATTTCCTTTCGCTTGTGATTGGAGGGGATAACCGTCATGCAGTGACGGCTCGAAATGCGAATGTATGAACTCCGTCGCATGAGAAAAAAGCGGCGGATTGTTCGCGGCTCCCGCCGCCTCAGGGACCCGCTGAACGGCGCAGCCCCCCGCGCAGACGGGGTAATACCCGGTCGAATAACCGGGACGGCATAACGCGGGCGATACCGCTCGCCAGAACCAGCGGAAAGGGGAATCGCACCATGGATTTCCCGCGCTCGATGCCGCGGCGGATGATGCGCGCGGCGCGTTCCGGCTCCATGATGAACGGCATGCGGAACTCGTTCTTCGCCGTCATCGCCGTGCGGACGAAACCCGGCCGAATCGTGACGACGCGAATGCCCAGGGGGCGAAGCTCGACGCGGGCCGCTTCGAGCAGAACGGTTGCCGCAGCTTTGCTCGCAGAATACAAGCCGGACCCGGGGTAACCGCGGACATCCGCGAGACTCGAAACGCCCGCGATAACCCCTCCTCCTCGCATGCGCATCGGAGGGACCAGGGCCTTGATCCCGTGAAGAATGCCGAACGTGTTTACGGCGAAGAGATCGCGAGCGGTTTCGAGGTCCGGCGAAGCCATCCAATCCGGCCCGCCGACGCCGGCGTTGAGAATCGCCAGCTCGATTTCCCCGAGCGTTCGGTCGGCAAACGCAACCGCCTCGAGGACGGATTCATGATCGCGGGCATCGCAATGGACGAACCATGCTTTTCCGCCGCGTGCCCGGATGATTTCGACGAGATGTTCGAGGGCCGCCACATCGCGGCTCCCGAGGACGAGAGCGGCACCCTGACCGGCGTATTCGAGTGCAAGAGCTTTCCCGATGCCGCGGGAGGCGCCGAGGAGAAAGACGGTGTGAGGGTGGAACAGAGGAAGCCGCACAGTGAACGTGAGTCTTTTCCGTTCAAGCCGCCACGCGTGCGTGCCGGTCTAAGGGACGATCGATTCTCCAACCCCGGTGGGTCTCCATGCGGGTTCCGCCTTCTCTCCCGCCCCTGATTCCGCGGAACGCCTCACGTACCCGATCACCGGCATAGCTGGTCGAGTTTCCCGAGGATCGGCACCAGCACCGGTTCGCGGAGGAGGGTGGGAACCGACTCGAGGGGGGACCAGAGCCTCACGCGAAAAGCGTTCTCGGCCCATTTTTCCATGAGTTCGGTCACCTCCATCGCGTACATCTCCACATCGCACACGCCGCCCCATTTCCTGTAACGGTAACGACCCAACGGTTCGGGATGGAGCGTTCCTCGCGCGCCCGCTTCTTCGAGCGCTTCCCTCTCGGCAGTGAAGAGGGGCGTGTCGCCCGCTTCGATCAACCCCTTGGGGAAAACCCAGCGCTTACCGCTGCGCGACGAGACGAGCAGAACCTCGATCCCTCTTTCCCCTCGTCGGAACGGGATCACCCCCGCTTGCAGGAAAATGGTTTTCGATGCCAAGCGTATTGCTCACCGAACGAAAAAATCACTTACTCCTTCTGTTTCGCACAGAAGAGGCTCCGTGGCGGCCATGTCTGTCAGCGACAATGTATGAAAAACGCCCCGCAGCGTGAAAAGCCCTCCCGATGACTCCGGGTGCTCTCAGTGACCCGGCAATACAAACGCATCGGCCGTTGATTTCAGGAACGCATCCCCCGCCGTGCTCCTGTCTGAAGGGGTTTCTGAAAGGGAAACCGGCGGCAGGCTGGCCCGTCAGAATTCGTCCGGCAGCTCCTTCAATTGCGCGTAGGTGAATACCGGCCCGTCCTTGCAAACGTACACGCTCCCGATATTGCACCTGCCGCATTTCCCGACGCCGCATTTCATGCGGTTCTCGAGCGTCGTGATGATGTCCTTGTCCGCGAATCCCTGTGCCGTGAGAACAGGCATCGTGTACTTGATCATGATCGGCGGGCCGCAGACGATCGCGACGGTATCCGTCCCTCTCAAACCGGCTTTTTCGACAATCGTCGGGACAAAGCCTATTTCCCCTTTCCAATCGGCTGTTTCGCCGCCCGGATCAACGGTGACGATCGTTTTGACGTCTGGGCGGTCCGCCCATTCTTTCAGTTCGCGCTTATACACGAGGTCGTCCACGGAGCGTGCCCCGTAAATGATCGTGATTTCCTTGAAACGATCCCGGAGATCCAGCACGTTCCAGATGACACAGCGGACGGGTGCAAGCCCGATACCCCCCGCGATGAAGACGATATTCTTCCCCTCCATCTCTTCGAGCGGGAAAAAATTCCCATACGGTCCGCGCAGACCGATGATGTCCCCGACGTTGAGGCGCCGGAGAGCGGTCGTGACGCGGCCGTACTGCTTGAACGAACACTCGATGTATTCCATGCGCGTCGGGGAAGACGCGATGCAGAACGTGCACTCGCCTTCACCGAATACCGAGTATTCCGCGAACTGCCCCGCGCGGAAAGTGAACGCCCGTGCGACCTCGGCGTCCTTGAACTGTAGGCGGAACGTCGTCGTATCTGGGGTTTCCGGGATGATCTCCCGGATGACCATGGCATGCGGTGTGTAGAGATTCGGCATCACAGTGTATCGGAGCAAGAGGGTGGATAGGCGGATCCGGACGGGCCGTGAGCAGCGGCGTCGGGGAAAACGCCGATGGGCGTTTCACACGTCAGGAGATTTCGATTGACACGTGTCTTCATGTTCCGGTTCGGGAGGTTCTGCGCCGGCGGTCCGTGATTATTCCCTCATCGTTCGCGTGCTACGGACTCCGCAACTGCTGTTTTCTCGATCTGCTCAACGATCTCGGCGATATCGATACCAACACCACAGCCGCGCGAGCATCGCCCGCAACCCGTGCAGAGGATTTCCCCGAAACGCTCCGGATAGATGAAGAACTTGTGCGAAACCCGCTGACGGTAGCGTTTCACCTGCGTGTCCCGGGGATTGTGGCCGGAGGCATGCTTCGTGAACAGGGGGAACTGGCACGCATCCCAGATTTTCATGCGCCGTCCGTGTTGGAAGGAATCCGCCTCGTCGATCAGGTCGAAACAATGGCATACCGGGCATGCGAAGGCGCATTGACCGCAACCGAGGCATGTCTCGGCGAGCGAGGGCCACAGGGGGTGATCGAAATTCGCCGGGATCCAGGAACGGATTCGATCAGGGTCGAAGCGGACGGCCGGGCCGGGGTAGCGCTTCACGAGATCCTCGCCCGTCTCGTCCGTTTCCGAAAACGCGGAAAGGCAGCGTGCCACGAAGCGACTGCCCTTGTCGGTTACGATCTGCAGGATCCAACCTCCATCGTCGAGGGGGAGCAGGAAGAGGTCGGAACCCTTCGTCGACGAGGGGGAGAGCCCGACCGACGTGCAGAAGCAGCGGTCGTCCGTAAAACGACAGAGCGTCCCGATGACGATGGTCCTCTCGGCGCGCGTGTCGAACAACTCGTCATGGTAATCCCAATCGAACACCTTCGAGAGGGTCTGGATCGACGCGGCGTCGCAGGGGCGGACACCGAAGGTCACCACGCCCCGCGGAGGAGACGGCGGATCGATCACCTGGACGTCGTCCAACGTCTTTCGATAGAGGAAAACCGGCTCGGCGCGAGGGAAGACGATGTCTTTCATCGACAGAGCGGTGGGGGGGCGTTCGGTGTCGGGGGCAACCGCTGAGCCGTCCTTCAGAGCCGTGAAACCTTTCCCGTCCGGCGATTCCGCGATGACGACGTACCCGTCGGCGATCAAGGCCGACGCGAACGCGGCGAGTTGGCCGGGACCGATGCGATAACGTTTTCCTGGAGGCGTCATGCGATGTAATCCTGTCGATCCGTCTTGTCGTACGTTCCGACGAGCGTGGGCGCGGCGGGATCCGTACCGGCGATGTAGTGGAATTCCTCGAGCGCGGTCATGGCGAGTTTGCGGTTCAGGAGAGAGAGGGGGATATCGGCGGGACAGGCACGTTCGCACTCGTTGCACCCGATGCACCTCCCGGCAAGGTGGAACGCTCGGACGAGATTCCAGGCAAAGTTCCCGCGCGACGTGGGGCTCCGGTCGATCCACTGCGGTTGATTCTTGTCCGCAACGCATTGTTCGCAGCTGCAGATGGGACACACCTCCCGACAGGCATAGCAGCGGATACAACGGGAAAATTGCTCCGCCCAGAATGCGAAACGCTCATCCGGCGGGAGCGCCTCGAGTTCCTTGATGCGCTCCCCCGAACGGTCGGGGAGGGGGCCGACTTCCTCCGTGCCCTCGGCGAGAGAATCGTAGAGATGGGGCGTGTGGAACCTGCAGTGCGCACATTTCGGCGCTGCCGTCTCTACGGACCAGGGCGTCCCCATGGATGACGCGACACCGCCGCAGGTGACACCGATGATGTGCACGTCCTCACGCCGCACCTGTTGTTCCTGCATGAGCATGATGAGCGCACGGACGTCGCATCCCTTGGCCACGACGGCGACCGGTCCCGCGACCGGTTTCCGCCTGCGGGTGAGGAACACGGCGAGATTGTTGAGCGCGTGTCGGTTGAACACGAGGGCATTCGCCTGTTCCGCTGTGCGGGCGATGAAGGGACGCGTGCGGTTCGGGCCGGCGGCCGCATACCCGATGACGGCTTTCACGACGCCTCGTTCGAGCAGATCCTTCGCGATGGCGGCGACCTCAGGCATGGGCGGACTCCTTCGTTTTCTCCGGCGCGCCTTCCCTTTCTTCCCCGTGGTCCGTGATGTATGGCGGGAAGGCGAAGCGGCGGTTTATCGTACGGTATGCTTGGAAGGGACCGCGCGCGCGCACATCCCGGACCACTTTCGTGATCACATCCACCCACTTTTTCCCCTCCGACGCGGAAACCCACGAGAAATGGAGGCGCGCCGAGTCGATGCCGACGAAATCCAACAGGGCGCGGAAAAGGGTCCAGCGCCGCCGTGCATGGAAATTCCCCGTGTTGTAGTGGCAATCGAACGGGTGGCAACCCGAGACGAGCACGCCGTCCGCCCCGCTCTCGAACGCTTTGATGATGAAGAGCGGGTCGATGCGGCCGGTGCAGGGCACACGGATCAGTCGCGCCTGCGGCGGCTGTTTCAAGCGCGAGGTTCCCGCCAGGTCTGCACCTGTGTACGTGCACCAGTTACAGACGAACGCGATGATCTTCGGTTCCCAAGACGCCGGGGTGGTCGTTTCGGCGTGAGTTTCGTTATGCGATCCGATAGTGTTCATATCCTGCTCACAAGGCCATCGCATGGATTTCCGCGTAGAGCTGCTCATCGGTGAACCCGATCAGCTCGATCGATTTCGAGGGGCACGTGGCGTTGCAGGTCCCGCACCCTTGGCACAACCCCTCGTTGACGTACGCGACCGTTTTCCGGACGACCCCATTCTTGCCGACGATATCGCGGGTTTCCACCGCGTTGTACGCACAGACGCGCTTGCAGTACAAGCAACCGATGCAGGTCGGCTCGTTGACGTGTGCGACGACGGGTTCGCGCTCGAGCATGTCGGACCCGAAGAGGACGAGCGCCTTCGAGGCCGCCGCCGATGCCATGGCGACCGACTCCGGGATATCGCGGGGTGAATGGCACGCTCCGGCGAGAAAAATGCCGCCGCTCGAACTCTCCACCGGCCTGAGCTTCGGGTGCACTTCCACGAAAAACCCGTGGTTGTCGTACGGGATTCCCAGCGTCTGCGCGAGCGTGCCCGCCTCCGCCTGCGGAATCATCGCCGTGGCGAGGACGACCATGTCCGCCTCGACTTCGACCGGCATGCCCGCGATGGTGTCTTCGCCGCGCACGACGTATTTCCCATCCTGTTCGAAAATGCGCGAAACCCTGCCGCGGACGTACTTGACCTTGTCCTCCTCGATGGCACGCCGGACGAATTCCTCGTACCCCTTTCCGCCGGCGCGGATGTCCATGTAAAAGACGATGGCCTCGCCGTCATGCACCTTGTGCTTGTACAGCATGGCATGTTTCGCGGTGTACATACAGCAGATCTTGCTGCAATAGGGGATCCCCTTCGATTCGTCCCGAGAGCCGACGCACTGGATGAAGACCACTCTCTTGGGGACTTTCTTATCCGACGGGCGGAGAATTTCCCCGGCAGTCGGTCCCGATGCGCTGGCGAGGCGCTCGAACTGGAGGCCGTTGATCACGTCTTTGTAAACGCCGTACCCGTACTCGCCGTACCCCTGGTACGGAAGGCCGTCCTGGTTCTTCGCGATCGAGTAGAGCCGGTATCCCGTTGCGACGACGATGGCGCCCACCTGTTCCGTGACGAGGGTGTCCTGTTGCTCGAAGTCGATCGCCGCGCGGCCGCAAACCTGCTCACACATCCGGCACTTGCCGGTCCGGAAGTACGTGCAGACGGTTCGGTCGATGACCGGGATATTCGGGACGGCCTGCGGGAAGGGGACGTAGATAGCGGGCCGCGTGACTAACCCCTCGTCGAACTCGCTGAACGCTTTCTTCTTGATGGGGCACTTTTGTACGCATTCCCCGCAGCCGGTGCAGAGATCCTCCTTCACCGAGCGGGCTTTCTTGCGAATGGTGACCGAAAAATTGCCGATGAACCCCTCGACACGTTCGACCTCGGCGTAGGTCATGAGTCGGATGTTCGGGTGCTGGTAAACCTCGACCATCCGCGGCGTCAGGATACACTGCGAACAGTCCAGCGTCGGGAAAGTCTCGGAAAGCTGGCTCATGTGCCCGCCGATGGAAGGTTCCTTCTCGACGAGAATGACCTCGTAGCCCGCACCGGCGATATCGAGTGAGGCTTGGATACCCGCGATGCCTCCGCCGATGACGAGCGCGCGCTTCGTGACGGGCACCCGGATCGGCTGGAGCGGGCGGTTCCGCTTGACCTTCTCGACGGCAATACGTACGAGATCCACTGCTTTCGCTGTCGCAGTCGGGATATCGTCGTGTATCCAGGAACAGTGCTCACGGAGATTCGCCATCTCGAACATGAACGGGTTGAGCCCCCCTTGCGCACACGCTTTCCGGAACGTCTTCTCGTGCATGTGGGGCGAACACGAGCCGACGACCACACCGTCCAGACCATGGGTGCGGATGGCGTCGATCACGAGGTTCTGGCCGGGATCCGAACACATGTACTTGTAATCAACCGAGACG
>JARYLZ010000063.1 GCA_029907355.1 Bacteroidota bacterium | reverse complement strand
ATATGGGTGAGGAATGCGTACAGTGGAGGATTCAAGTCCGTCGTGCGGCCGGGTACGGATGAACACGCGAAGGATTTCATCCAACGAATCGAAGCGGACATCGCATGGTACCGTCGGCTTTTCCGAAGCACCGTGCTGGCCGTCTCCGTGCATGGGAGGGAATTGCGCGGGAGCGAACTGGATGTGAGCGATTATTACTTTCTCGGCGGTGCGAACACGCTCCGTGGATACCGCGAAGAGCAATTCGCGGGTTCACGTACTGCATGGGCGAACCTCGAGTGCCGGTACCTCTTCGCATCCCGCTCGAACGTTTATGCGTTCTTCGATTTCGGGTATGTTTTTCTCGCCGGTGATAGCGGGAAGCAGCGCGAGGAGTTCCGTATTCTTCGGGACGGTTACGGTATCGGTGTCCGCCTCGAAACGGTGGTGGGCATTTTCAGCGTGAGTTATGCGCTCGGAAAAGGTGATGCCGTTTCGAACGGGAAGATCCATTTCGGGATCGAGAACACGTTCTGATGGAACGAGAGCATGGCATTGAACCTTGTGAGAGCGCTTCACCCATGCCGTAAACAGTCGGCGAAGAGGCGGCTTTCGGGGAACCGTGGAAACCGATGAAGGGAAACGGTGTGATTGGCGGACTCCTACGCATATCGCGACCTCTCAATGCCGGGATCGCTTTTCTCTCGATTCTCGCAGCGGGCATGATCGCGGGAACGGGAATCGAAAAGGTCATCGCTATTCTCCCCGCAGCCGTGTTCGGTACGCTGATCGGGACGGCCGGGAATGTGTTCAACGACCTCCTCGATATCGATATCGACCGTGTGAACAAACCGAAACGGCCGCTTGTCGAGGGGAGCGTGACACGACCGGCGGCCGTTGGTTGGGGCACTGCATGTGCCGTCGCAGGGGCGGCGGGGAGTTCCCTGTACGGGGCGGAGACGTTTGCGATCGCCTGTGCGGCGCTCGCAGTCCTCGCCGTGTACAATCTCTCCCTCAAGCGCATCCCCCTCCTGGGGAACGCTGTCGTCGCATGCCTGACCGGCGCCGCGTTCCTGTACGGGTCGTCCGCAGCGGGCGATATCGTACGCGGGTCCGTTCCTGCCTTGCTGGCAGCCGGTTTCAACCTGCCGCGCGAGCTGTTGAAGGATATCGAGGATGTGGAGGGTGACAAGCAGTGCGGAGTGTCCACATTCCCCGTGCGTTTCGGGGTGCGGCTCTCCCGGGACCTCGCCGTCGCTCTTCTGTTGTGCCTCCTCGTCGGAACAAGTGTGCCTTTTTTCCTCGGGTATTACTCTGCGGCGTACCTTCTCGTCGTCGTCGCGGGCATTGCCCCGGTCATCGTTCTTCAAATCGTTCGGCTCTCCCGCTCCCCGACGCCCGAGAGTGCGGGACGCGCGGCTGTGGCCTTGAAATACGACATGGTCGTGGGTGTTGCGGCCGTCGTGGCCGGGGTGTATTTCTGATGGGGGCGTGTTTTTCCGCACCGCGTCCCACGCAAGGAAGAGCCCGATCGCCATTCCATCCGCATGTGTCTCGAGATGCGCAGAGAATGTGTCGGGGGGATCGTTCTTTCTGGGCGGGAAATCCCGAACACCGTCACGATGGCGGTTTCACGGATTTCCGATTTTTCATTCCGATCAGAAAAAGGGAACATTCCACAGTGTCGTGCATCTGAGCAATGGAACTCTTCGGGAAGAAAACGGCGGGCAACGATCGACAGGGAATATGAACACATTTTCGTCGTTCGAACTTTCCTTTTTCCATGAAGGGATACGGTACCTTGCCGGTATCGACGAAGCGGGTCGGGGTCCGTTGGCGGGTCCGGTGGTTGCCGCCGCCGTCGTGATCCCGGAGGGAATTGTGATCGAACATGTGGAGGATTCAAAACGTCTTTCGCCTGCGAAGCGAGCCCGGCTCGCCCGGGAAATTGCCGATCATGCCCTTTGCGTCGGGGTCGGGACGGCCGGTGCCGAGGAAATCGACGCATTGAATATCCTCCGCGCGAGCATTCTCGCAATGCACCGTGCGATCGACGCTCTCCCCATTCGGCCCGATATTCTCCTCGTAGACGGCAATCGCTTCGACCACCCTACCATCGCGTTCCGGACCGTCATCCACGGCGATGCCCAATGTTTTTCGATCGCCGCCGCATCGATCGTCGCGAAAGTCCATCGCGACACCCTGATGGACGAGCTGGACGACATCTACCCGCAGTACGGTTTCCGGCGCCACCGGGGCTACCCCACCGCGGCACATATCGAGGCTCTTCGCCTGTACGGTCCCTCCCCCGTTCACCGGAAATCGTTCACGGTTCGAGCTCTTTTGACGCAGGAATGGAAGAGATCGCGGCGATGAAACGGGATCCCGCGCTGGCACGCACGAGTGAAGATCTCGCCGCGAGGCATCTCTCCTCGCTGGGGTATGAAATCCTCGAGAGGAACTATCGTTACGGGAGAGGCGAAATCGATATCGTCGCCGCGGACGGCGGGACGATCGTGTTCGTCGAGGTGAAGGCACGAACGAGCGAACGCTTCGGGTCTCCGGAGACCGCCGTGACGGCGGGGAAACAGCGTCAGCTTTCCAGGGTCGCCCTCGGCTGGCTGGTGGGACATGAACGTTCCGATGTCCCCTGTCGTTTCGATATCGTCGCCGTGAAATGGAGCCAGGGGATCGCCTCGTTGCGCGTCATTCGGAATGCATTCATCCTCATGCCCTGAAAAGGCCATTCACGGCGTTCTTATGTTCCCTGCTTATGAAGCGATGGGACGTGCATATTGGAGCAGCTCCCGGCAGGGGCTTCCCCGAGGTGCGGGAATACAGCCCACAACCGGTAAGTCTTGATGAAAGAGATATCTTTGATTTTTTCCAAGGCGTCATCTCCATTCCACGAGCATGCGGAAAGAGCGGGAGAGAGGAAGCGGCATTTCCTACTCTCTTTTCGGTTCGAACGCTTGCATCCGGGTGAGAGTTTCCTTCTTTGGGGTCGATAGGAAGTGCTATCTCGGTACTCGCCATGAAAGCACGACGGTACGGGAAATCGCACCGATCGAAAAGACACGGGCTTCGTCGTATCCGAGAACACGTGTTCGAAAAGCATCCATCGGAATGAAATCCTGCATGCCAGCTTGTGATCGGAAGCATATTCGTTCTACGTGTTCGGGATGCCGTCGGCCGGATGTTCGGTGATGTCCATCGTGCTTCACCGGCTCCTTTTTTCCATTCCTCCGTTTACCCATCCCGCCTGTCGAGCAGGAGAATGACCCGGCGAGGAGATGAAAAGGGGGAATGTGGTGATCCTCTTCTTGGAATTGTTCGTACGAAAGCTTTTCCTCAACTCAATCCGTGCGGGGAAGACCTTGAATTTGAGCGTGTCAATCGGGAGTTTCCCTCGAAGCGAATGAACCCATCGAGTCCGAGGAGAATGAGCATGAGAGACTTCGGTGCGGCGGACATCCGTGTTCGATGCATCGTTTTGGTGCGGCGGGTATTTCCGTTGTACCGTTTTCATGGGGTTTTCCGTTTTTTTCTCTTGTTCGTCCTCTTTCGAATCCCTGCTTTCACGCAGGGGTGGGAATGGCAGAACCCCTTGCCCCGCGGCGGTGCCGTCAACGACATCATCGCCGTCGGAAACGCTTTCGCCGTCGCGGTGTGTGAAGATGGGACCGTGCTCGTGAGCGAAGACCAGGGCGCGTACTGGCGGCCGGTTCGACTCGCGTTCACGTCTCTCGACAAGGTGCACGCTTTTCCCAACGGAACGGTGATTACCGCTGGGCAGGACGGACTGATCGCGCGGTGCACGGACTGGGGGTGGACATGGACGAAACGGGCCCAGAATCCCCTCACATCGTACTATTCGACCGACATTGCCGGTATCGACGACTCGACGGCTGTCGTGAAAATGGGGTACGATGATTTGTACGTGACCGCGGACTGCGGTGACACGTGGGAAAAGCGGAACGTGGGCGTTGCACCGGATCACGTCCGCTTCATTGCCGTTCAAACCCCGACGATCTGGTGGACCGGGACGAATACCTTCGTGTATCGCTCGACGGATGCCGGCCGTTCCTGGAAGCGAGATACGACCATAGATGCCCGCGGTTTGAACCGCCTCGTCTTCGCCGACAGCCTGTATGGCTGGCAGGTTCGCGACGGCGCTCTGCTCCGCACACGAGACGGCGGCTCGACATGGGTGGAGATGGATGTCTATGGTTTCGGGAACCATCTCGACGTGTTCTGCACCGGTCCTGACGGCCGGACGGTTTTCTGCGTTGGAGACGGAGCGTATGTCGTCAACAAGTCTACGGACGGGGGAGATACGTGGAACATCAGCCTGACCGGAACGGCGTTCGCGGAGAGTTACCCCCTCGCCGCTTCCTTTGCGACGGAACGGATCGGCTACGTCGTGGGGGATGCAGGCCGCA
Organism: Bacteroidota bacterium; assembly: GCA_029907355.1. Lineage (GTDB taxonomy): Bacteria > Bacteroidota > Ignavibacteria > SZUA-365 > SZUA-365 > JARYLZ01. Next base: position 13,027 of record JARYLZ010000063.1, on the reverse strand, counting down.
TTCTCCGGACGCTGGACGGGGGGGAATCGTGGGCTGTCGTCCATGGAAGCGGCTACCCCGGCAGCATCGTCGGTATTGTCGCGGCGGATTCCTTGAACGCTATCGCCCTCACATGGTCGCACACCGTTCTCGTCACGTCCAACGGTGGAAGCAGGTGGGACGAGACAGTGCCGTTCGACGATCTCAACATTTCCTGTGCGTCGTTCTATGACGCACGAGGGGGGTATGCATGCGGACGGGACCGGAAGGGACAATGGTACGCTCTCCACCTCGATCTCTCGCGCAGAGCATGGACGATCGTGGGCGCTTTGCCGATCGCGCCAGACCCGATCCTCGACCGTCAACCGGAGGGAATCGTCAGCGTCTCCCGGGACACGGTGCTCATCGGCGTTTCGTACGGGAACCTCCTCCGGAGTGTCGATGGGGGCAAGGGATGGGATTCTCTTCTCGTTTCGCCTGCATTCGTCTCCCAGTTCGGCACCGGGAGATACCTCTTCTTTTTCAAGCCGGCATCGATCGTCTATGCCGGGGGGAACGGCATTGCGCTCTCGGACGATCTCGGGCGAACATGGTCCTATCGAAGCACGCCGCAGCAGCAATACCTGTACCAGGCACAATTCCTCACGCCTTCTACCGGTTTCGTCCTCGTCGCAGGGGGAAGCGGCGGTGTGGTGTACCGAACGACGGACGGAGGGGCTTCATGGCGAACCGTGTTCATCGACGGGGCTGCATTATTTTCATTTTTCAACGAACTCTCCGGTGTCGTTCTCGGTGTGGGGAGTGACGGCGGCTCCGTCATCCTTCATACGGATGACGGCGGTTCGACATGGCAATCGTATCGGTTGAACGAGCGGGTCGCATGGCGGGGTTGGCTGTTCCGCTCACGCCAGACCGGCTGGGCATGGGGAGCGGGTGGTTGCATCCGTTACACGACGAATGGGGGCATCGCAGACGTAACCCCTCCACGCCGGCCCTCGCACGGGGTGCTCTCGGATGCACCGTTCCCGAACCCCGTCCATCGCCATTGCCATCACGACCTGCATGTCCCACTGCCTCGGAACACTTCACGCGCGGAATATGCGGTGTTCGATGCACTCGGTCGCCGCGTCACGGCGGGAGAGCTTGCCGGCGGCTACGAAAAACGGTCGATGGTTATCGATGTCACCGCATTGCGCCCCGGTCTCTACACGGTCCACGTGAGTGCGGGTGGCGAAATATTCTCGCGGGACTTCATCGTGGTGGAATAGAAGGCCTTCTCGATAACGGGCGGATTTCCTCCGCTGAGAAAAAAGAGAACCCGAGATATCCCGCTTCCCCTCTCGAGGCGGCCGAAGTTTTCGCTTCGGGTAGACCGTTCTCTGGGAACACCACCGAATCGCCGGTGGTGATACGAGTCCTGCTATCTTTCTCCAACCTTTTCGGATGCTTTCGTTCCCTGACCAATGCATGACTCGCCGGTGAAATCGCGGTGCGGAGAGCGTCGAGATTTCCCCATGGGAATCACCAGCGTAGTCCGTTCCATGGATGTACTCCCCGGGCACCATTGTTTCCGGATCGCGATGGTCGAGAAGAGAAACGTGATTCCGGGCAGATTTTACAGTCCGTGTTTGTCTCAATCGGAAGAACCGCAGGTTCACCCGAGGCACGATGGTTCGACCGTTGCTCCTGCACGAATCTCCAACGGCATGTTCGCTCGACAGTGCCCGAAATCCATGGGTTGTGTCTGTTGTCGGCTTTTCCCGTGCGGCCTCGGAAGTGCATGCATCGAGTCCCGTTTGTCTTATGACTTCAGATTTCCGATCTTTTAAGTCTGGAAGATTCATTACAAGACCCCTTCCCGAAGAACCCTTGTGAATGAGAATGGACCCCTGTCGCTGTTCCATCGTGTGTGATCTCGTGACGGATCACCATCGGCCGGTGCGCATGTGTGCAGCAGGTTCCACGACACGGTCGCGCAAGATTCTGGCCCTCAAGCATTACTGCACGGACGCCCCGATTTGAGACCCCTTCTCGTTGCGTCTGAAAGACGGCCGCGCAATTCCCTCTCTCGACGACGATTTTCTTCCCATACACCAATACATCGCGGCATGCACCATGCCCGATGAAGGAGATGCCAACATGAAAACGACGGATTTTCTCAGTGTCCGTGACGTGAGCGGAGAAGAAATACGCGAAATATTCCATCTCGCGGCGGACATGAAAGCCGACCGGAAAAAGTATGCCGAGGCCCTCAAGGGGAAAGCACTGGCCATGATTTTCGAGAAACCCTCGCTCCGCACGAGGACCACGTTCGACATCGGTATCCAGCAGCTCGGCGGGTTTTCTCTCTACCTCTCTCCTGCGGAAATCCGCCTCGGCCAGCGCGAGTCTGTCCATGATGTCGCGAAAAACCTCGAGCGGATGGTGGAAGGGATCATGATCCGCACGTTCTCGCACCAGGTAGTCCTTGATATGGCCAAATATGCATCGATTCCCGTCATCAACGGCTTGACGGACTATTCGCACCCCTGCCAAGCGATGGCGGATTTCTTCACGGTGCAGGAAATCTACGGTGACGTCCGCGGACGGAAGCTCGCCTACGTCGGCGACGGCAACAACGTGGCGCACTCGCTGATGTTCGCCGGGGCGCGCCTCGGGGCGCACGTGACGATCGCTTGTCCGAGCGGTTTCGAACCGAACGCGACGGCATTCGAGCAGGCACGCATGGACGCCGAGGAAACGGGTGCAGTCATCGAAGTCGTCAACGATCCCGTAGAAGGGGTGCAGGGAGCGGATGCGGTGTACACGGACGTGTGGGCTTCCATGGGCCAGGAGGCGGAAGCCGACGCACGGAAAGCCGCTTTTCGACCCTTCCAGGTCAATGCCGCTCTCATGGCCCATGCAAAACCCGGTGCGGTGTTCATGCATTGTCTCCCCGCCCACCGCGGCGAGGAGGTGACCGACGAGGTGATCGATGCCCCGTACTCCGTCGTCTTCCAGGAAGCGGAGAACAGGTTGCATGTCCAGAAAGCCATCATGTACTTGCTCATGAAGTGAGCGAATGCCCGCGAACGCACGCACGGCTCTCATCGCGATCGGTGGGAACTCCCTGATCCGCGCCGGGGAACGGGGTACGATCGAGGAACAGCTCGCCAACGCCCATGCCACGGCGAAGAGCATCGCGCGCATGGTGGAACGTGGCTGGAAAGTCGTCATCACGCACGGGAACGGCCCGCAGGTCGGTGCCGCCCTCCTGCGGTCGGAGCGGGCGGCCGGTGAGGTGTACACGCATCCCCTCGACGTGTGCGTCGCCACGACACAGAGCGAGATCGGCTATTTGCTCCAGCGTGCCATGGAAGAGGAACTCCGACGGATCGGCCTCTCCGTCCCCGTCGCGACGATCCTCACGAAAGTGTGCGTCGACCCCTCCGACCCGGCATTCCGGAACCCGACCAAACCGATCGGCCCGTTCTATTCGCGCCGTGTCGCCGAGGAAAAACGCCGGCTGCTCGGTTGGGACATCGTCGAGGACTCCGCGCGCGGCTGGAGGCGAGTCGTCCCTTCCCCCCAGCCGGTGGAGGTTCTCGAGGCGGACGTCATCCAGAGGAACATCGAGTCCGGCGTCATCGTCATCGCCCTGGGAGGCGGCGGGATTCCCGTCATCCGGCGAGACGATCACACGATCGAAGGCTGCGAGGCTGTCATCGACAAGGACCGTGCGTCGGCTCTCCTCGCGCGGGAGATGGGCATGGACCTGTTCGTCATCAGCACGGACGCGGACCGCGTGTACCTGGATTTCAAGCAGCCGACGCAGCGCGCCATCACCGAGGCGACGGCCGACGAGATGGAACGGCACCTTGCGGCGGGGCAGTTCCCCCCGGGCAGTATGGGGCCGAAAATCGAGTCCGCTCTCGTCTTCCTGCGAGGCGGCGGGCGCAAGGTCATCATAACTTCCTACGAGTACCTCCTCGACGCTCTCGACGGGAAGGCCGGGACGCACATCCATCCGTAACGGTGGAGGGAAAAAACGACATGAAACTCCCACACGTGATCGAATCCCAACAGTTCACCGTCCCGCTCATCATGGAGCTGTTCGATCGGACACGCACGATGGCACGGGTGGCGGCGCGCGGGGGTACGCGGGATTATGCGGGCCGCATCATGGCGACACTCTTCTACCGTCCTTCCACGAGGACGCGCTTTTCCTTCGAAGCGGCAATGCACCGGCTCGGGGGCAGTGTGCTCTCGACCGAGCAAGCCCGGGAATTCTCGTCGGAGATCGAGGGGGAACAACTGGAAGACACGATTCGTATCATCGCGACGTTCAGCGACGTGATCGTCCTTCGCCACCACGAGGACGGCGGGGCAAAGAGGGCGGCGGCGGTTTCGACCGTCCCCGTCGTCAATGCAGGCGACGGGAGCGGAGGCCAACACCCGACGCAGGCTCTCCTCGACCTGTACACCATCTACGACGAGTGCGGGACACTCGACGGCCTCTCGGTCGCCCTCATCGGAGCCCTCGACCAGGGGCGGACGGCGCGTTCCCTGGCATATCTCCTGGCGAAGTTCGAGAGGACGAAACTCTATTTCGTCGCCCCGCCGGAATTGCAGATCCGCCCCGATATCCTCGCCTACCTCGACGATCGAGAAATTTCCTATGAGCTGTGCACATCCATCGAACGCGTGATCCCCACGGTGGACGTCGTGTATCAGACCCGCATCGACCGTGTCCGACTGAAGGAAAAGGACGTTGACCTTTCCGCATATAAAATCGACGCGGACGTGATGCGGCGCATGAAGCCGCGCGCCATCATCATGCATCCCCTCCCCCGTTCCGTCGAAATCGATCCGGTTGTGGATGAGGACCCGCGCGCGGCGTATTTTCGGCAGGCTCGGAACGGCCTCCATGTCCGTATGGCCCTCCTGAGCATGCTGTTCGATGAAGAGTAACCTCCCATGGAACACGAGGCATTCATGAACGCACGAGAGTATATCGAGCTCGAGGAACGCTACGGGGCGCACAACTACCACCCGCTGGACGTCGTCATCCGAGAGGCCCGCGGCGTGTGGGTTACCGATGTCGAGGGCAACCGCTATCTCGACTGTCTGGCGGCATACAGCGCCGTCAACCAAGGGCACTGCCACCCCAAGATCCTCGAGGCATTCATGGCCCAGGCGCATCGGGTCACCCTGACGAGCCGCGCCTTCCGCAATGATCAGCTCCCCCTTCTGTACAAGGACCTGCACGATATCACGGGGTACGACATGGCGCTTCCGATGAACTCCGGTGCGGAAGCGGTCGAGACGGCGATCAAGGCAGCCCGCAAGTGGGGGTACACCGTCAAGGGCATCCCGCGCGATAAAGCGGAAATCATCTGCGCTGCGGACAACTTCCATGGGCGCACCGTAACCATCGTCAGCTTCTCCACCGAGGAGCAGTACCGCGATGGTTTCGGCCCGCTCACGCCCGGTTTCCGCATCGTTCCTTTCGGCGACATCGATGCGCTGCGCGAAGCGATCACGCCGAACACCGCGGCGTTCCTCGTCGAACCCATCCAGGGCGAGGCGGGGATCATCGTCCCGCCGGACGGCTATCTCCACGAGGCTTGGGAACTGTGCAAGCAACGGAACGTGCTCCTCGTCTGCGACGAAATCCAGTCCGGACTCGGGCGAAGCGGCCGAATGTTCGCCTTCGAGTACGAGAATGTGCGCCCCGACATGGTCGTCATCGGGAAAGCGTTGTCCGGCGGGTTCTACCCTGTCTCGGCCGTCCTTGCCGACCGTTCCGTGCTCGGCGTTTTCAAACCCGGTGACCACGGCTCCACATTCGGGGGAAACCCCCTTGCCGCCGCTGTCGCCCGTGCGGCTCTTGCGGTTCTCATCGAGGAAGGTCTCCCCGCACGATCCGAGGAACTGGGGGCATATTTCATGGACAGACTCCGATCCATCCCGAGCCGGCATATCGTCAAAATCCGCGGCCGCGGGCTCTGGATCGGAGTCGTGCTCGATACGCCCGCCCGACCATACTGCGAGGACCTGATGAAGCAGGGCATTCTCTGCAAGGAGACGCACGAAAACGTCATCCGCTTCGCGCCACCCCTCGTCATCACGCGCGAGGAAATCGACTGGGCCGTCGAGCGCATCCGCACGGTTTTTCTCACGAGAGAATGAAACGAGAATCCCACGAGTGTATCACGAGAAAAGAGGATTGTATGCCGCGAACACAACGCATTCGAACCGTCATCGTCGGCGCCGCGGGGCGCGACTTCCATAATTTCAACATGGTATACCGCGATAACCCGCTCTATGAAGTCGTCGCGTTCACTGCCGCCCAGATACCGGATATCGCCGGTCGGAAGTACCCCCCTTCTCTCGCGGGGAAACTCTACCCGAAAGGCATACCGATCGTCGAAGAGAAGGATCTCGAAAACGTCATCGCGCGGTCACGCGTCGACGAGGTCGTTTTCTCCTACAGTGATGTCGATTACGATCATGTCATGGGTATCGGGATGCGCGCCATCGCGGCGGGTGCGCACTACAAGATGCTCGGATCGATACCGACGATGCTTCGGAGCCGCAAGCCGGTCGTGTCCATCTGTGCCGTGCGGACGGGGAGCGGAAAGAGTCAAACGACGAGGAAGGTGATCCGCATACTCCAAGAGGCGGGTCTGAACGTCGTCGCCGTGCGCCACCCGATGCCGTACGGCGATATCGAGAAACAACGCGTTCAGCGCTTCGCCTCTACGACGGACCTTCAGAAGCACCGGTGCACGATCGAGGAAATGGAGGAATACGAGCCGCACATCGTCAACGGGACGGTCATCTACGCCGGCGTCGACTATGCGGCGATCCTCGAGCAGGCCGAGCGTGAAGCCGATGTGATCGTCTGGGACGGCGGCAACAACGACCTCCCGTTTTTCAAACCTGATCTCCACATCGTCGTCGCGGATCCCCTCCGCGTCGGCGACGAACGGTCCTATTTCCCGAGCGAGGCCAATCTGCGCCTTGCGAACGTCGTCGTCATCAACAAGATCGACACGTCCGGTGCGGAGGCGGCGTTCGAGCTGCGGGACAGCGTCCGGGGAATCAACCCGGAGGTGTGTATCATCGACGCGGCTTCCCCTATTTCCGTCCCGAACGGCGAAATCCTCACCGGCAAACGCGTGCTCGTCGTCGAGGACGGTCCGACTCTGACGCATGGGGAAATGCAATTCGGTGCGGGAACCATCGCGGCGCAAAAGTACGGTGCAGCGGAACTCGTCGATCCGCGCCCCTACGCCGTCGGGACGATCAAGAAGACGTTCGAGATCTACCCGGACATCGGCACCCTTCTCCCTGCAATGGGGTACGGCCGGAAGCAAATCCGCGATCTCGGAGCGACCATCAACCGGACGCCCTGCGACGTCGTCGTCATCGGGACGCCGATCAACCTGAACCGCGTCATCAAGATTTCGAAACCGACCGTCCGTGTGACTTACGAACTGCAGGAAATCGGCGAGCCCTCTCTCCGCACGGTCTTAAGGGGTTTCGTGAAAAAGATCCGGAAACGTTCCGCTTAACGGGACGACATGCAGTAAAGAACCCGAATCTCCTCCCGCCGCCCGATGCCGCTTCGATGAACATCGGGCGGCCTCTTTTTTTCGCTCTCCCCGGAAAGACGTCCGTGATGGGTACACTCCTCAGCATGCGAAGGGAACCCTTCCGGCCGCGTCCTTTTTCCCCCGTTCCCTTATCTCATCGGCGAGAAAAAACGTCTCTCTTTGTGCGGAGATGCCGGCGGAAGACTGCACGCGTCGCCCCTGTCGTGCAGCATCCTCGAAACAACCCGTGCCGGCGGGGTGCGTAGCCCCACGGGTCCTCCCGCGTGTGGTTTCGGAACGATCTGCCGAACCGGCCTTCGGGTTGAAGAATCAATCGGCGGTGAGAACCTGCCGGTACACGGCGTCGGTTTCGTCCGCCATCCGCTCGACGGTGAACTCCCGGGCGACGCGCTCGGAGAGATTCTCGGCCAGCCGGGTGCGGAGCTCAGGCTCCGTGCGAAGTCGTTCGATCGCGGTGTGGAGCGCTTGTGCGTTGCCGGGCGGGACGAGAAGTCCCGTCACGCCGTCCTCGATGATTTCCGGTACGCCTTCCGTCGCCGATGCGATGACGGCAGTGCCGGACAACCCGGCTTCAAGAATCACCATGGGCAGCCCTTCCAAGCCGAGCGACGGCACGACGAGGATGTGGGAAACTGCCAGGACAGGCTGAATATCCTTGAGTCGACCGAAGTGTATCAACGGAACGCCCCGTTCTCTTGCGGTATCCTGCAGGAGGATGTCGTCGGGACCTTCACCCGCAACGACGAGTGTATACCGTTGATGGGGGGAGTCGGAATTTCCCTCTGAAATCCCCGTCTCGTCTTGCTTTCCCTTTCCGGAGTGACACCGCGTGAGGGCATCCAGCAGAATTTCCCAGCCTTTTACCCGTGTGATTCTTCCCGCATACGCGATGGTGAAAGAGCGTTCCCGCGCGGATTCCAGGAGGGCGAACCGGGGGTATGAACGTGTTTCGTCGGCATACCCCATACCGCTGACACCGTACCGGATGGTGACCACTTTTCGCCGCACCCACCGCTCGGTCCGAAGGAGGTGTGCACGGACGGCGTCGCTCACTGCGATGATCAGGCTTCCGACGGTGTGGGGAAGGACTCCAACCGACGGGATCGCTGCGTGGACTGTCAGGACAAGGCGGCGGTGCGATGGGACAGCGAGGCGAGCCTGGTTTGCGGCGTAGAAGTGGTGCGCGTGGATGATATCCGGTTGAAACCCCTTGACCAGCCGCCGGAGGACAATGATTCCGTGGAGGAATCGTCCGGGGGTACGCCCGGCGTGGCCGAGACATGGATGGACGGAGTAGGGCAATCTCTCTTTTTCGAGGAGGTCGAGCGCGTTGCCTCCCGACACGAGAATGCGAACTTCATGCCCGCGTGTCCTTTGGGTGCATGCAAGGAGGAACACGTGCCGCGAGGCGCCGTCCGTCCAGTCCATGCGGTCGGCGATGTGCAGGATTTTCATCTCCCCAGCCCTCGCGCGATCCCGCGCCGCCCGAGGACGACATCGCAGAACATCCGGGGCTCGAAGGCGAAAGCGAGAATCTCGTAACCGTGATCCCGGCACATCGCGTTCACCGCCTCGACGACGCCGTATTTCAGCATACCGAGCGGGTCGTATGAGGTGTAATCGTTCGCCACGATATACCCGTCCGGTTTCACAGCGGCGCGCGCCGCTTCGAGATCCCGTTGTACCGTTTCGTACCGGTGGTCGGCGTCGATGTATACCCAATCGAACGTCCTTTCCGGGAAGGAACGGAGCACGGTGGACGAATCACCGTGGTGCAGTTCGACGATCCCTCTTTCGATCTCCGGTCGGAATCGCTCCGCCGCTTTTGCAATGATTTCGGAATCGATGTCGATGAGGTGCAACCTCGAAGGCTTCGTCGCGAGGAGAATGGCGGCGGAGAAAGTCCCTTCCGCGATACCGACCTCTGCGCACACCGCGCCGTTTGGGAGGAGCCGGAGGAGCGCGTACCGGTTCTCCACGACACGGCAACGCTCGATGTGCTCGGCGGAGAGGGGTACCGGGTCGGGGTATGTGTCGTGGAGCAAGGGTCCCAGGCGACGGATGGCGGATGCGGCGAGACGCTGGAGAAATGTCATGGTATCCCTCCATGGTCCGTCGGCCGATTGCGCTCGACGGCGCATAACGGTTTGATCATCTCGAGGTACCGATCCGCGACATCGGCCCATCCCAGGCGGTCACCGATTTCGCCTGCGCACCGGGACATGTAACGCAACCGCTCAGGGTCTCTCTTCAAAGCGGCGATACGTGCGGCGAGAGCAGGGGCATCCCCGTAGTCGACCACGAAGCCGTTTTCGCCGTCTCGGATGAAACGCGTGATTCCCGTTGTTCGCGTAACGATGGGGGGAAGGCCTGAAGCCATCGCCTCGGCCGTCATGATGGAGAACGTCTCGAATGTGCTGGCGCAGACGAAGCAATCCGCCGACCGGAACAGTGCGGCGAGTGCCTCTGCGGGCATCGGCCGGTGAACTCTCACCGAGACGTTCGCAGGGATGTCCTTCATGGGGATTCCGTCTTTCGCAACGACCTCCACGTGCAACGGTCCATCTATGAGGGACAGCGCGGATCGGAAAAAATCCCAGCCTTTTTCCGGTCGGGCAGGGTCCCCGCCGAAGAAAATCGTGAAAGGACGGTTTTCATCGCGCAATGCCGCTCCACTCCGAAGGAACACCTCGTCGATACCGTTGTCGACGATGCCGATTCGGTGATCGGGGAAGTTGTACACGCGCCGGGCATGCCGGATGCTGTCCTCCGAAAAAAAACAGAGGAGCGATGCTTTCCTGAAGAGAAAGCTCTCGACGAGTGCGTCTTTATATCGGACGAAAGCGGGCATATCCGGCCGAAGTGTTTCGTTTTCCTCACGAACGATGGCATGGACAATGTACACCAGCGGGATTCTTCGCTGCACGGCATACCAGACCGGTACGAGAGCGAACCGCTCGAACGTTGCGACCATGATGACGTCGGGTCGGTAGCGGCGGATGAAAGACGGCATGTTCACCAGCCCGAGCCGGTGAATCTCTCCCCCACCCGCCGCATATCGCACGTCGTACCCGAACAGTTTGTCCTTGCTGCCGAACCGCGATCCGTCAAAGCCATACTCCAGGAATGTCCCTGCCAGTCCTTTCCGCCGGGAGAATTCGCGGTAGAGACGGCGGGCGGTTTTCTCAGGGCCCGAGAGGATTTCCCCTTCGCTGTGTCGGCCGATCATGACGAATCTCATGTGTCGGTTCCCTTCACGGGAGGTGTCGTGAACCCCCTTGAACGGCGGGCGGTTTCCGCACGTGCCTTGCGGGCTTCACGATTGCTTTCAACCAGTGGACGGCTCGCATGCGGAACGGTTCCTCGGCCTGTCTTGCCAGAGGGAGACGGTGGAGCCGCCGATAGACCGCCGTCCCCAGCGGCGCGTATTCCCCCGTGATCAGGAAGAAACGGTGCCGGAGCGAGCGGAGGAACACCCCCTTTTCGAATACCTCCGTGGATTCGTTGGCGGTGATCAGTCGGAGAAACCAGTCGTGTACGGCTTCGACGAAGGACGGGTCGGCAGGGAATTCCCAGTGTGCGACGGTTTCATGGATCGCGAGATCGTCCTCGTCGAAATCGACTTCGAGTCGTTCGAGGAGGCGCCGGTGGATCCGTTTGTCGGCGGCACGCGTGTCATCCCGCATCGATTCCCCTGCCTGGCCGGCATGCCGCCTGTAGCGGTGGAGGACGAGCGGGATGGTCGTGAAACGGGTGCGCTCCAACAGCCGCACGAACAGATCGTAATCCTCGCCGGCGGGAAAGGATTCGTCGTACGGTCCCGCAGGCGATCGGAGGAGCGACCCGCGGATCATGGACGAGGGCTGCGCGACGGGCGATTCGAAGAGCGCCATGCAAGCGAGCTCCTCGTGGGAAGTCGGGTAGGATTGGAGGAACGGCCGGCCTTCCCCGAACGTTTCGACCCATGCGCCGCAGACGCCGATGTCGGGGTGACGTTCCAGCACGGCGCACTGGAGTTCGAGACGGCGCGGGTGGGCGACATCGTCCGCGTCCATCATCGCGATGTAGGTGCCGCGCGTCTCCGTGAGCAGCTCGTTCCGCACGTTGGGCAGGCCGGCGGGTCGTTCATGGGCAAGTATTCGGATGCGGGGGTCCTGTATCTCCCGCAAGACTGCCCTCGTGCCGTCGACGGAACCGTCGTCGCAGATCAGGAGTTCGAAATCGTGCAAGGACTGGGCCAGGATGCTGCGAACCGCCTCCTTGATGGTGAATTCCGCGTTCCGCGCGGGCATGACGACGCTGACGACGGGGGAGGCGACCTCTCTCCGGCTCTCTTTCGCTTGCAGTCCGGGTGGGCATCCGTGCTCCCTGTCAAACGGGAGTCGGCCCGCGCTCCCCTTCATCGGAACGATTCGAACCTCCTGGTGGCAGGCGCGAGGGACGAATCCGTCGTATGCGGAGATGTCGAGCCGGCCTCCGTCGAGAAAGAACCGGCAGAGTGCATCGGCGGAATACTCGGGGCGTTCTCCTGCGGGGTTCGGTATGACGTTCTGGACGCGGTTCGCGGGGATGGAAAAGCATGTGGAAACGGGGCAGCAGAGCATGTCGGGCCGGGTCTTTCGATATCTCCGTGCCGCCGATGCGAGCAATGCCTCGAACGTCGAAGGGGAATCGAAAGGCCATCCCTCGCCGATGGGCAAGATGTCCGATGCCCGGTAGAGGGAAGCCGAAAGTTCCAGGGGATACCCGAAGTCGTGTCGGCACCCCACCCATCGCCAGCGGAGGAAACCGTTGCTCTCCGAGTGGAAACGGGGCAATCTCTGCGGTGTCCCTGACATGTAACTCCAGGTCGTGTTCACCCCCAAGCGGAACGACACGCCGAGAACGCGTCGGTCTCTTTCCAGGGCAAGCCGTGCAGAGGCGAGGGGGCAGGGGCGGGTAAATAGCGAGTCGTCGACGAGGAAAACGACCGTTTCGTACCTGCCGAGAACGGTGAGTACGTCCTCTCGGAAAGAGGTTTCTTCCGTGAAAGTCACGGGAACGCTCACCATCTCATCTTTGAGGAGGGCATACGCCGATGCATGGGGATCGCCTTCGGCGCGGTAGAGAACCGTGATATCGGCCTGCGTGACGATATCGGGGCAATGCCGGAAAAGCGAACGCAACAGGCCGTCGAGCTGAAATGCGCGGTTGCGGGAGAAGACGAGAACGCAAAGCGGACGGGTCACGGTGCCTTACCCCCGTCTGAGGATGCGATCGAGCCATGCCGGCAGGACGAGCCGGTCACGCGTGCGTCGCGTATATACGACATTCCCGAACCACTCGTCGCGGTACAGGAACCTCTCACGGCGGAAACCGGAACGGCGCAGGAATCGGTCCAATTCCCTGAACAACGGCTGCCCCTCGTATATCGGGCGGAACTCCGCTTCGGTATGAATGACCCGCAC
>JARYLZ010000062.1 GCA_029907355.1 Bacteroidota bacterium | reverse complement strand
CATCGAACTCCAGTTCGACGCAGACCTTGCGGGGAAGCCCGGTTTCATCGTCTACCAGCGCGACGCGAACGGGAGGCGAAGACCGGAGGTGGATTACCCCCAGCGCGAACCCGTCAACGGCAGGAGCGTCGTGTTGACGATCGACCAGGCATATCAATCGATCGCGGAGGAGGAACTGCAGCGCGGCGTGCAGAACGCTGCGGCACGCAGCGGACGTTGCGTCATTCTCCAGCCTCGGACCGGGGAGATCCTCGCCCTTGCCAACGTCCCGAGCATCGATCCGAACGACCTCTCCTCGTACACCTCCAACGAAATCGCGAATGCCAAGAACCGCGTCGTGACGGATGTATACGAACCAGGATCGACATTCAAACTCGTCGCCATGAGCGCGGCATTAAACGAGGGGTTGGTCAAACCCGACGATGTTCTCGACGGGAACAACGGCTGCTGGGAATACGCCCCCGGTCAGAAACCGATCCGCGACGAACACGGGTTCGGTCGGATCTCCCTCCGGGATGCCTTCATCTATTCCTCGAACATCATTTCGGCGAAATTGGCGGAGAGGCTGGGGGCTGAGCGCTTTTACACCTATGCCAGGAATTTCGGTTTCGGCCTGCGGACCGGCATCGAACTTCCCGGTGAAGTCCGGGGTGAGCTGCGCAAGCCGACAGCTTGGGACGGTTCTACCCTGAAATACCTCGCCTTCGGGTACGGCCTCTCCGCGACGTCCCTGCAGATCGCGTGCGCTTACGCCGCGATCGCCAACGACGGCGTGCTCATGCAGCCGTTCATCCGGCGATGGTTGTTGGACGAGGACCGGAACATTATCGAGGAAACGACGCCGCAAGTCATCCGGCGCGTGGTTTCGTCCGGGACAGCGGCGACGATGCGGGATTTCATGCGTGGTGTGGTCGAGAGGGGAACGGCGACGGCAGCAGCCATCCCCGGCGTCGATATCGCCGGCAAGACGGGTACATCCCAGCGGCTCGTCGGCGATCGATACTCGAGCACGTCGCACGTGGCTTCGTTCGTCGGCTTTTTCCCGGCGAGCGACCCGAAAATCCTCATCCTCGTGCTCCTCGAGGAACCGAAGAACGGCTATTACGGTGGGGTTGTCGCAGCACCAGTGTTTCGGAACATCGCCCTGCGCATCATCACGAGTAGGCCGGAATTCGCTCCACCCGCCCGTCCCGTTCCCGAATGGATCGATACCGTCCGTGTGCCCGATCTCTGTGGTTTGCACCAGGAGGTGGCGGTCGTGCTCGCGCGGGCATACGGTCTCGAAGTCCGAACGAGAGGGAACGGCGATGTCGTCTGCAGGCAGAACCCCGCTCCGGGGAATCGGAGCCGGCGCAGGGAAACGGTGACGTTGGACCTTGCATCCGCGGAACGGGGGACACCTCTGGTGCGTGTGCCCGACGTCACGGGTATCCCGGTCCGACGAGCGGCCGCACGACTCGCGGCGTCGGGTCTCCATGCGTCGATCGCGGGGAGCGGCGTCGTGTTCTCCCAGCTCCCCGCCGCGGGAGAACTCCTCGAGCACGGAGCACCCTGCACCCTCCTCGCAGAACCACGTCGTGGAAGCCCCGTCCACGTGTATTGAGCGTCCCATGTCGTTCCAGAAACTCGCTCCCGACATCTCCCGACGCGCTGCCCATGCACGGTTCTCGTCCTTGCTCGGCGGGGTGGATGCCTTGCAAGTATTCGGCCCCGTCGACGCGGAAATCGGTGGCATTACGACGGACTCTCGACTCGTCCACGACCGCTCGCTCTTCGTCGCGGTGGAAGGGGAACACACGGACGGGCATCGGTACGTCCAGGAGGCGATCGAGCGCGGTGCCGCTGCAGTCGTCGTACAAGAACGCCAATACCGGCAGGGTCTGCAAGCGATCCTCTCCCCGGCATACGTTCAGCATAACATGACGACAGTGGCGGTCGTCGAGGATACGCGAACCGCCGTCGCCGTCCTGGCGGATCGTTTCTATGGTTCCCCCGCGTCGAAACTTCGCTTTATCGGTATCACGGGGACGAACGGGAAGACGACGACGGCATACCTGATGCGGTCCGTCCTCGAACGTGGGGGGTGGAAGACCGGACTCATCGGGACGATCGCCGTTTGCATCGGGCGGAAGGAGAGACCTGCGACGTTCACGACCCCTCCGGCTGAAGAACTGCATAGGTTGTGTGCCGAGATGGTCGCTGCAGGCTGTACATGGGTCGTCATGGAAGTCTCCTCACACGCCCTCGCCCTCAAACGCGTGCATGGGTTGCGGTTCGACGCGGCGATGTTCACGAACCTGACGCAGGATCACTTGGATTTCCATGGGACGATGGAAGCATACCGCGACGCGAAGCTCGACTTGTTCCGACTCCACCTCGGCGGTCCCGGCGTCTTCAACCGCGATGACCCGTCATGGTCGTTCATGGCCGCGCCCGTCAAGGGCAAGCGTGTGACGTACGGGCAGGACGCTCGTTCCACTTTCCGTATCCGTGGAGTTCGGGCGACGCGCGGCGGCACAACGGTCGTTCTTCGGTACCGGGGCATGGAACACGAAATCCGGACGCGATTGATCGGTTCGTTCAATGCGTACAATCTCGCCGCAGCCTTCGCCGCAGGTGTCACCATCGGCATGGATCCCGAACGCGTCGTGGAAGGGTTGCGCCGCGTCCGCCATGTGCCGGGCCGTTTCGAGCGGCTCGCCTCGCGCGACGGCGTTCTCGCGGTCGTGGATTACTCGCACACGCCCGATGCTCTGGAGAAAGCGATTCTCTCCGCGCGGGCGTTCACCGCGAAAGGGGGCCGCGTCCTGACCGTGTTCGGATGCGGCGGCGACCGTGACCAGGCGAAGAGGCCCTTGATGGGTGCCGTCTCCACCCGCTTGTCGGATTACACGGTGATGACCTCCGACAACCCGCGCAACGAGGATCCCGAGCGCATTCTCGATGATATCGCGAGAGGGATCCCCTGCGGCGCACCCGTGGAAAGAATCGCGGATCGGCGGAAAGCGATCGAACGCGCACTCCGGTTCGCGCGCCCCGGCGATGTGGTCCTGGTCGCTGGCAAGGGCCACGAGACATGGCAGATTCGAGACGGAAAGCGGAGGCACTTCGACGACCGCGAAGTGATCCGCCGATACTTCGAGAGGAAACGGGGAGGGACCGCCGCATGATCGGGTTCCGCGTCCACGATCTTCTCCGTTTGCCTCATGTCTTCGCCCACGGCGTCGACGACATCCTCGGAAGAGCCATCCGAGGCGTGTGCACGGATTCGCGCGTGATACGGTCCGGAGAAGTGTTCCTCGCTCTCCGCGGCGAGCGGTTCGACGGGCACGATTTCATCCCGCAGGCCGTCGCAGGCGGCGCCCTCCTGTGCGTCATTGATGTGCGGGCTTCCCAGACGCTCGGCGCAACGCTTTCGACGCCGCACATCGTCGTCCGCGACACGTTGAGGGCGTACGGCGATATCGCGCGGGAATACCGGCTCCGCTTCGCGGTGCCCGTTCTCGCCATCACGGGGAGCAACGGGAAAACAGGGACGAAGGATCTCTCGTCGACCGTTCTCGCGACGTCGTACCGCGTTTTGAAAACGGAAGGGAATCTCAACAACCGTGTCGGTGTACCGAAGATGCTGCTGCGTCTTCGGCCTCGGCATGAGGTCGTGGTTCTCGAACTCGGGACGAATATGCCGGGGGACATTCCCGAGTTATGCCGTATCTGCGAACCGACGCACGGGCTCATCACCAACATCGGCTGGGCGCACACCGAACGCCTCCTGTCCCGCGAGGGGATCGCCGCCGAGAAAGGCACACTCTTCCGTTCATTGCCACGGAACGGTGTCGCTTTCTCCAACGCAGACGAGCCCTTGCTTCGTCGACACCTCCGGCGCACGACGGAGCGCGTCTCGTTCGGGTTTCGGCGCGGGGCGGATGTGCGGATCACGCATGTCGAACTGGACGAAGAGGCCCGTGCGTTCGTCCATATCGATGCACCGGAGTTCGAATCTTCGCCGGTCCGTTTTCGCATGCGCATCCGCGGCAGGCATGCGGCGTACACCGCCGCGGCCGCGCTTGCGATCGGCTGGGTATTCGGGTGCAGGACAGGCGACATGATCACAGCCATCCAGCGACACACCCCTTTCCGGGGGCGTATGCGGGTCCGGCAGGCGGGGGGTATCCGTGTCATCGACGATTCGTACAACGCGAACCCCGACTCCACGATCGCGGCATTGGAAACGCTGGCCGCCATGAAAGCGCGGGGCAGGCGCATCGCCGTGCTCGGTGACATGCTGGAACTGGGGAAAGGGGCGCAGGAAGCGCACCGTCTCGTCGGCAGCAGGGCCGCCGCGCTCGGCATTCCGATCATTTTCACGCTGGGATCGCTCGCCCGCTCCATTGCGGAAGCGGCCGCGGAAAACGGGGCGGTTTGCAGGCGATTCACGGATCAGGGGGAACTGGAGCGCGAGATCGTGCGGACGATACGTCCGGGTGATGTCGTGCTCGTCAAGGGTTCCCGCGCCATGGGCATGGAACACGTCGTTTCCGCTCTCCTCCGCGGGGCGGCGCCAACGGAGGAGAACATATAAGAGATGCTCTACGATCTCCTGGAATTCCTCAATCGGATGTGGTCGCCGCCTGGGTTCGGCGTGTTCCGTTACATCACATTCAGGGCCGGCATGGCCGCGCTGACGGCGCTTCTCATTTCGTGGTGCGTCGGTCCGCGTATTATCGCGTTCCTGAAAAAGCGCCAGATCGGCGAAAGCGCGAAGCTCGAGGCGCCGGCATCACATCTCGCGAAGGCGGGGACCCCGACGATGGGAGGGCTGATCGTCCTCGCCGCATCGTTGATTCCCGTTCTCCTCTGGGGACGGCTCCAGAACCCGTACGTCTGGCTCATTCTCGTCACGACCTTTCTCCTGGGCGTCGTCGGATTCATCGACGATTACCTCAAGGTCGTCAAGAAATACTCGAAAGGGCTTATCGGCGAGTACAAGATTGCGGGCCAGGTGATCGTCGGCTTACTGGTCGGTGGGGCATTGTACCTCCTTCCGGATTTCGAGGGGAGCAGGACGCTGACGACGGTCCCATTTTGGAAAGGCGTGCCGCTGGATTACGGCATGCTGTACGTGCCGGTCATCATCCTCGTCATCACGGCGACTTCGAATGCCGTGAATCTCACCGACGGTCTCGACGGCCTGGCGATCGGAACGATCGCGATCGCATTTCTCGCGATCGCCGTGATCTGTTATGTGAGCGGGAACGTTCGGACCGCCGCATACCTCGACATCTTCTACCTTCCCGGCAGCGGGGAACTGACGGTGTTCAGCGCCGCGGTTGTGGGGGCGGGACTCGGGTTTCTCTGGTACAACGCGCACCCTGCTGAAGTCTTCATGGGGGATACGGGCTCTCTCGCGCTGGGGGGAGCGCTGGGGGCGATCATGGTCATGGTGAAGAAGGAACTTCTCCTCCCTATCCTGGGGGGCGTCTTCTTTGCCGAGACCGTGTCCGTTCTCATCCAAAAGATGTATTTCAAGTATACGAAACGACGATACGGTCAGGGGAGAAGGGTTTTCCGTATGGCCCCGATCCACCACCATTTCGAGCTTCTCGGCTGGCAGGAGTCGAAAATCGTGACGCGGTTTCACATCATCGCCATCATCCTCGCCATCCTCAGTCTCATCACGTTCAAGGTCCGCTGATGATCTTCGACCCGGACGAAATACGGCGTTCGAGAGTCTCCGTCATCGGGGCGGCGCGCAGCGGGGTCGCTGCGGCCCGATTGCTGAAAGATCTGGGGACGGATGTTCTCGTCAGCGAGGTGAACCCGGAGGATTCCTGTCCATTGGCCGCCGAGCTCCATGCCTTGGGCATCGCCGCGGAATTCGGCGGTCATAGCCCACGCGTCTTCGAGGCGAACCTCCTCGTCGTGAGCCCGGGGGTCCCGAGCGACGCTCCGGTGCTTCAGGACGCCGCACGGCACGGTATCCCGGTCGTGAGCGAAATCGAACTCGCCGCAATGTTCTGTCCCGCCCCGATCGCGGCCGTAACAGGGACGAACGGGAAGACGACCACGACGGCGCTCACCGGCGAAATATTCCGTGCCGCGGGCTGGAAAGCGATCGTCGCGGGGAACATCGGGTATGCCTTTTCCGAAGCCTTGCTCGAGCTCCGCAACCCGCAGATCGCCGTTCTCGAAGTGAGCAGTTTCCAACTGGATTTCACCGCGCGCTTCCACCCGGCGGTCGCCGTCATCACGAACTTGACTCCCGATCACCTCGGACGTTACCAGGGGGATTTCAGACGGTACGTCGAATCCAAACAGAGGGTATTCCGGAACCAAGGGCCAACCGACGCTCTCGTGTACAACGATGACGACCCCCATACCGTTTTGGCGGTGCAACCTGCGACGGCGACCCTGTACCCGACGAGTGTGAAACGACTGCTCCAGCGTGGGGGTTGGATGGAAGGGCGCACGCTCGTTGCGGACATCGGCGAAGGCCGTGAAACCATCGCCTCGATCGATGAGCTTCCCCTTCGGGGCCGTCATAATTACATGAACGTCCTGCAGGCGGCGCTCACCGCCCGCATGTTCGGCATCCCCCCGGCTGTCGTCTCCGAGGCGGTCCGTTCGTTCCGCGGCGTCGAGCACCGCCTGGAGTTCGTTCGCAACCTCGACGGCGTCCAGTACGTGAACGACTCGAAAGCCACGAACGTGGATTCGGTCGTCATCGCGCTCGAGAGTATCCAACAGCCGGTGATCCTCATCGCAGGCGGTCGGGATAAGGGGTCGCCCTACGATCCGTTGCTGCCCCTCATCGAGGAAAAGGTGCGTGCCGTCGTTCTGATCGGGGAGGCCGCCGAGAGGATGGCGCGCGCGTTCGCGGGGAAAACGGAGATCCACCGAACCGCTTCCCTGAACGAGGCCGTCCAATGCGCTCGAAACCTGGCGAAACCCGGTGACGTGGTCCTGCTTTCCCCCGCATGCGCGAGTTTCGACATGTTCGAAAATTTCGAGCACCGGGGACTCGCGTTCAAACGGTGCGTCTTGTCCCTCGAACCGCGGGGGGGATACTCGTGAAAGAGCGGACGGGGCATATCGACATCGTGCTCTTCATCGCCGTGCTGGCGTTGATGCTCTTCAGCATCGGCGTCGTGTACAGCGCGAGCATCGATATCTCCCGCGCGAAAAACGAGGGGGATTTCACCGTCCTGTTCATGAATCACGCCGTACGCGTGCTGTTGGCGGTTTGCGCCCTCTTCGCCGGTGCCTTCATCGATTACCATATCTACAAGAGCGTCAGCAAATACATCCTGCTGATGGCGCTCGTGTTCCTTTTCCTGACACCCTTCTTCGGCATTTCACAGATGGGGGCGAAACGCTGGCTCGGGATCGGGGCGTTCCAGTTCCAGCCTTCCGAGTTCGCGAAGTATGCCCTCGTCATCCACCTGTCCGTTCTGCTCTCCGCCAAGCAGACGTACATCAAGACGTTCCGGAATGGTTTCCTCCCGCTGCTTTTCTGGATCGGTGCCGTGGCGGGTCTCATCGCCTTCCAGAACAATCTCAGTACGGTCGTTCTCATTCTCCTCATCGGTTTTCTCCTGATGTACGTCGGGCGGGTACGAATCCTCCACCTGCTCGGTTCCGTCGCATCCGCCCTCCCCCTCGTCGCGCTCTATGCCCTTTCCAAACCATACCGGTTGAAGCGGATCATGGACTATTTCGGGTCCGAAATCGACCCGGCGTCGGGTGTCGATCAGATGCGTTCACAGGTCGAACAGGCAGTGATCGGTCTCGGGAACGGCGGGTTGTTCGGCGTCGGGATCGGGATGAGCAAGCAGAGGGAACTCTTCCTCCCGGAGTCATACAGCGATTTCATCTTCGCGATCGTGGGCGAAGAATACGGTTTCGTCGGAGCCACGATCGTTCTGACCCTCTTCATCATCATCCTCTTCCGCGGGATGAAGATCGCCAAGCGCTCGACGGACGATCTCGGTCGTTTTCTCGCGGCGGGAATCAGTATCACGATCATCCTCGGCGTGATCATCAACGCGATGGTCACGACCGGCTTACTGCCGACCACCGGTTTACCGATGCCGCTCATCAGTTACGGCGGGACGAGCATCGTGTTCACCGCTTTTGCCCTCGGCATCGTTCTCAACGTGTCCATGTACACGCGTATTCGGCCGCGGATGATTCACGAGACACCGACAGCGCATGCGAAGCCGGTCGGGGAGGTCTACCCATGAGCGGTGCACCCTCCATCCTCTTCGCGGGCGGCGGCACGGGGGGGCACGTGTTCCCGGCCCTCGCGATCGCGGAAAGCGTTCTCGAACTGGAGCCGAATGCCCGCATATCCTTCGCAGGAGCTCGGGACAGGCTCGAGGCGGAGGTCGTCCCGCGGTATGGGTTCGCCTTCGATCCGATATGGATCGCGGGGTTCCGTCGTTCCTTCTCCCCGGCGAATCTGCTCTTCCCCGTGAAAGTGGTTGCCGCACTCCTGCAATCGAGGCGGATCATTCGCACGAGGCGTCCCGACGTGGTCGTGGGCACCGGCGGGTACGCGGCAGGGCCGGTGGTGTTCACAGCAGTTCGGCTGGGCTGTCGAACGCTGATCCAGGAACAGAACGCGTATCCAGGTTTTACCACGCGATTCCTCGCCCCGCGCGTGGACGAAGTGCACGTCGGGTTCCCTTCGACGCGCGAGTATCTCGGGAGAGCGCGTCGGGTCGTCGTGAGCGGGAGCCCCGTGCGTCCCAGTCTCGTCCGGATTCCTGCGGCCGAGGCGAGGCGCTTTTTCGGTTTCGATGAAGAGAAACCGACCGTCTTCGTTTTCGGGGGGAGTCTCGGTGCGCAATCCATCAACGCGGCCGTGGCGGCTATGTTGCCGCGTTTCGAGACCGAGGGCGTCCAGCTCATCTGGCAAACGGGGATGAGGACGTTCGAACAGTTCCGCCGCTGCGGCGAAAGCAGGCCGCATGTCGTCATCCGCCCCTTCATTCACGAGATGCATGCCGCGTATTCGGCTGCCACGATCGTCGTATGCCGAGCCGGTGCCGCTTCCATTGCGGAGATCACCGCTATGGGCGTTCCCTCGATCCTGGTTCCCTACCCCCATGCTGCCGCAGACCATCAGAGACGAAACGCGCATGCCCTGGCGGATGCAGGTGCGTCTTGCGTCGTGGAGGACGACCGCCTCGAGGTGTTGGAACAGATCCTGTTCGAACTCGTTTCCGACAAGGCAGCGCTGGAGCGAATGGCGGAAGCCGCGCGGCGGCTCGGTAAACCCGGGGCGTCACGCGCCATTGCGGAGGCCGTTCTCCGGCTGGCCGCCCGATGACAGGAGGAGTGCGATGGAACAAAACGAAGTGGTATACCGGCGGAAAAAGGACTTCTACTACATCATTCTCCTGATGTACGTACTGTTCGCGATCGTCTATATCCTGCTGACCGGCACCATCACCGACCAGACCGTGGAATTCGGTTTCCGCGATCCCGTCGTGTACATCATTGCGATCTTCATTCTCCTGACCCTCGGTGCGCTCATCGGTACGATCATCCGCGACCCGCGTCTCGTCATCACCCCCACGCGGCTCATTTTCCGGAACCGTTTCGGCGAGCGTTCCGTGTACTTCGCCCATATCACGAAGATCGTCCTCAAACGCGAACGCAGCCCTTTCCTCCGGGGGACGTTCGCGGTCGTCAAGCTCCGCGTGCCGAACCGCCTGCGTTGGATACGCCTCCGCATGGCGAATTACGAGCGCGAGAAGGAATTGTTCGCCGAATTCCGCCGTTTGAAACAGGAACTACACAAATGACGCGCCGTCGCCATCCTACACGGCTGCCATCCCGTCTCTCAATGGACTATCGCAGGTAACCATCGTGAAATTCGCCAACATCCGTCGTGTGCATTTCGTCGGTATCGGCGGCATCGGGATGAGCGGCATCGCGGAAATCCTGATCAACCAGGGCTTCTCCGTGTCCGGTTCCGATCTCGTGCTCTCCGATGTGACGCAGCGACTGGCAGAGCTCGGTGCCGTCATCTGCGAGGGGCATCGGCCCGAGCATGTGAGGGGTGCGGACGTCGTCGTCTTCTCGTCGGCTGTCGGGCCCGAAAACCCCGAGCTGGCGGAGGCTGCGCGGCGGCACATTCCGACCATCCGGAGAGCGGAAATGCTCGCGGAGGTGATGCGCCTGCATTACGGCATCGCGGTGGCCGGCACACACGGGAAGACTACCACGACCTCCATGCTCGGCACCATCCTCATCAACGGCGGGTTCGACCCGACCGTCATCGTCGGTGGGAAACTCCACGCTTTCGGGGACACCAACGCGAGGCTGGGCAAGGGGGATTTCATGGTGGTGGAAGCGGACGAGTTCGACCGTTCCTTCCTCCAGTTGTCTCCCACGATCGCCGTTTTGACATCTCTCGAGGAGGAACACCTCGATATCTACGAGAACATCGAGGATCTCAAGTCCGCTTTCGTCGAATTCGCGAACAAAGTCCCCTTCTACGGGTTCATCGCGCTGTGTCTCGATGAACCCGCCTTGCAGGACATTCTCCCTCGTCTCTCCCGGAAAGTCATCACCTTCGGCCTGTCATCCCAATCCGACGTGCAGGCCGTGGACCTCGCCCAGCAGGGGCACGTGACGTCCTTCACCATCGTGCGGGTGGGCGTGGAGCTCGGGCGCATCTCCCTCGGCGTACCGGGCGAATACAACGTGCGGAACGCCTTGGGCGCCGCCGTGACCGCCCTGGAGCTGGGTATCCCGTTCGAGACGGTCAAGTCGTCTCTCGACGCCTTCACGGGGGTATTCCGCCGCTTCGAGATACGCGCCGAGATCGGCGACGTCCTCGTGGTGGACGATTACGCGCATCACCCCTCGGAAGTCCGCGAGACGCTCCGCGGGATCAAGGCAGGGTGGCGCCGCCGCGTGGTCTGCGTCTTCCAACCGCACACGTACACCCGTACACGTGATTTCGCCGCAGGATTCGGAAGGGCGTTCATGAACGCGGACGTGCTCGTCGTGACCGACGTCTACCCGGCTCGGGAAAAGCCTATCCAAGGCGTGACGGGGGAACTCATCGCGGAGGCCGCACGACGACATGGCCACAAGCACGTGCGCTATGTGCCGGACAAAGCGGAGGTCCCCGCCCTCCTCATGGATATCGTTCAGCCGGGCGACCTCGTCATTACCATGGGGGCGGGCGATATCTACCGCTACGGGGCGGAATTCATCGACTCCTATCGCAGGAAAACGCAGGAATGATCTCGCTGGAAGCCATACGGGCAATTTGCACGGGACGGATCGCTATCGGTGAACCTCTCGCCGGTATGACGACGTTCCGCCTCGGCGGGCCCGCCGACCTCTTCGTGGAACCCATGTCGGCTTCCGAGGTCGTCGCCCTCCAGCGATATGCCGCGGAACGAAGCATACCCATGCTCGTTCTCGGAAGGGGCAGCAATATCCTTGTCAGCGATGAAGGGTTCCGCGGAATCGTGATCAATCTGGAACGCGGATTTTCTCAGCTCGATATGCAGCAGGAGATCGTGACGGCCGGGGCGGGTGTCCGGTTGAGCGCGTTCGTCGATTTCTGTATTCGCCACGGGTACGGCGGGACGGAAATGTTGGCGGGTATTCCGGGGACGCTCGGCGGTGCCGTCGTCATGAACGCCGGCGCATACGGGGGGGAGATTTCGACGTACATCGTCGACGTGACCATCGTGCGGAATGGCGAAGTCATCGTGATCCCCCGCGAGAAATGCGGGTTCCGTTACCGTGCTTCGGACCTGGGAGATAGCGTGGTTCTCTCGACGCGTTTCATCCTCCCGCCTGGCGACCGAGAGGCCATGCAACGGAGGAGACGCGATCTGCTGCTCGAGAGGAACGCGAAGCAACCGACAACGCTCCCCACAGCGGGATGCACCTTCAAGAACCCTCCGGGCACCACAGCGGCGGAGCTCATCGAACATTGCGGCCTGAAAGGTTTCTCCATCGGTGGAGCCGAGGTGTCGGAACTCCACGCGAACTTCATCGTCGCCCGCAGGGAATCGACGGCACGCGATGTGCTCGACATCATCAACCATGTTCGGGCGGTCGTCTACGAAAAAACCGGCAAGGAATTACAGCTCGAGATCCGCCTCGTCGGGTTCCCCGACGGGGCATGTAAACCCTTGCCGCTTCCGGGGAACGGAGGGGCGAAGTGAAACGAGGCGAGCGGACCATAACACCATGAACGCGCGGGCAACGAAAGACGGACGTCGATCCCTCGTCGGGCCGGCCGGGGTGACGCTGATGCTCGCCATCGCGTGCATTGCGACCCTGGCCGTTCTCGCGGACCAATGGCATAAACATGCCGTGAAGGTTTCCGTGGATGTTCGGGGGGTTCATTTCCTCACCGACGGGGAGATCCTGAAAGCCGCCGGCGTTCCGGATACCGCCGTCCTCGCGGATATTCCCCTCGAGCAGGTCCGCTCGCGTGTAGAACGCCTTGCGCTCGTCCGGAAAGCGCTCGTGTTCCGCGAGCCCCCTTCTACGCTCGTCGTCCAGGTGGAGGAGCGCATGCCTCTCGCCCTCGTCGTCAACGCCGGCGAATGCGACCGAGTCGTGGACGAGGAAGGGTACGTTCTCCCCCTTGCCCCGTCTGCCGTTCCGCAGACTCTCCCCATTATCCACGCGGGGTATGCATTCACCCTCCCGCCGCCCGGCCGTCCCGTGTCGCATCGGCGTCTCCGGGAAGCGTTGGGCATGCTCCGGGCCATACGCTGTTGCGGGCTGGAGTTTTACCACCTCTTCTCGGAAATCTCCCTGGCGGGGAAAAAGGATTTCATCCTCTACACGATCGACGGGGGCATCCCGATCTATCTCCGCGACACGGATCGGCTTCCTGCCGTGATGCGGGCTTTTCGCACGTGCTGGCAGATCCTCGCAGCCGAGCGCGGTGTGGAGAAGCTCGCGTATATCGATCTCCGCTACCGGGACCAGATCGTTGTCCGGTGGCTTGACAGTTACCCCTACGACCAGCCTGTGGTCGTGGACACGACATCCATTCTCCCAGATTGACGGATTACACATGAGAGGACGAAACGCAAGCGGCGCCGCACCGAACCGTATCGTGGTCGGTCTCGATATCGGGACGACGAAGACCTGCTGCATCATCGCCACGATGGATGCGAACCGCAACATCACCATCATGGGCATCGGGACGGCGGAGAACGACGGGATGGCGCGCGGGACGGTGACGAATATCGAACGGACGGTCAACTCCATTCGGATGGCCGTCCAGCGCGCGGAGAAACAATCCGGTATCAAGGTGCACGCCGTCAACGTGGGAATCGCGGGCGATCACATCCAGAGTTTCCAGAGCCGCGGGGTCATCGCCATCAATAACCCCGATAACGAGATAACGCGGAAAGACATCGAGCGACTGATCCAGGATACGAAGCGCGTCAACCTCCCGCCGGACCGCAAGATCATCCACGTCATCCCGCAGGAGTACATCGTCGACGGCCAGGACGGCATCTATAACCCCGAAGGGATTTCCGGCGTCCGTCTCGAGGGGCACGTGCACATCATCACCGGCAGTCTCACCGCCGTGCAGAACATTTACAAGTGCGTCGAACGGGCGGGATTCGAGGTGAACGAGCTCATCCTCGAACCGCTCGCCTCCAGTTACGCCGTCCTCGACGAGGAAGAAAAGGAGGTCGGCATCGTCCTCGTCGACATCGGGGGCGGGACCACGGACATCGCGGTGTTCGAAGATCGCACGATCCGCCACACGGCCGTCCTGGCCGTGGCGGGGAAGAAGGTCACCGAGGACATCCGCAAGGTCCTCGGCATTTTGAACGAAGACGCCGAAAAACTCAAACGCGAGCATGGCTGTGCGTACTTGCCGGAGGTCGTGCACGACACGCCGATTCTCCTCCGCGGGTACGGCGGCCGCAAACCCGTCGAGATCAGCCGTTCCCTTCTCTGCCAGATCATCCAACCCCGCATGGAGGAAATCCTCGAGATTGTGGGCCTCGAAATCAAGCGTTCCGGTTACTCGAAGCACCTCCATTCCGGTGTCGTCCTCACGGGTGGGGGAGCCCTTATCAGCGGGACGACGAGCCTCGCGCGCGAGGTCCTCGGTATGCCGGTGAAACTGGGTATCCCGAGCGGGTTCTCGGCGGGGCTCGTGTCGGAGACCGAAAACCCCATGTACAGCACGTGCGTCGGCCTCGTGTTGCACGATTTCAAAAAAGAGGACGCGGTGGACGTTTCCCCGTCCTCCTCGCCTGCGGGAATGGTCATGCGGATGTTCTCCCAGATCCGCGACTGGTTTCGTGAACAACTCTGAAATCGAAAAACCGCGATCGAGAAACGATACAGACAGTGAAGCACATATCAGTCCCTAAACATCACCACACATCGAGGAGGGCCGTATGTTTTCCATCATGCTGGACAGGCAAAGCGTAGAACGGGCGAGGATCCGCGTCGTCGGCGTCGGCGGTGCGGGGGGGAACGCCGTCGACGACATGATTTCCCGCGGCCTCGACGCCGTCGAGTTCATCGCCATCAACACCGACCTCCAAGCCCTGGAGGCCAGCGCAGCGCAGTACAAGATCCAAGCCGGGAAAAATCTCACCCGCGGCCTCGGCGCCGGCGCGGATCCTTCCGTCGGCTACCGTGCGATCGAAGAGGACAAGGAAGAAATCACCTCGTCTCTCGCCGGGAGCGACATGGTCTTCATCGCCGCCGGTATGGGCGGGGGGACGGGCACCGGCGGCGCCCCCGTCGTCGCCAACATTGCGAAAGGTCTCGGCGCGCTCGTCGTCGGAATCGTTACGAAACCGTTCCATTTCGAGGGGAAGCGCCGGATGGCGCAGGCGGAAGAAGGCATCGAAGAACTCCGGAAGCATGTCGACACCTTGATCGTCATCCCGAACCAGAAGCTCATGTCCCTCGTCGACAAATCCACATCCGTCCCGGATGCGTTCAGGATGTCGAACCAGGTTCTCTACAACGCAACGCGCGGGATCTCGGATATCATCTCCCGGCGGGGGATCGTCAACGTGGATTTCGCCGACGTGAAGAACATCATGAAGGACATGGGCGATGCCCTCATGGGCAGCGGTTTCGCGAGCGGCGAGAACTGCGCCATCGAGGCCGCCCACAACGCCATCTCGCATCCGCTCCTCGAGGGCGTGACCATCGCCGGGGCGCGCGGCGTACTCATCAATTTCACGGGCGGCCCGGACATGTCGATCATGCAGCTCGAGGAAGCCGGCAACGTCATTTCCGAGGCGGCCGGCGAAGACGCGAACGTCATTTTCGGCGCCGTGCTCGACGATTCGATGGGGGACTCGATGATGGTCACCGTCATCGCGACCGGTTTCAATCCCCGCCATGTCACGGCGCGCCGCCAGCCTGCCGCGCAGGTGAAAGCGATGGCATCGAGCCGCCCGGTCCATATCCCCTCGGGTATCCACGAACTGCGGGACCTCGATCCCCCGACGGCGTGGAGGAAAGGCGGCGTCTTCGCCCCACCCATGGAGGAAAACACCGAAGAGGATCAGGACGGCCGGCAGTATCGCCGTTCAGCACAGGAGAAACCGCCATTCCTGCGACGCATGATGGATTGAAGTTTTCACCTCCTCTTCAACTCATCGTAGGTGTGGATGAGATGAAGGGTGGTTGGGGGAAAGGCGGGCGTCGGTCCCGCCTTTCTTTTTCCTGTTCCAATGACGACTGCACGCACAGCCGCCTTGCCGGTTACCAGTAGTGCGACCCCGGCGTAAACCGATGTTCCAGCCGCCTGTTTGCCGCACACCGGCTTTTCTCTTATGTTGTTTTATTCAGTCGATGCATCCATGACAGAACTATTACTCTTCGATATCCCGACCGTAGAAGAAATCGTCCGCTGGGGGGGCATGATCGGTCTCTTCGTCATCATTTTCGCCGAGACCGGGCTCCTCGTCGGTTTTTTTCTCCCAGGGGATTCCCTTCTCGTCACTGCAGGACTCCTTGTTTCCCGCGGCGATCTCGACGTGAATCTCGTGTTCCTTATCGTCGTTCTCTGCATGGCAGCGGTTTCTGGCGATGCGGTGGGGTATACGATCGGGAAAAAAGCGGGGCATGCCCTTTACAACCGCCCGCAGTCGCGCTTCTTCCGACGAGACCATCTCCTCAAAACGAAACACTTCTATGAGCGCTACGGCGGAATCACCATTTTCCTCGCGCGTTTCATGCCGTTCGCAAGGACATTCGCTCCTGTCGTCGCAGGCGTAGCCGAAATGAAATACTCGAAATTCGCCGTGTACAACGTGACCGGTGGGGTCAGCTGGATCGTGAGTATGACGCTCGTCGGATATTTCCTCGGGCGCTCCATCCCCGGTATCGAGCGTCATATCGAGATCGTTATCGCTGTCGTCGTGTTCCTTTCCATTCTCCCCATGATCATCAAATACCTCCAGCATAGGTACAAAACGGGGACCGAACAGCCGTCGGTGGATTGAGGGAATCAGCGTTGCGGTGCGAGCAGAGCGGTTACCTACCGCATGACCGCCGTGTTCGCCTTCAGCGGAAGATGCGGTACGTGCACCCGGGACATCCGTGCGATGTGGGGGGTGGGTGCGAGGAGTGCCGCTACACCTTGCCCGTTGCGTCACGATGCTGACGGGGACGCGGCCGGACTCCCGGTAAGAGGGGCGGGTAAAGCGCCATCCGACTCGAGGAGGGCGGCAAGTTCGCTCCCTTCGAGGAGTTCCTTTTGCACGAGGGCTTCGGCGATACGGTCGAGTTGGCTGCGCTTTTCCGAAAGGATTTCTACGGCTCGGGTGTAGGCCTCGTCGATGAACCGTTTGGTTTCGCTGTCGACGAGGCGAAGTGTTTCCTCGCTGAAATTCCTCTGGGGGAAAAAGTTCTCCCCGAGGAAAGAATCCGCACCGGGTTCGAGGAGCGAGAGATTACCGACCACGTCGCTCATCCCGTAACGTGCAACCATGTTCCGTGCGAGGGTCGTGGCGTGCATGAGATCGTTTTCGGCACCCGTCGAGATGGATCCGAACGCGGTTTGCTCCGCGGCCCGCCCGCCGAGCAGGACGCAGAGGCGGTTGAAGAGGTACTCCTTCGTGTAGTTGTGGCGCTCGTCGAGCGGTGTTTGCATGGTGACGCCGAGCGCGCGCCCCCGCGGGACGATCGTGACTTTCGTCACGGGGTCCGACCCCGGCAGGCTTACGGCGACCAGGGCATGTCCCGACTCGTGATAGGCTGTGCGGCGCTTCTCCTCGGGGCTCAGGATGAGGCTCGACCGCACGTGCCCGAGCATGATGGTGTCGAGGGCGGTCCAGAAGTCGCTCATCTCGACCCGGTCTTTCCGGGCTTTGGAGGCGAGGATAGCGGCCTCGTTGACGAGGTTCTTCAAGTCGGCGCCCGAATTCCCGGGCGTCGCGCGGGCGATCGTCTTGAGATCGACATCATCCGCGAGCGGCACCTTGCGGACATGAACGCGCAGGATCTCTTCGCGTTCGGCGAGGTTCGGCAAGTCCACGACGATGCGGCGGTCGAATCGACCCGGGCGGAGGAGGGCGGGATCGAGTACTTCCGGCTGGTTGGT
>JARYLZ010000061.1 GCA_029907355.1 Bacteroidota bacterium | reverse complement strand
GGACATCGAGCCCGGTACGGTCATCGACGAGATAGAAAAAGGATACACCCTCAACGACCGGGTGATCCGCCACGCGAAGGTTACGGTCGCGTCCGAACCCACACCCGCCTCCTGATCCCTGCACGCCGAAGCCGGGGGCACATTTTCCATGAAACGCGATTACTACGAGGTTCTCGGTGTCGGCCGCGATGCGACACTGGACGAGATCAAGAAGGCGTACCGGAAGCTGGCGATGCAGTATCACCCGGACCGAAACCCCGGCTCCAAGGAAGCCGAAGAGAAATTCAAAGAAGCCGCCGAAGCCTATGAGGTGCTGAGCGACGAGGAACGGCGGCGACGTTACGACCAGTTCGGGCATGACGGTCTGCGTGGAGGGGATTTCACGGGTTTCACGGACATCCACGACATCTTCAGCCGCTTCAGCGATATTTTCGGGGGAGCGTTCGGCGGCGGGATCTTCGACGAGATGTTCGCGGGAACGCGGAGTTCGAGGCGCCGCACCCAGCGCGGCACCCCCGGCTCGGACCTCAAGATTCAAATGCCCCTTACACTCGAGGAAATCGCTACGGGCGTTGAAAAAACGGTCAAGGTCCGGAAATACGTGGTATGTGACTCGTGCCGAGGGACAGGCGCACGCGAAGGGACAGCACCTTCGCCGTGCCGCATATGCGGGGGGAGCGGCGAGATCCGTCAAGTGTCGCGCTCTCTCTTCGGGCAATTCATCAACGTCGTGCCCTGCTCAGCCTGCGGCGGCGAGGGCACGGTCATCACGGACCCCTGCACTGCATGCCGGGGCGACGGGCGCCTTCCCGGCGAAACGACGATCAAAGTCTGCGTCCCTATGGGCGTGGCGGACGGGAACTACATGACTCTTAGGGGTGAAGGGAACGCGGGGCGAAGAGGAGGTGAGCCGGGCGATCTGATCGTCCAATTCCGGGAACTCGAGCACGCGGATTTCGAACGGCTTGGCGACGACGTCGCTTACGATTTATACATCAGCTACCCTGACGCCGTGCTGGGGGCGGAGATCGAAGTCCCGACACTCGGCGGCCGCGTGAAAATGAAAATTCCACCAGGGACACAAGCAGGTCGTATCCTTCGCCTACGTGAGAAAGGCCTGCCGAGGCTGCACGGACATGGGCGGGGGGATCAACTGGTGCGGATCAACATTTTCGTCCCGACCAAGCTCACCCAGAAAGAGCGAGAACACATACGGGAACTCCGTTCTCTTCCCGGCGTACAACCGGGCGACGAGAAGCCGAAAAAAGGGCTTTTCGGCAAAATGTTCGGCGGTTCCCCTTGACGCGCGAAGCGTACGCCCCTTGCTCACCCCTACCAATCACGGTTCCGAAATGCTATGCTGAAACGGATGCTCCATCTCGCGCGCCTGTTCGGTTTTACGAGAAACGAAGCAATAGCCGTTCTTTTCCTCGGCGCGACGGCAGTCGGCGGTGCCTTGTATAGATTAGCGGCACGCCCATCGCCGCCGGTCGACCCCGCAGTCGCGTACCGCGTGCACGATTCCGTCTTCGCCGCTCGAGCCGCGCTCCTCTACCAGACCACGAACGACACCATTTTCCCCAGCTCTACGGACCCGGCGAAAAACGGGCCCACCAGGTGGGGAGAAAAGCAAGAGCCCCGCCCTGTCGATATCAACACGGCGAACGAGGGACAATGGACCGCTCTCCCCGGGATCGGTCCCACCATCGCGGGACGAATCATCGAGTACCGGCGCCGATGCGGAGCTTTCACATCCGTTGAAAGCATCATGGGTGTCCCCGGAATCGGTCCCAAGACATTTGAGCGCATAAAGCCGTATCTTCGCATCACTTCCACGAAAAACACCATAGAAACACTCGACCGTAAAAACCGGTAACGCCGATCCACTTATGCCTGTCGTCCATCATCTCGGAATCGAACTCGCCGAAGGTTCGTTTCGTCTCGCGGAAATCCGGGCGACGGACGGCTACCCGGTCGTCCTCCGCTGTGACGATGTCGAAACGGACAGGACTTTCGGTTTTTCACTCCTACACGAAACCCCCGATTCGGAAATTCACGCAAAGGCGTTCCTCACCACGCTCGCCCGGCTCGTGCTGTCGAAGCCTCTTTTCTCGTCTCGTGCCACCCTCGTGATCCCCTCGGGATCCGCCGTCATCGCCACCATTCCCATCGATGCCGCACTCCGCAAGGAGGAACGCCGGGCACAGCTGGCATGGGAATGCATGACGTTGAGCGCCATGCCGCCCGGTACAGCGTTCCATATCCATACAAAGACCATTTCCCGGGGTGGATCTGCGCACACCGTACTCCTCTGCGCGGTACCCCGAAAAACCGTCGAGTTCCTCTCGACAGCTTTGCGGCATTTGACGCTGGAAGTTACGGACATCGAGATCGATCATTTTCTCTTCGAAAGCGTAGCGGAGCAAGTGGCCGGAAACAGTTCCACCTGTGCGCTCATCGGCATATCCCCGGGACGTACGCTCGTCAGCGTTTTTGACGGCGACCGCTATCTCGGTTTCCGCGCGGCAGCGCACATGCCCGGCGAAGCCTCCCGAACGGCGCTTCGGCTCATCAGGGATATCCTGTACCCGAGCGGTGCCGCTATCGCTTCCACAGTGCTCTATGGTCCCGCGGCGGATGAAGACGTAGCCCGACGTTTTCGCGAGCTTCTCGCCGTCCCGGTACGACTCTTGAGACCCCTCGACCGCCTCGCTTTCATCGCCGGATCGGTCGCAGAGGGCGCGCGTTCCCGCCCCGCCTGGTTCTACAGTGCAGCGCTCTACGCGGCGCTCAAGGGAGTCTCATGCGCGTCATAGGGGGAGCGTTACGCGGGCGGATCATCAAGGCACCTCTGTGCGCGGAGGCGCGCCCGACGACGGACCGCGTCAAGGAAAGCATGTTCGACATGATCGTGCATCGCATTTCGCTGGAACAGGCGGTCGTCTGCGATCTTTTCGCCGGAAGCGGGAGCCTCGGGATCGAAGCCCTAAGCCGCGGTGCCGCCCACGCCGTGTTCGTCGAACGCGATCGCCGCGCGCTCGGCGCCCTCCGATCCAACATCGAAGAGCTCGGTCTCCGTGCCCGCGCCGACGTGGTTGCGGCCCCCGTCGAGAAGGCCCTCGGGCGGATCGAACGGGCGTTCGACTGCGTATTCGCCGACCCCCCTTACCGATACGCCGGGTACAGGCGCTTCCTGGAACTTCTCTTCGCACGGAACCTGTTGATGAGAGGCGGCCTCGTGTGCATCGAGCACGACTCTCGAACGACACCGGTCACCGACCGGCGCTGGCGCGTCGTCTTGTCGAGGCGGTTCGGCGGCACGACCGTAACCATTCTGACGCAGGCGGATCTCATGGAGGGGCATGAACAATGAAAACCGCTGTGTACCCCGGTTCTTTCGACCCCATCACCAACGGGCACCTCGACGTGCTCGACCGCGCAACGGCTCTGTTCGACACCGTCATCGTCACAGTCGCGAAAAATCCGGCCAAGCAGACGCTTTTCTCGCCGGAAGAGCGGATCGCGCTCATCGAGGAGGCGGTAGCCGGCCGCCGCAGAGTGCGTGTGGAGGCGTTCGACGGGCTCGTCGTGGATTTTGCACGCCAAAACGGCGCCTCGGCGCTCGTTCGCGGTTTGCGCGCCGTGTCGGATTTCGAGTTCGAGTTCCAGATGGCATTGATGAACCGAAAGCTGGCCCCCGATATCGAGACGGTGTTCCTCATGCCCAACGAGAAGTACACGTACTTGAATTCGTCGGTAATCCGAGAACTCGCACGGCTGGGAACGAACATCGTGGAATTCGTCCCGCCCCACGTCCAACGGGCTCTCGAGAAAAAATTCGCGCGGGAGAAAAGCGGGTAAGAGCAATTCCGACGTAAAATGAACACGGTTTTCCATGGATAAAGGAGCGTGAGATGCCGACGTACGAGTATCGATGCCGCGAGTGCGGACATTTTTTCGAATCCTTCCAGAACATCACGGATTCCCCTTTGACCGACTGTCCACAGTGTGGGATGCCGACCCTCCAGCGCCTGATCGGTGGAGGCGGCGGTCTGCTGTTCAAGGGAACGGGCTTCTACCTGACGGATTACAAGAAGAATTCCGGACCGAAGAAAGAGAGATCAGCCACCGAAGGCCGTGCATCGAAGGACGGGACGGCAAAAAAAGAGACAGCTTCGTCCTGATTTCGAGGAAACGATCGCAGGGGGTCAGATGCCTCTGCGTCGGCCTGCCTCGAGGAGACGCACAGCAGCAGCATACACGCGATCGGGCGTGATCTCCCGCATACACACGAAGGTCCCGACAGGGCATGTTTTCCCCCCGTGGCGCCCGCACGGTCTGCAGGCGAGGCCGCGTACTTCGATGATTTCATGCGGCACGCCGAAGGGGGTAAAGCCGAACGCGGGGATAGTCGCACCGAAGACGGCAACGACCGGTGTCCCCATGGCGGAGGCGAGATGCACAGGCGCACTATCATTGGCGATGAGAAGACGTGCGCCCGCGATCAGAGCGGCGGATGCGGGAAACCCGAGCGCACCCGATGCATCGACGCAGCGGCCGACATCTACCAGACCCGCGATTTCCCTGCAGAGTAGCGTGTCCTCTTTGCCGCCGACGAAAACGACAGCGTACTCGCGGGCGAGTTCGCGCGCGACGGTGGCAAACCCGGCTGGCATCCAGCGCTTGGTCGGCCAAACGGAACCCGGCGCGATGCACACGTAGGGTTCGTCCCCGAACGAAGCCCGGACATTTCGCGCTTCGCGCTCATCCGCTTCCGAAATGCGCAGACAGGGACGGGTCGCCATGTCGACGCCGCCGGTCAGGCGTGCGAGGAGATCGAGATTCCGCTCCACTTCGTGAACACCCTCTCGATACGGCACGCGCTCGGTAAACAAGGCTGCCCCCGCGGATCGATCGAACCCCACCCGGACGGTCGCACCGCTCGACACCGAGAGGACAGCACTCCGGAAAGAGCGGTGGGGGCACAAGACGACTCCGTAGCGGGTAGCGCGCAGACGCCGGATGATCCCCGCCATCCTCCCCGAACCGTGCTTGTCGTATGTGATGACCGACCGTACTGCCGGGTGGCCCCGCAGAAGCGGTTCGGTGGCAGGAATGCAGAGGACATCCACCCCGCCATCCCCTAAAAGTCTCCGTGCCTCCTGGACCAGCGGGAGAGTGAGGATCATGTCCCCGGCGAAGGCGGTCTGGATGATGAGAACAGGTCGTTCCATCACGACCACCCGCCCCTCGTCCCTATGGTCTGCGGCGGGGCGTGCTTCCAACGCCTGTGCTGCCACAGCCATGCGCCGGGATTGCCTGCGATACGACGTTCCACCGCCTCCACATGCCGACGGGTCAGCTCTGCGACGTTCTCTTCCGTCGCTCCGTGCAAGTCCGATGTCGGGATTTCCTCGAGGAAGACCTCGTAATCACCGTCCGGCTTACGCTCGCAGAACCCGCAGACGATCGGAGCACCGGTCCGCAGGGCAAAGACCGCCGGCCCTTGGAAGGTCGCGGCCGGGCGACCGAAGAACGGGACGAAGAGGCCGCTTCCCGGCCCGCTCTGATCGGCGAGGAGGGCGACGACCCCGCGGTTCCTCAAGGTCCGAATCGCCTCGCGGCCTGCCGAGTGCATCGGCACCACGCGGTTGCCGAACATCGTTCGGTAGGATTCGACGAGCCGGTCCACGTGCGGGTTGTGGAGGGGGTGCACGATGACCGTGAACGGAATGCCGAGGATGCGCGCCGAGAGAATGGACAACCATTCCCAGTTCCCGTAGTGGGCGGACATGAGAATGAGCCCCGAACCCCGCCGGTACGCATTGAGCAGGATGTCCGGCTCGTGCATACGCAGGACGGTTTCGGGCTCGGCACCGCGGAGGCGCGGCGTCCACATCAGTTCGAACACGGTGGTCACGAGGTTCCGGTACGACGCACGCGCCGTATGCCTCACCCACGCGCGGCTCCGGGAGGGAAACGCCGCTGCGATCTGACCCATCGTCAACCGTTTCCGAATCGGGAGAACGAAGAACACCGCGTCGGCGAAGGGACGCGCGATGCGGCGCACGGCAGCGAGAGGGAACAGGCGCAAGACCCGTGCGATCCCCGCGAAGAGAAGGTATTCGATTCGATGCTTCACGCCGGCTCGGCGGCAGCGGCGATTCGTTGTCGTCCGCTGCCCCTCGTCATCTCGTGCGTATGTACCTTTGCCAATCAGGGTCGCTCAACTCGTTGCGCATCGTCGAGTGGACCAGCTCGAGGTTGTTGAAACCGCCCTTGTCGACGAAGATGAACTCCACGCCCCCCTGGATGGCGTCGTAGCGCCAGCGCTCGTACGGTTTCGCGTCGCTTTCCACCTGGTTCCTCTCGACGTAGTCGGGAGGCCCGTACATGAGGAACACGCGCCCGCGATCCGTTTTCCACCCGGCCCGGTAAGCGGTCCGGAATTTCTCGTTGGCGATGCGAAGGCGTCGCATGTATTCGATGTAGAATTCGTTCTCCGGGGTCGACGCATCGGCGTCGCGCTGTTTCCAGAACGCCGTCAGGAATTTCCTCTTCGCCTCGGCGCCCTTCAACGCTTTCCACGCCGAACGTTCGTCGCTCGTCGCGATGTAGGTCGCCGTCTCGAAGGCCTCATCGAGTTCGCTCTCGGATGCCTCGACGAACTCGAACGCGATCGATTCCGCTGCGTGGATGATTTGTTGCGTGTCGGCGACCACCAGGGGGTTGTACACGTAAAACCGTTTGCTCTGGGAGATGCGCATGGTCCCTGACGTATCGCCGTAGGAGAGGATCATCGTGTACGTACCGCTCGGAAGGGCGGAGACGTTCAACGAGCCCGCTTCCACGCGCGACGCGTGCGAACCGCTCTTCCGCTGCGTCCGGGACAGGAGAGTGGACCCGAAAGCGCTCACGACTTCGGACCGGATGAGGTAGGGGTCCAAATTCCCGTTGTAGAGTTCCGCGTAATAGTAGAGGACCGGCTGGGAATCGCCGTACAGCGCGGGCGGGTTGGGAACCACCTCGAGCGTGTTCTTGTAGAACATGTTGGCGGGATCGTTTTCGACCTGACGGATGGAAGTGCAGAGTTCGATATCGCTGAACAACGGCGCCCGCGACGGGAACGCGCGGATCTCCAACGGGATTGTCAGCGTGTCGGCGGATTCCGGTTTCGTCTCCTCCCGGGCGGTAACCGTCATGCGATATCGCGCGGGCGCGAGAGTGAAGGTCACCTTCCCGACCATCATGCGGGACGAAGCTTCCGCCGTGTCGGTGAGCGTCACCGGCACCCGCCACACGCGTGCGACGGGCTGCCTGTATCCGCCGTCCTCGGCGATGACGACGCTCATGATCACGGCAGCCTCGAAGGCATCCGTTCCTCGGACGTAGCTCAGGGAACCGCGCGGAAAGGCATAGTAGATTTCTACGTAACTCACTTGCTCGTCGTAGCGAAAGGCGGCAGCATCCGCCCACAGCTGGAACGGGACCTGGGCTTGAGCGGCTGAACCGGCGAGGGGGAGAACGGCGACGAGGACGACGAGAAGGCGTTTCTTCATAATGCTCTCTCCGTAATGCATGGAGAAAAATACCCGCTCTTGCCCTGGAAAACCAATCGGAAAAGCATGGGGCCGGTTCTCATCGAACCGGCCCCATGGAAAAGCCGTCGAGCGCGACGTCAGAACCCGATGTTCACGGTGAAGACGTGGCTCCCGTCGAAGATTTTACTCAGGCGGTACGCATAATCGAGGCCGAGCTTCAGGCTGCCGGTGTCGTAGTTGACGCCGGCGCCGAAGGCGCCGCTGTAGAGGTAGGACCCCTCGCCGAACGCGTCGTCCTTGGTCTGGCCCGGGATAGTCCACGACCCACGGATGAAGAACAGGTTGTGGAAACTGTACTCGAGGCCGACGCGGAACTGGTCGGGGAGGAAGTTGTTGTTCTCGAAAGCGCCCGCGACGGTGAGGGAATGCAATTCCTCCAACGCTGTGGTGTATGCCAGCCCCATTTCGAGCGAGGTCGGCATTCCAAAACCGGCCGCGTCGATTTTCAGGAGCTGGGCGTCGCGCTTCATCTCCAACTCATCCGCGCGACGGTACAGCCCCGGGCCGTCGTACGTCATGTTGCCGCCGAGATGGCGGAGCGTGACGCCGAGCTGGAGGCCGCGCACGCCTGCGAGCCCGTTATACTGGACGCCGACGTCGAACGCCACGCCGGTCGCCGAGGCACGGTCGATGCTCTCCGAGACGAGGTTCGCGGTGACACCAGCCCGGATGCGGTCGGTCAGAGCACGCGAGTATGTCAGACCGACGGTGACGAAGTTGGGCGTGTACGTCGCTTCCGTCCCGTCAGGGTTCCGCTCGTCGGTGAGCTTGATCGTCCCGAACGAGAGGGATTTCAGCGAGAAGGCGATGTGGCCGAAGCCCGAGAAGTTCGCGCCGACGGCGACGTACGAGACGTCGATGTCGCCGATGTAGCGCATCTGCGAGAACATGGCTTCCGCACGCGCCGCGGAAGCAGACAACCCGGCGGGGTTGTAGTAGATGGCGTTGACGCCCGTGATGCCCGCCGAATAAGCACTGCCCAACGCGACGCCGCGGGCGCCGACCGGGATCAGGAGCTGTTCCGCACCGTCGGTTCCACCGCGATTGCCGCCGCCTGCCAGGGCGGTCGGCGCCTCGAGGGCGAACAGCACGACCGCTGCCATGATCAATGTGAGCGTTGTACGCATAGTGGGTTTCTCCTTACTGGCTGTTCGAATCTGTCAACCATTCACCTGTGTCGTTCCGCTGTCGCCTAGATGCGGTCCAGGAACTGCGTTTCGGAAATGACACCGAGCTTCAGAATCTTCTCGACGCCGAGGTCCGGCATGTCGATGTGGATGATGTACATCCCACTCCCCACCGGCAGTCCGTTCTCGTTGTTCAGATCCCAGTTGATGGTCTGGCTGTTGTCGTTCTTCTCGAACGAGCGCACGAGATTTCCGGAGAGGGTGTAGACTCTGAATTTCGCCCGAACCGGGAGGTGGTTGAAGGTGACGAACCGCTGGTACTTGTTCAGCTCCTGCGCGTTCGCGCCGTAATACGGGTTCGGGAAGACATTGATCGATTCGATGTCCTTCGCGGCGACCGCCGTGTTGTACGTCGCGGCCCGCGTCGTGAAGGTGTACACGTCGCTCTTCGTGAACGGGACTTTCGGCGTGATACGCCACTTGTCCCCTTCGCGCCACGGCGTGTTCGAGGAGTACACGTCGTTGTGCATCATCCAGCACGCGTAGAGGATGGGCATCTCGGACGCGTTGGCGTAAATCGTCCGCGTCGTGTAGAAGGGATTCGGCGTGTCGGAATACGGCTCGTCGAGGATGAAGAGGTACTCGCGGTCCGCGTTCGACACCGGGTCCCACGTGTTGTTCTGCCGGGCTCCACCCTGCTGTTCGACGAAGGCGAACGACAGCTGCTTCTCGTTGGCGGGGTTCGAGACGTCCCACACGGTGAAGAAGCAGTCGAAGTACCCCTGGTAGCCGTAGTTCGGCGAGGCGCCTCGGCGGTAGTTGTAACCCTTCGACGTGGCCGTGCGGCTGAAGCGGATTTCCACCGTCTTCACGATGTCGTACCACGGGATCGAAGTCCCCCAGCCCCATTGTTCCGCCGTCTCCCAGTCGATGTACCCCTCGTAGACCGCCGGCCCGCCGATCCATTCGATGCTCTGGATCGGGTTATCGTAATCGGGCAGGCCCGCGCCTTTCGGCGCGATGATGAAACCGTCCACCGAGTAGTACCCCTGTTCGAGGCCCTTGAACTCCGTCGCCAGGTTGACGACCTTCTCGGTGACGCCGCCGGGCTTGATACGCGTGAGGTTCCACGCGTGCATGGGGAACCACAGCGTATCGACGCCGTCGAAGACGGGCCCGACGCCCACAGAGTCGAACGTCACCTGGTAGGTGTAATCGGTCAAGAGGAGCGGGTCGACGACCTTGATCTCGATACTGCCAGTGGAAAACCCGGAGACATGCTGGGGAACGATGCTCTTGTCATAACTGATGCCCGCGCGCCAGCCGGGTTTCAACGTCTGCGGCCGCACCTCGATGATTCGGGGCGTGGATTCGAGCACATGAGGCGGTGGAGCGTTCGGATCGGGGTTGTAGGAGTATGCCGTCACCGCGAAGTAGTACGGCTGGTTGTTGACGAGCGGCTTGTCGGTGAGAGCATCGCGCGTGATCGTGATGCTCCGAACGAGCCCTGCATCCGTCCCGAACTGGACGGGGAGGGTGACAACGGCGCCCGAGCGGTCGTCGATCACCTCGTCGAAGATCGTGGCGATGTTGTCGACTTTGTCGAACGTGGCGATGCGTTTTGCTTCTGCCAGCGTGGAGCTCCTACTCGGGAATTGGTAGACGTTGTACCCCTGGAACGCGTAGCCGCGGTCCACGAAGTTCTCGGTGGCCGAGGCGTTCACGGGGTCGCCCCAGTGGAGCACGAGTTCGTTGGGCTGTTCGGAGACCTTCACGACGGGTGCGGGCGGCGCCTTCGGCAGGTCGAAGTTGTTGTCGAACGCCATCTGCGCATAGCGGTCGTAGTACTTCAGGACCTGGAGGCTGGAGAGGCGGTCCGAGCCGCGGCCGACGATCGTCGCCACGACGATTTCCTGCGTGTCGCGCTGGGCGAGCGTGAACGGACCGGCGCTCATCAGGATACGGCGGTCACCCGGCGAGTGCACCATCCCGTCGATCCACCCCGTCTTCGTAATGGGGTCGCCCGAGAGGCAGACCTTCGATGTACGCCCCGTCGTGGGATCGATGATCGGGTTCCCGGCGTAGAGGAGGCTGCGCATGTAGTTGTACATCTGCGTGGATCCGCTCGGGCGCCCGAGATCCGGGTCGCGGTAGACGTTGTCGCCGTTGATGTAAAAGGCGAACGACGAGACGCCGAGATTCTTGTAACCCTGCCGTAGACCGAAATTGTAATGTGCGACATCGCTCGGATCGCCCGGTACGATCGGGCCCTGGAAGAAGTCGTACCCCGCGGCAGGCGGGATGCCGTAAATTCCGTCCTTCGCGTAGCCATTGTAGACATAGCCGAGGACGAGGTTCGTGTCGATACCGACCAAGTCGTCGTTCGCATCGCCGAGGTCGGGGTCGGACCATTTCGCGAGGT
Source organism: Bacteroidota bacterium (assembly GCA_029907355.1). Classification (GTDB taxonomy): domain Bacteria; phylum Bacteroidota; class Ignavibacteria; order SZUA-365; family SZUA-365; genus JARYLZ01. The sequence goes on along the minus strand of JARYLZ010000061.1, from coordinate 6,675 downwards.
ACGCGTTCTCGAGATCGTTGACCCCCTTGTTGATGATCGTGTACTTGGTGAAGATCATGTTCCCCAGCGGCCCGGTCTGCTCGTAGCCCCAGACGAGGGTGTGCACCTCGATGCCGATGGGCGACGTGCCGTAGAGGTTGCTCGTGCGGGAGGGGTCGAGATCGTTGGAAACGAACCAGAGGACCTCGTCGCCGATGAACCACGGCGTGTCCGACGAGGATGCCTCGCCGTTTGCGAGCCAGTCGTCGAAATTGGGTTCGTAGACGCCGTTCTTGTTCTTGTCCACCCACGGGGCGCCGTCTGTGACAGGCCATTTCTCGAAATCGTTCCGGAGCCGGGCCTGGTCATCGGCCGTCATGGTGGAGAACGTCTCGGCACTCACCTTGCGGACTTTGTAGATCGTATACCGCGGGTCCGACGGGTCGGCGGCGGTGCCGTCTGCCCGGATGGGACCGGCCTGCAGACCGTAACGGTATGTCGCGCCGCCCACGCGGACCTCGCCCTGCACCGTCCCGCCCCAGATGAGACCGTCGGTGAAGATGACGTACTTGGCGCTGCCGCGGGGCCACTCGAGCCCGGAGGCGTCCGTCTTCGGATTGTGCGCCGTCGCGCCGTTGTTCGAGATGTACATCAGGATGTTGTTGATCGAGATGAAATCGAACACGTCGTTGCTGGCGGTCTTGGCCATCCCTTTCTGCTTCTCATCGCCGCCGGGGTACTCGCCCGCGAGGAGCGGCACCGCGATGGCCGCGAACAGCAGCAGCAGGAACGTATTGCGGAGTTCTTTCATGCCTACTCTCCTTTTATGGATGCGATTCATGCTCGTGAGAGACCTCGTGAAGCGCCGCTCAGAAGTCGATGCGCAGACCGAGGTACATCTGGCGCGGTCCGGTGTACGTGCCCGCGTTCATGATGGCCATCTGGTAGTAGTAATCCCTGTACAGCTGCCGGAAGATCTCGCCGTAGGAAGCGTAGGTCTTCAGGTAGGCCTGCCCTTCCTCGGTGGCCAGGTACCCGTTGTCGTCGGGTGCGCCGCTGGTCGCGAACACGCTGGAGGGCTGGCGCAGGTTCAGGACGTTGAGCACGCGGAGGTAGATGTTGAAATCGAGTCCCGCAATCGTAAACGACTTGTCGATGCGGCCGTTGAGGGAGAAGACCCACGGGAGGCGCGAGCTGTTCACCGGCTCCACCGGCTGACGGCGGTTGCCGAAGCTGTACTCGTCGACGCGCGTGTACGGGAACCCGCTGTGGAACTGGAGGATGAGGTTCAGCCCCGCCCGCTCGAGGAAATGAACACCGCCGATCTTCGGACCGTCCTTCTTTCCGAAGCGGTAATCGATGTTGACCGAACCGCGGTGTTTCTGGTCGAAATCGAGCGGCTGGGTATACTTCGGCAGGTAGGGGGTCTCGGTCGGGGACTGCCAGATCGCGTAGAACGATTCGCTCGGGGAGGAACCCGTCCCGCGCGCATCGGAGAAGGTGTAGTCGACCGAGGCCTGCACGCGCTCGACGCGGCGCAGATCTAGTTTGATCGAGAAGCCCGACGTCGTAGCGAAGTCCCCGTTCACCCAGGCGTAGTAAGCGAGGTGTTGGGCACCCGACGCCGCGGTGATCTGCTGCATCTGGATCTGATCCTTGATGTCCTTGTAGAACGCTCCGATGTCGAACGCGAAGTACTCGCCGATCTGCTGGCGGAAGCCGAAGTCGTACTGCGTCGTCTTCTCCGGCTTCAACCCGTAGCCGACCGGGTTCTGGATGGCGTACCCGCCGCGGATGTTGCTCGCGCTGACGGCGTTGCCGAGGTAAATATCACGGAGCCTGGACTGCTGGACGAACGTCCCGTACTGGGCATAGAACACCGTCTGGTCCGTGACCGGGAAGGAGAAGCCGATGCGCGGACTCACGGTCTGGGAGGATTTCACGTCCCGCATGCCCTTCGGGTCGAGGTTCCCGTACTCGTCGAACAGAACGTGCGTGGGGTCGATGAACTCCTTCGACGATGTGTTGATGTAATCGTAACGCAAGCCGACGTTGATGACGAGGTCCTCGAGCTCGATCTTGTCGAGGGCATAGAACGCCGCGAACACCGGCTCCTTGGGACCGTCGAAACCCGTGTCGAGCTTCCGACCCCACTGGTCGTACCCATAGTAGTTCGACCGGGCGTTGACCGCGACCTGCTGAGGCGTGGCGTCGGGGTTGCGGCGGACGAACGTCCATAGGCCGACCGCGTCGATGCCGAAGTTCCTGATCGTGTACTTGGTCGCCTCGCCGCCCACCTTGATCTCGTGCGTGCGCCCGATCTGATGCACGAAGTTGATCTTCCCGCCGATGGAATTGTAGCGCGTTTTCCCGTAGTTGGTCAGCGGGTACCCGTAGGGGTAGTACAACCCGCCGAAGAGTTCGATCGGCAGCGGGAGAAGATCGTTGGCGCGGTACTGGTACCCGAACGCGGCGTTCGCGATCGAGTCGCCGTACGCGAAGATGTTGTGCTTGTGGTCCGGGTCGTAGGTCACGCCGAATGATCCGAAGTAATTCAGGTACAGTTCGTAGAACGTGCTGCTGCTGAGCAGGTGGGTCAGCTTGAGGTTGCCGGCGTAGTTCTCGCTCTCGCTGAGCGAAGCACGGCGCTCGTCGAGAATCGTGGTCACACCCGCGCCGCCGCGGCTCCACCCGTACGCGTAGGACCCGCCGAGACGGATGTTGATCGGCGTCAGGTCGAAGGTCAGGTTGCCGCTGAACGCGTAGCTGTTGCTGGCGCCGTTGACGATGTAGCCCGCGGGGTAGGAGACGTCCACCTTGCGGGCGTACTGCCCGAGCGTCGGGTCGAAGATCCCGATCTTCGCCTGCTCCTCCGGCGGGAGAAGCGTGTGGGCATCCGTCTCGCGGAGTGCGTCACTGTAACGCTTCGTGAGGTCGATCTCCTTGCGGTTGGTACCGCCGGTGCGCGTGAACCCGTTCTCCGCCGCGATGAAGAACTTCACCGGACCGTACAGCGGCCCGCCGACCGTCAACGTGTAGACGCTCGACCCGGTGCTGTACGTGCCCAGGGCGCTCTCGCGATTGGGGATGCGCGAGGCGGTCGGGACGTTCGGGTCGTAGAGCGTCGGCTGTTTTGAACGGTCGTACCCTGTCCAGTAGAACATGTCGGTGTACGTCTCGAACCCCACCCGGAGCTTGTTGCCACCGGTCCTCGTGGTCGTGCTGATGAGGCCGCCGTTCGCACCGCCGAATTCCGCCGAGTAGCCGCCCGCCTGGAAAGCCACCTCGGCGATGGCGTTCTGGATGACCGTGAGCGACCTCCCGCCGGTGAGCGGATTGTTGACGAGCACGCCGTCCACGACGTACCCCGTCTCGTCGCCGCGGCTGCCGCGCACGAAGATGGTCGAACCGCTCGCGACCGCGCCTGCCTGGAGAGCGATGATCGATTCGACGCCCCGGACCGGCAGGTTCTCGATGTCCTCCTGCGTCACGGTCGTCTTCGAGTTCGTCACGTTCTTGTCGACGAGCGGCCGCTCGGCGACGATCTCCACCTCGCCGACCTTGAACGCCTCCGGCGGGAGCTGGAAATCTCTCGTGGTCGTCTCGTTGCTCTTGATGAGAATGTCCCGGATCGTGATCGTCTGGTACCCGACGTACGACGCGACGAGCGTCACTTTCCCGATCGGGACGTTGAGGATGACGTACTCGCCGTGGACGTTGGTCGTCGCTCCGCGCGTGGTCCCTTCGACCTTGACGTTCGCGCCGATCAGCGGCTCACCCGTCTCGCGGTCCGTCACCTTTCCCGCGATCTTGCCCGTCTGCGCCATGAGCGCCAACGGCAGCAAGGCCGTGCAGAGAACGGCTAACAGAATCCGTTTGTGCATAGTATCCTCCTGAAACATGAGATCGTTCTGTGACCGGTAGTGTCGACGATCTGCGCAGTGCCCCGTCGGGGCGGCGCAGCGAAGGTCAGCCCTGGTCGTCGATCAACGTGAGCAGATCGGGGTTCGCCAAGTCGCCCACCGCGATGAACGAGTAGCGGGTTTTCGGCTGGAGGTTGAAATCCACCAGCGATTTCATCTCGTTGCCGCCCTCGGTCATCAGGTAGAACGTCCGCTGCCCGACCGGGAGCATCGTGTACGGAGACAGCGAGTAGGCCGCAACGGGGCCGATCAGGCGCGGGCCGGACGGGGACCCTTCGTTGAGCGTCAGTCGCTCTTCGCTGACGTTGACGTTGATCAGCTTCACGCTCGACAGGGTGTCGCCGAGCGGTTTCAGCTCGTCGGCGTACGTGAAGCGTTCCTGCGTGATGAGCAGGCCGATCGTCATGGCGTCAGGACCGTAGAAAACGGCCGTCATTTTCATGAACGACCGCAGGCTGACGAGCTGGCGGAAAATCGCCTGTGTCGTGTCGCCGTTGCCTGCGGGGAGAACGCGAATGAAGCGGGTGCCGGCCTTGATATCCGCGATGTACGGCGTATTCGCCTTATAGGCAAGGCCGCTGAAGACCTTCTGCTCGTCGATCCAGATGTCGACGGCGGGCACGTCCTTCACCGCATGGATGAAACGCACCGTGCAGGGGATCTTTTCGACGATCGGCGGATCGGGCTCGTCGATGCAGCCCACGAGGATGAAACCGGCGAGGGCGCATACGAAACCCAGCAACCCGGCTTTTCGTACCAGCTTTTGATGCATATCGTCCTCCTGTTTTAATGGAGTGGGATGAAGTGTAACCGCAGATACGAAATGAAGAGAGCGACAAACACCATGCCTCGGGCGGCACCCGCTACGAGGCGCCCCCGACGCGTCTTCGAATGTGTGGACTCGATGGCAATTAGCGATGCGTTACCGATCGGATGTTTCAACAACCCGATCAACCGGCAGGGAAGAACATACCAAGCGAAAGCCTGAAATGCAATACTGACGGTATTGCGGAAGGGGATTCGGGGAAGAGATCCGGTTGTGATTTTTTCTGCCGCAAAGGACCGATCCAGGCGGCGAACACATAGGACAAGCGGACTTCTTTCAAGGGAGAAATCAAACGTTTTTATAAAAGAAAAGCGGATTTGCACGTGAAATGAGTTCGAAAATGAGTCTGGCAACGAAATCCCCCCTCGTTCACCCGGTTTGGTGGACGTCTTGGTGATGACATGGGTCCAAAGTCCGTCTTCCTCGGTCGGGAGCGATGACGAGGACAGACCTAGGTTCGACTTCTTCAGGAGGAGAGAACCGATTCCGCACGCCTGCCCGGTTCCGGCGATGCACCCCATGTTACCGAGGACGGTGGAAGAGACCGAGGGTAATGGTGATGGGAAATGCGGGGAGAGAGCGGGATTTAAGAGCTGCACCTTCCGGAAAGATGACCGTGACCGATAGGGGTCGGTTCCGTGCCGGGTAAGTTCTTGTGGAGAAATTGTCGAATACGCCGTTTTCTGATGTGATATGCGACGGCTGAAAACCCATTTTTTCGAGGAAAGCCGGGTTTCTCGAGCCAATCGTTCATGCATTCTCCCGAAAGTGTGCCGGGGAACGACGTCCCCCTCACCTTCTACGATGCCAATCTGGAGAACGTAAACGGTGGGGGTTGGACCCCTCTCCGCTCGAGCCGATTTCGAGTACAGACCCCGGGTCGTGCCCGTTCAAGGATGTATCAAACACATGAGCGGGCCGTGTCCAGGCGATTGTTTCCATCTCATTGGACCATCCAAATGTTCGGAAAGCGTTGCGATTGAACTCATGGAGAGGGTCAGAACTGCAACAGCATGTGCGGGGCGGCCGTTTGTTTCCTACATGGCACCGTCGTATTTTCTGTACGAGGTGATTCCTCGATAGCTCAATCGGTAGAGCATGCGGCTGTTAACCGCAGGGTTGCAGGTTCGAGTCCTGCTCGAGGAGCAAATCGAAAGAACACCATCGCTGCGGAACCAGTGCGCGAGTGAGCGACGGATAGTCTCGGTTCGAGAATGGCGAATGCTCATGCGGCGAGCTGTCAGGATCGAATCGACGACCAGGGAGAGGGTTTCGGCCGCTTCGTTCCTCGGATCGATCAGGTGCTCCCCTCCATTCCCGTTCAGACCGATCTGAGGAGAGAGAAAGACAAAAGAATAAGGGGGCATGCTGAATCCCAGACTGAAAAACGTTTCGGCTTTCGCTTGGACCATCCTTCCAGCGAGGGAAAACGCAAAATCCTTATCCGAGTCTGTCGATCGACAGAAACGAATGTTCCGTCGCGTTGTATCGTTCGAGAAACTCGTTACGGTGAGCAAAACGGTAGTTCAACCGAGATATCGAAGCTGCTTTCCCGATGGTCTTTCCGGATGTCGTACTCGCATGGAGCAATGGACTCCGTTGGAAAGATCCCATTGGGTGTGGTCGGATAACGCTTCGCATGAAAACCGCACGCGATGAGATAGTCCATTGACGACAGGTCATCGAGGGATTTTATATACGCGCTCGTTGCTGGAAGCGAAGCGGACCGCTTTTCCGTCTCTCTGACCCTCAGCCGTAGTGCATCCTGCGATGGCAATTCGGACACAGTGCAACCGCATTCGAAACGGTGTCCTCGCCACCACGCGAGAGCCAGACGCGGTGATGCACCTCCAGGTAGGGCGAGCCATCCGATGCGCGGCGAAACGGCGCGGGCTGGCGGCACGACTCGCAGATCCCATTGGCGCGGGCCAGCACTTCGGCTATGAC
>JARYLZ010000060.1 GCA_029907355.1 Bacteroidota bacterium | reverse complement strand
AATTCGCCACCGACATCAGCTCGGTGATGTACGCCTACATCGACCGGAAGAAGAAATTTCCGGTCACCACCTTACTCCGTGCCCTCGGCTATTCGAGCAACCGCGAACTGCTCGATCTTTTCGGCCTCGTGGAGGATCTTCCCGTTACCCGCGCCAAGCTCGGCGCGCTCGTAGGGGCGATTCTCTGCGACGACGTCGTCGACGAGCGAACCGGTGAACTGCTCCTCCAGGCCGACACCGCTATCGAGGAGGAGCACGCGGAAATGCTCCTCGCGCACGGTGTCAAGCGCGTGTCGTGCTACCGGAAAGAGAACGAAACGGCGCAAGTCATCGCCAACACGATCGGTAAGGACGAGTCGCGCTCGAACGAGGAAGCGCTCGACATGATCTACAAGCAGCTCCGCTCGGGCGACGCGCCGGATCTCGATACCGCCCGCGGCCTCATCGACCGACTCTTCTTCAACCCGAAGCGGTACGACCTCGGGACGGTCGGCCGCTACCGGCTGAACCGGAAGCTCGGACTGAACGTCGACCCCACGGTCACGACGTTGACGCGCGAAGACATCGTCGCGATCGTCCGCTTCCTCATCCAGCTCATGAACGGGAACGAGTCCGTGGACGACATCGACCACCTCGGCAACCGCCGTGTACGGACGGTGGGGGAACAGCTCGCCGCCCAGTACAACGTCGGCATTTCCCGTATGGCGCGTACGATCAAGGAGCGCATGAACATCCGCGACGTGGAGACGTTCACCCCCACCGATCTCGTCAATGCGCGCACCATCACGAGCGTCGTCAATGCCTTCTTCGGGACGAACCAGCTGTCCCAGTTCATGGACCAGACGAACCCTCTCGCGGAGCTCACGCACAAGCGCCGCATGTCCGCGCTCGGCCCCGGCGGACTGACGCGGGAACGTGCGGGTTTCGAGGTCCGTGACGTGCACTACACCCATTACGGACGCCTGTGCCCGATCGAGACGCCGGAAGGGCCGAACATCGGGCTCATTTCCTCGCTCTGCATCCACGCACGCGTCAACGATTTCGGTTTCATCGAAACCCCCTACCGCGTCGTCCGCAACGGGAAGGTTACCGACGAGATCGTCTACCTTTCCGCCGAGGAGGAAGACGCGGCGGTCATCGCACAGGCCAACGCCCCGCTCAAACCCGACGGCTCCTTCGCGACGGAGAAAGTCAAGGCGCGGCACCGCGGCGATTTCCCCGTCGTCTCCCGGAACGAGGTGCACTACATGGACATCGCACCGAACCAGATCGTGAGTCCGGCGGCTGCCCTCATCCCGTTCCTCGAGCACGACGACGCGAACCGCGCCCTCATGGGTTCGAACATGCAACGCCAGGGCGTGCCTCTCCTGCGGCCGGAAGCCCCCATCGTCGGCACAGGTCTCGAGGAGAAGGTGGCCCGCGACTCCCACGCGATGATCGTCGCCGAACACGACGGCGTCGTCCTTTCCGTGGACGCCGACCGCATCCGCGTCCAATACGACCTCGGCCGCACGGATGAGGAAAAACTCGTCAGCTTCGATTCTCAGGGCGTGGAAGAGTACCGGCTGGTGAAATTTTTCCGAACGAACCAGGACACCTGCATCAATCAGCGCCCCATCGTCAAGCCGGGCCAGAAATTCCGCAAGGGCGACGTCCTCGCGGACGGGAGCTCCACCCAGGTGGGGGAACTCGCCCTGGGGAGGAACGTCCTCGTCGCCTTCATGCCGTGGCGCGGGTACAACTTCGAGGACGCCATCGTCGTCAGCGAACGCCTCGTCGCGGAGGACATTTTCACCTCCATCCACATCGAAGAGTTCGAACTCCAGGTTCGGGACACGAAGCGGGGGGAGGAGGAACTCACGCGGGAAATCCCCAACGTCTCGGAAGACGCGACCAAGGATCTCGACGAGGACGGCATCGTGCGCGTCGGCGCGGAGGTGCGGGAGAACGACATCATCATCGGCAAGATCACGCCGAAAGGGGAGTCGGACCCGACGCCGGAAGAGAAACTGCTCAAAGCCATTTTCGGCGACAAGGCGGGCGACGTGAAGGATGCATCGCTCAAAGCCCCGCCGGGCCTGAAAGGCATCGTCATCAAGACCAAGCTCTTCAGCAGGAAGAAGAAGGAACAGGACCAGAAACGCGAGGAAAAACGCCAGCTCGATGCGCTCGAGGCCGAGTTCGAACGGCGCAGACGCGCACATGCCGAACTCCTCGCGCAGAAACTCACGACCCTCCTCGAGGGGCAGCGCCTGAACGGCATCCGCGACCTCGAAGGGAAAAGCGTCATCCGCGGCGGGACCATCGTCAAGGAAGAAACATTCCCGTCCATCCTCGACAAGCTCGAGTCCCTCGACCCGTCCACAGACTGGACGGACTCGAACAAGATCAACACGCTCGTCCAGCGGATGTACGCGAACGCGGCGGCCGCTCGCCGGGAAATCGAGGATGATTACAAGCGGGAAAAGAGCAAGCTCCAGATCGGCGACGAGTTGCAGCCCGGCATCGTCCAGCTCGCCAAGGTGTACATCGCCAAGAAGAGGAAGCTTTCCATCGGGGATAAAATGGCAGGCCGGCACGGGAACAAGGGCGTCGTGTCGAACATCGTGCCCGTTCAGGACATGCCGTTCCTCGCCGACGGCACGCCCGTCGATATCGTCCTCAACCCGCTCGGCGTTCCCTCCCGCATGAACCTCGGCCAGCTCTACGAAACGGCCCTCGGGTGGGTGGGGAAGAAACTCGGCGTCCGTTTCGCCTCCCCGATTTTCGACGGTGCAACCTGGCCGGAGATCCAAAAGCTCCTCGAGGAGGCGGGACTGAGCCCTACAGGGAAAACCGATCTGTACGACGGCAGGACCGGCGAAAAATTCGACCAGCCGGTAACGGTGGGGTACATCTACATGCTCAAGCTTTCCCACCTCGTCGACGACAAGATCCACGCCCGTTCCATCGGTCCGTACAGCCTCATCACCCAGCAACCGCTGGGCGGGAAAGCCCAGTTCGGGGGCCAGCGGTTCGGCGAGATGGAAGTCTGGGCCCTCGAGGCTTACGGCGCCGCCCACATCCTGCAGGAAATCCTCACGGTGAAGAGCGACGACGTCCAGGGCCGCGCGAAAGTCTACGAGGCGGTCGTCAAGGGGGAGAACCTCCCCGAACCGAACGTCCCCGAATCGTTCAACGTCCTCGTCCGCGAACTCCAGGGTCTCGGCCTGGAAATCAAGATCGAGTGACGATCGACGTATTCAACCCTGTCTTCCGGAAACGAATGAGACACCGATTGGAGAGTGGCGATGCCGTTCAAAACACAAGACCCCGTCAAGAAGAATTTCACGAAGATCACGATCAGCCTCGCGTCGTCCGACGCGATCCTCGCCCGCTCCTATGGGGAGGTCAGCAAGCCCGAGACCATCAATTACCGTTCGTTCCGGCCGGAAAAGGACGGTCTGTTCTGCGAGAAGATCTTCGGCCCCGTCCGCGATTGGGAATGCCACTGCGGCAAATACAAGCGCATCCGCTACAAGGGCATCATCTGCGACCGCTGCGGCGTCGAAGTGACACAGAAATCCGTACGCCGGGAACGCATGGGGCACATCTCCCTTGCCGTCCCGGTCGTGCACATCTGGTATTTCCGCTCGCTGCCGAGCAAGATCGCCAATATCCTCGGCATCTCCTCGAAGGAGCTGGAAAAGATCATCTACTACGAGAATTACGTCGTCATCAACCCCGGCCCGACGGGGTTTCCGAAACCGTTTTCCAGCCTGGACACGATCCCGAACGAAGACGACCCGGAGAAGCTGGACAAAGCGCTGTTCCGGAATGACATCACGCTCCTGACGGAAGAGGAATACCTCAAGGCGCTCGAGAGCCTCCCGCCTTCGAACCAGGAACTGGACGACGACGACCCCGACAAGTTCATCGCCTGCATCGGCGGGGAGGCGATCAAGCGGCTCCTCCGGATGATCGACGTCGAGAAACTCGCGGAACGGCTCCGGTACCAGATCAGGGTCGAGACCTCCCAGCAGAAAAAGCAGGATGCCATCAAGCGCCTGCGCGTCGTGAGCGCTTTCGTGAGCGAGGAAGGCGAGCCGAGGAACAAGCCGGAATGGATGGTGCTGGACGTCATCCCCGTCATCCCGCCTGAGCTCCGCCCGCTCGTGCCGCTGGAGGGCGGCCGCTTCGCGACCTCGGACCTCAACGACCTGTACCGCCGGGTCATCATCCGGAACAACCGGCTGAAGCGCCTCATCGACATCAAGGCGCCCGAGGTGATCCTCCGCAACGAGAAACGCATGCTCCAGGAGGCGGTCGACTCGCTGTTCGACAACAGCAGGCGGGTCAATTCCGTGCGGAGCGAGAACAACCGCGCGCTCAAGTCGCTCTCCGACATGCTGAAGGGCAAGCAGGGGCGGTTCCGGCAGAACCTCCTCGGAAAGCGCGTCGACTACTCGGGCCGCTCGGTCATCGTCGTCGGCCCTGAAATGAAACTCCACCAGTGCGGCCTGCCGAAGGACATGGCGGTCGAGCTCTTCAAACCGTTCATCATCCGCAAGCTCATCGAGCGCGGCATCGTGAAGACGGTCAAGAGCGCGAAGAAGGTCGTCGACAAGAAGGGCCCGGAAGTCTGGGACATCCTCGAGAAGATCATCGACGGGCATCCGGTGCTCCTCAACCGCGCGCCGACCCTGCACCGTTTGGGCATTCAGGCGTTCCAACCGCTCCTGATCGAGGGCAAGGCCATCCGCCTGCACCCGCTCGTGTGCACGGCGTTCAATGCCGACTTCGACGGCGATCAGATGGCCGTGCACGTGCCGCTCTCGTTCGATGCGCAGCTCGAGTCCATGATCCTTCTGCTCTCCGCGCACAACATCCTCTCGCCCCAGAACGGTACGCCCATCGCCATTCCCAACCAGGAAATCGTTCTCGGTTGCTATTACCTGACGAAGGCGCTGCCGGGCGATCTCGGGGAAGGCAAGGTGTTCTCGTCGATGGACGAGGCCGTCATCGCCTTCGACCAGGGGCGGGTAGGTCTCCATGCCCGCGTGAAGCTCCGCGTGCCGCTCCCGCCCGACCAGCAACGGGAGGGCCGCCGGTTCCAGATGATCGATACCACGATGGGACGGATCATCTTCAACCGGACCGTCCCGAAAGAGATCGGTTTCGTGAACGAGCTGTTGACGAAACGCCGCCTCGTCCAGCTCATCGGCACGATTTTCCACCGTCTCGGGAACCTCGCGACGGTACGCTTCCTCGACGACCTGAAGGATCTCGGTTTCGGCTATGCGACGACGGGCGGTCTTTCGATCAGCATTTCGGACATCGAGATCCCGGCAGAGAAGAACCATCTCATCGAGAGGGCCCAGGAAGAGGTGGAAAAGATCCATCGGCAGTACCAGCACGGCTTCATTACGAACGGCGAGCGTTACAACAAGGTGATCGACATCTGGACGCGCACGACGAACCGCGTCGCAGACAAGCTGTTCGACACCCTGCAGGTCAGCCAGAACGGGTTCAATTCCCTCTACATGATGATGGACAGCGGGGCCCGCGGATCGAAGGAGCAGGTCCGCCAGCTCGCGGGCATGCGCGGTCTCATGGCGAAACCGCAGAAAAGCATGACCGGCCAGACGGGCGAAATCATCGAGAACCCGATAACGGCCAATTTCCGCGACGGCCTCTCCATCCTCGAGTACTTCATCTCGACGCATGGCGCACGCAAGGGCCTGGCGGACACCGCGCTGAAGACCGCCGACGCCGGCTATCTCACCCGCCGGCTCGTGGACGTCGCTCAAGACGTCGCGGTCACGGAACAGGACTGCGGTACCATCCGCGGGGTGAGCGTGGAGGCCCTCAAAGAGGGGGAGGACATCAAGGAACCGCTCCACGAGCGCATCCTCGGCCGCGTCTCTCTCCTCGACGTGCGCGACCCGCTCACGGGCGAGATGCTCGTCGAGGCGGGCCAGCTGATCGACGAGGATCGGGCCGCCGCCATCGCGCGCACCTCGATCGAGTCGGTCGTGATCCGGTCCGTCCTCACCTGCGAAGCGAAGCGCGGCGTCTGCGCGAAATGCTACGGGAGGAACCTCACCTCCGGACGCCTCGTCGACGTCGGGGAAGCCGTCGGGATCATCGCCGCCCAGTCCATCGGCGAGCCGGGCACGCAGCTGACGCTCCGGACCTTCCACATCGGCGGGACGGCCAGCCGCATCGCTGCGCAGTCGCAGATCTCCACGCGCTTCGAGGGGCGCGTCCAGTTCGAGGGACTCAAGTATGTCGAACGCGTCGACGACGAGAATACCGTCCTGATCGCCGTGAACCGGAACGGTGTCATCAACATTCTCGACAACGACAACCGCGTCATCTCGAAGTACGACGTTCCATACGGGGCGTCGATCGTCGTGAGCGAGGGTCGGGCCGTCGCACGGGGCGAAGTTCTCTACGAGTGGGATCCCTACAACGCCACGATCATTTCCGAACATGCCGGCATCGTCCGGTTCACCGACCTCCACGAGGGGCGCACGTACCGGGAAGAGCCGGATGAACAGACCGGCCACATCCAAAAGGTCGTCATCGACTCGAAGGACAAGAGCCTGAACCCGACCATCCAGGTGCTGGACCCCGACAGCGAGGCGGTGCTCGTATCCTACCCGACCCCTGTTCGCGCGCACCTCACCGTGGAGGACGGGCAACGGGTCAGCGCCGGTGCCGTGCTCGTGAAGATCCCGCGCGAGATCGGCAAGACGCGCGACATCACGGGCGGCCTGCCGCGCGTGACGGAACTGTTCGAAGCCCGCAGTCCCCAGAACCCCTCCATCGTCAGCGAAATCGACGGAGTCGTGACATTCGGCGCGATGAAGCGCGGGTCACGGGAGATCGTCGTCACGAGCCACGACGGTTCCGACGTCCGAACCTACCTTGCCCCGATCGGCCGGCACGTGCTCGTCCAACAGCACGACCATATCCGAGCGGGCGAGCCCCTCACCGACGGCGCGGTCAACCCGCACGACATCCTCCGCATCAAGGGTGCGGGTGCCGTTCAGGAATACCTCGTGAACGAGATCCAAGAAGTCTACCGGATGCAGGGCGTCAAGATCAACGACAAGCACATCGAGGTCATCGTGCGCCAGATGCTGCAGAAGGTCCGCATCATCTCGCCGGGGGACACGCGCTTCCTGGAGGGGGACGTCATCGAGCGCTTCAAGGCGGTGGAGACGAACGAGGAACTCGCCGACAAGGTGGTCATTACCGTTCGGCGCGATACGAAATTCAAGAGAGGGCAGATCGTCCCGAAGAAGAAGGTGCGCGAGGTGAATCTCGAGTTGAAGAAAAAAGGCAAGGAAGGCGCCGAGTACCGCGATGCGGAACCGGCGTCCTACGAACCCGTGCTCCTCGGCATCACCCAGGCCTCGCTGACGACGGAAAGCTGGATTTCAGCCGCCTCCTTCCAGGAAACGACCAAGGTATTGACCGAGGCGGCGATCGAGTCCAAGGCGGACTATCTCCTCGGCCTCAAGGAGAACGTGATCATCGGTCACCTCATCCCCGCAGGCACCGGTCTGAAGAAATTCCGCAATCTCATGGTCATGCCGGTCGCCGAAGAGGAGACGGCGGTTGCACCGGCGACCGACGCTGTCCGTGTGGAAGCATGAGGTGAGGGAGCCGTACGCGGCATCGGGGAAAATCGCCCTGTCGAAAACAACCAATTGGGTTCTACGACCTTGACAAAGTCAAGAAAAATCCATAGCTTTACAAGCTCTTGCGTGTTTGAAAAACACGCGGGGCTTTTTTGAATTTTTCACGAGGAATTCGAACGTGCCGACGATCAGTCAGCTCATCCGCAAGGGGCGAACCGAAATCGTGGTGAAGCACAAAGCACCGGCGCTCCAGAGTTGCCCGCAGAAACGCGGGGTATGCACGCGCGTGTACACGACCACGCCGAAAAAACCGAACTCGGCGTTGCGCAAGGTAGCCCGTGTCCGTTTATCGAACGGTATCGAGGTCACGGCGTATATCCCGGGGGAAGGGCACAACTTGCAGGAGCACTCGATCGTCCTCATCCGTGGAGGCCGCGTGAAGGATCTCCCCGGCGTCCGCTACCATATCATCCGTGGAACCCTCGACACCCAGGGCGTCCAGAACAGAAAGCAGGGGCGGTCGAAGTACGGGGCCAAGAGGCCGAAGAAGGCGTGACCCGCCCGAAGGACTTTTTCCATTCCATGCCAGTCAACGGTCGTCAGTTATGAGAAAGAAACGCGCAGAGCGGCGTATTCTCCCGCCGGACCCGAAATTCAACGACACGCTCGTGACCCGCTTCATCAATTCGATCCAGAAGCGCGGCAAGAAGAGTCTCGCCCGCCGCATCCTCTACGGCGCGATTTCCCTCATGGACGAACGTACGAACCAGAACGGGTACGAGATGTTCCGCAAGGCGGTATTCAACGCCCAGCCCCTCATCGAGGTGCGCGCACGCCGCGTCGGCGGTGCGACGTACCAAGTGCCGATGGAGGTGCGGCCGGACCGCCGCATCGCGCTCGCGATCCGGTGGATCCTGAACGCCGCACGAGCACGGTCCGACAAATCGATGACGCGGAAACTCGCTGCAGAGCTCCTCGCGGCGGCCAATAATGAAGGGGGCGCCATCAAGAAAAAGGACGACGTTCACCGGATGGCGGAAGCGAACAAAGCGTTCGCCCATTTCCGGTGGTGAGCCGGCGGTGCCCCGCAAGAACCCTTGACCCATGGCGAAGCGCGAATATCCACTGGAACGCACCCGGAACATCGGTATCATGGCGCATATCGATGCCGGAAAGACCACGACGACGGAGCGGATCCTGTTCTACACGGGTGTGCTCCATCGCATGGGTGAGGTGCACGACGGCGCGGCGACCATGGATTGGATGGAGCAGGAGAAGGAGCGCGGAATCACCATCACGAGCGCCGCGACGACATGCTTCTGGCGGGAACACCGCATCAATATCATCGACACGCCCGGCCACGTCGATTTCACGGTCGAGGTGGAACGGTCCCTCCGCGTGCTCGACGGCGCGGTGGCGCTGTTCTGCGGCGTGGGCGGTGTCGAACCGCAGTCGGAAACCGTCTGGCGCCAGGCGGACAAGTACCGCGTCCCCCGCATCGCCTTCGTCAATAAGATGGACCGCGTCGGCGCGGATTACTTCCACGTGGTGGACATGATGCGCACGCGTCTCGGGGCGAACGCCGTCCCCGTGAACCTCCCCGTCGGGCGTGGCGAAACGTTCGTGGGGGTCCTCGACTTGATCACGATGCAGGCGCGGATCTACCATGAGGAAACGGCGGGGAACACGTGGGACGAAATCCCGATCCCTTCGGACCTCCAGGGCGTCGCGCACGAGTACCGGACGAAGATGCTCGAGGCTGTGGCGGATGTCGACGATACCCTCCTCGAGAAGTACCTCGAGGGCGAGGAAATCGCCCCGGAGGAAATCATCGCGGTTCTCCGGCGCGCCACGATGCAGATGCGCATCATCCCGGTCCTCGCGGGTTCGTCGTTCCGGAACAAGGGCGTGCAGAAACTGCTCGATGCCATCGTCGATTTCCTCCCCTCTCCGCTGGACATCGGGCCGACCATCGGGCACCACGTGGACCGGAACGATCACATCGAGCGTTTCCCCTCGGACGACGAGCCGCTCACAGCGCTCGCATTCAAAGTCGCTACGGACCCCTACGTCGGGAAGCTCATCTTTTTCCGCGTGTACTCGGGGACGATCGGCGCGGGTTCCTATGTCCTCAACGCCAACGCGGGGAAGAAAGAGCGTATCGGGCGCATTCTGCGCATGCACGCCAACCATCGAGAGGACGTCGAGACGGCGTACACGGGCGACATCTGCGCCGCTATCGGCTTGAAATTCACGAAGACGGGCGACACCCTCTGCGACCCGTCGGATCCTATCGTTCTCGAGAAAATGGAGTTTCCCGAACCCGTCATCGACATCGCGATCGAACCGCGGTCGAAAGCGGACCAGGAACACCTTTCCGACGCCATCAACAAGCTCGCCGACGAGGACCCGACATTCCGCGTCCGGAGCGATGCCGAGACAGGGCAGACCATTATCAGCGGCATGGGGGAACTGCACCTCGAGATCCTCATCGATCGCATGAAGCGGGAGTTCGGCGTCGAGGCCAACATCGGCAAACCACAGGTGGCCTACCGGGAGACGATACGCCGGAAAGCCGAGGCGGAAGGGAAGTTCATCCGCCAGACAGGGGGACGCGGCCAGTACGGGCACGTGTGGATCGAGATCGAACCGAACGAGCCGGGGAAAGGGTACGAGTTCACGGACGCCATCGTGGGCGGGACCATCCCGCGTGAGTACATTCCGGCCGTCTCCGAGGGCATCCGGGAGGCTATGCGCAACGGCATCCTCGCCGGGTACCCTGTGGAGGACGTCAAGGTCCGGCTGTTCGACGGTTCGTACCATGATGTGGATTCTTCGGAAATGGCTTTCCGCATTGCAGGATCCATCGCGTTCAAAGAGGCGGCGGCCAAGGCGGAACCGGTCCTCTTGGAACCGGTGTTCTCCATCGAGGTCGTCACGCCGGAGGAGTACCTGGGAAATATCGTTGGTGACCTGAATTCCCGCCGCGGGCGGATCGAGGGGATGGGTATGCGCAGCGACGCGCAAGTCGTGCGGGCCATCGTCCCGCTCGCGGAGATGTTCGGTTACGCCACGACGCTCCGTTCGATTTCGCAGGGGCGGGCCCTCTATACGATGCATTTCCACCGGTATGAGGAAGTCCCGAAGAGCATCCAGGAACAGATCATCGAGAAATTCCAAGGGAAACGGGTCTCGTAATCGCGTCACCACCACAGACCAACGCCTTCACCGCAATATCAGTCAGTTCAGAGGAGCGAAACCGCCATGGCAAAAGAGAAATTCCAGCGAACCAAGGACCACGTCAACATCGGGACGATCGGTCACGTCGACCACGGGAAGACGACGCTGACTGCCGCGATCACGATGACGTTGGCCCGCAAAGGTCTCTCGCAGATCCGTACCTTCGATTCGATCGACAACGCGCCGGAAGAGCGCGAGCGCGGCATCACGATCGCAACGGCGCACGTCGAGTACGAGACGGAGACCCGTCATTACGCGCACGTCGACTGCCCCGGTCACGCGGATTACGTCAAGAACATGATCACCGGGGCGGCCCAGATGGACGGCGCCATTCTCGTCGTCGCGGCCGACGACGGTCCCATGCCGCAGACGCGCGAGCATATCGTGCTCGCCCGCCAGGTGGGCGTACCGCGCATCGTGGTGTTCCTGAACAAGATCGACATGGTCGACGATCCCGAGCTCCTCGAACTGGTCGAACTGGAATTGCGTGAACTGCTCACGACGTACGAATTCCCGGGCGACGAGATCCCGATCATCCGCGGGAGCGCCCTCAAGGCTCTCGAGGCCGGTTCCGACCCGAGCGTCCCCATCGATGACCCGCGCCTGAAGTGCGTCCTCGAGCTCCTGGACGTGTGCGACAAGTACATCCCCGTCCCGCAACGCGACGTCGACAAGCCGTTCCTGATGTCGGTCGAGGACGTCTTCTCCATCACGGGTCGCGGGACGGTCGGCACGGGGCGCGTGGAGCGCGGCCGCGTGCGCGTGGGCGACGAGGTGGAAATCATCGGGCTCGGCCAGCACAAGAAAAGCGTCGTGACCGGCGTGGAGATGTTCCGGAAGGAACTCGACGAGGGGATCGCGGGCGACAATATCGGCGTCCTGCTCCGCGGTGTCGACAAGGATGAACTCGAACGCGGCATGGTCATCGCGAAGCCCGGCAGCATCACGCCGCACAAGCGTTTCCTCTGCCAGGTCTACGTGCTGAAAAAGGAGGAAGGCGGGCGTCACACGCCGTTCTTCAACAATTACCGGCCGCAGTTCTACTTCCGCACGACGGACGTGACGGGCATCACGAAACTGCCCGAGGGCACCGAAATGGTCATGCCGGGCGACAACGTCGACGGGATGGAGATCGAGCTCATCAGCCCCATCGCCATGGAAGAGGGTCTGCGTTTCGCCGTCCGCGAGGGGGGGAGGACGGTCGGCGCGGGTGTCGTCACGAAGATTCTCGAATAACACGGAAACGAACGGCGGGGCCGCCCCGCGCGCGATCGAGGCGGCCCCGTTCCATTTTGACAAGGGCGGAACAACAGTGGCACAGCAGAAGATTCGCATCAAGCTCAAGTCGTACGATCACCACCTGATCGACAAATCGGCCGAGAAGATCATCAAGACGGTGAAGTCGACCGGCGCGGTCGTCTCAGGGCCGATCCCTCTGCCGACGAAGCGGTCGGTGTACACTGTCCTGCGCTCCCCCCATGTCGACAAGAAATCGCGCGAGCAATTCGAGACGCGTTCCCACAAGCGCCTCATCGATATCTTCAATTCCACCCAGCGCACCGTGGACAGTCTCATGAAGCTCGAACTGCCCGCGGGCGTCGACGTGGAAATCAAGGTGTAACCCGACAGCGAGCCGGATGACAGTCATGGCAGGAATACTGGGTACAAAGCTCGGCATGACGAGCATATTCGACGAGAAGGGGAAACAAATCCCCTGCACCGTCATCGAGGCGGGTCCGTGCACCGTCCTGCAGGTCCGCACGCGGGAGAAGGATGGCTACAGCGCCGTCCAGATGGGGTTCGGGACCCGGAGCGGAAAGCACGTCGTACGGGCGCAGAAGACGGTGTACGACAAGTTGGAAATCCCGTACCCGCGCTATGTCCGCGAGTTCAAGGGGTTCGAGGAGGACCGCTTCAAACCCGGCGACAAGGTGCGTGTGGAGGACCTGTTCGCAGCGGGTGAAAAAATCACCGTGTCCGGCGTATCGAAAGGCAAAGGTTTCCAGGGCGTCATGCGGCGCCATGGTTTCGGCGGTGTCGGCGGCACGACGCACGGGCAGAGCGACCGTTTGCGGGCACCCGGTTCCATCGGTGCGAGCTCGTACCCCTCGCGGGTTTTCCCGGGGACACGGATGGCAGGGCGCCTCGGCGGGAGTCGGGTGACCACGAAGAACCTCCTCGTCCTCAAGGTGATCCCGGAGTCCAACATCATCGTCGTCAAAGGGGCCGTGCCGGGTGTGAGGAAAGGCCTGGTCGAGATTCACAAACAAGGTCCAACGGTGCGCTGATGAAAATCCAACGGTACACCATATCGGGTGCGCAGGACGGTGAAGTCGTCCTGGACGATCGGATTTTCGGGATGGAACCCAAGCCGGCCGTCGTCTACCAGGCGGTTCGTACGCACCTTGCCAACCAGCGGCAGGGAACACATAAAACCAAGGAACGCTCCGAGGTCCACGGCGGCGGGAAAAAGCCATGGCGGCAGAAAGGCCGCGGGACGGCTCGCGCGGGTTCATCGCGTTCCCCGCTCTGGGTAGGCGGCGGAACCATTTTCGGCCCGCGACCGCGGGACTACCGATTGAAACTCCCGGAGAAGGTACGCAAGCTCGCCCGAATGTCCGCTTTCGCGATGAAGGCGCAGGACAACCAACTGATGGTGGTCGAGGATTTCAGCGTCCCGGAACCGAAGACGAAGGAAATCGCTGCCATCCTCAAGGCATTGTCTCTCGACAGGCGGAAAACGCTCCTCCTGGTCCCCGAATACGATGGGAATCTTTGGCGCGCCGGTCGCAATATCCCGAACCTGTGCATCATGGAAGCGGCGAAGG
The DNA here is from genome assembly GCA_029907355.1 of Bacteroidota bacterium. Taxonomy (GTDB): domain Bacteria; phylum Bacteroidota; class Ignavibacteria; order SZUA-365; family SZUA-365; genus JARYLZ01. Next base: position 4,446 of record JARYLZ010000060.1, on the reverse strand, counting down.
CTACCGCATACGACATTCTGAACAACCAGACGCTCCTCATCCAACAGAGCGCTCTCTCCGTGATCGAGCGGAGTTTCTCGAGTTTCTTGGAAGGGTGACGACATGGACGCCATCATCAAACGGCCGATTTTAACAGAGAAAATGACGAATCTCGGCGATGCCGGGCAGTACGCGTTCGAAGTGGCGATGAACGCCAATAAGATCGAGATCGCCCGAGCCGTCGAGAAACGGTTTTCGGTTACCGTGACGAGTGTCAGGACGATACGGTACCGCGGCAAGACGAAGGTGCATTTCACGCGGAAGGGCCGGTTCGAAGGGAGGCGCTCCTCGTGGAAGAAGGCGATCGTCACACTGGCGAAGGGTCAGAAGATCGAGTTGCTCGAGGAGTAGGAGCCCGAGATCGAGAAACAGGAAGGAGAAGCGACCGTGGCTATCAGGAAATTACGACCGATGACCCCCGCGACGCGGTTCTACTCGATCGCGACGTTCGAGGAGATCACGAAAACCGAGCCGGAGAAGAGCCTCCTTGCGCCTTTGAAGAAGAGCGCGGGGCGCAACAACAAGGGCCGGATCACCTCCCGGCACCGCGGCGGCGGCCACAAACGGCGTTACCGCATCATCGATTTCAAGAGGGACAAGACGGGCATCCCCGCCCGCGTCGAGGCGATCGAGTACGACCCCAACCGCTCCGCCCGTATCGCCCTTCTGCTCTATGCCGACGGCGAGCGGCGGTACATCATCGCCCCGACGGGTCTCTCGGTAGGCGACACCGTTGAGTCCGGACCTTCGGCGGAAATCAAAACGGGGAACACCCTGCCGCTGCAAAACATTCCTCTCGGGACGTTCATCCACAACATCGAGCTGAAGCCCGGGAAAGGGGGTCAGCTGGCACGGAGCGCCGGGAACTCCGCCCAGATCGTCGCAAAGGAAGGCGATTTCGCCCAGGTCCGCCTCCCGAGCGGAGAAGTCCGGATGGTCCGGTTGAATTGCAAGGCCACCATCGGCATCGTGAGTAACGCGGATCACGAGAACATCAGTTACGGGAAGGCCGGGCGGATGCGCTGGCTCGGTGTCCGACCCCAGACGCGGGGCATGGCGATGAATCCCGTCGACCACCCGAACGGGGGCGGTGAGGGCAAATCGAAATCGGGAGGCGGCCGCCAGCACCCCGTTTCCCCGTGGGGCCAATACGCGAAGGGCTTGAAGACCCGGAAGCGTAAGAACCCGTCGAACAAGTACATCATCAAGTCGCGGAAGAAGTAATGGCTCGCTCACTGAAGAAAGGACCCTACGTCGACCCGAAACTGCTCGAGAAGGTGCGGCAGCTCAACGCCGCGAACCAGAAACGCGTCATCAAGACATGGGCGCGCCGTTCGACGATACCCCCCGAATTCATCGGCCACACCTTCGCCGTGCATAATGGGAACAAGTTCATCCCGGTCTATGTGCACGAGAACATGGTCGGGCACAAGCTCGGGGAATTCGCTCCGACGCGGATTTTCCGCGGGCACCCGGGGACCAAGGCGGAAAAGGCGACGCGGTAAGGAGAAGGGATCATGGCACTCGAAGCACGCGCGATCAAACGTTTCAACCCCGGTTCGCCCCGGAAGATGCGTCTCGTGGCGGACCTCATCCGCGGGAAGAACGTCGAGGAGGCGATCGACATCCTCCATTACTCCCCCTATCGGGCGGCGAAGATTTGCGAGCTCACGCTCCGGTCCGCCGTTGCCAATCTGCAGACCGCGAAGGAGAGCGGGCGCATCGAACCGGAGAAGGTGTACGTGAAATCGATCACCGTGGACGGCGGACCGATGGCGAAGCGCATTCTCCCTGCGCCGATGGGACGCGCGTACCGCATCCGTAAGCGCACGAACCATCTCACCATCATCGTTTCGGAACAAGAGTAGGAAGGCAGGAGGCGACCTTGGGTCAAAAGACGAATCCTATCGGGCTGCGGTTGGGCATCGTCCGCGAGTGGAACGCCAACTGGTACGAGGAGCGGAACTTCGCGGCGAAGCTGGACGAGGATCTGATGATCCGGAATTATCTCCGCAATCGTCTCAAGAAGGCGGGAATTTCCCGTGTCGTGATAGAACGGACGCCCAAACGCGTCGTTCTCGCGATCCACACGTCGCGGCCCGGCGTGGTCATCGGCAAGAGCGGGAAGGAAATCGCCCAGCTGGAGGAAGAGCTTCGGAAGGTGACGAACAAAGACGTGAAGATTCTCATCTCCGAGATCAAACGGCCGGAGCTCGACGCTCAGCTCGTCGCCGAGAACATCGCCGCGCAGCTCGAGGGGCGTGTCTCGTTCCGCCGTGCCATGAAGGCTGCCATCACCTCCGCCATGCGAATGGGAGCGGAAGGCGTGCGCGTCATGTGTGCGGGCAGATTGGGCGGGGCGGAAATGTCCCGGACAGAGCAGTACAAGGACGGCCGCATCCCCCTGCATACGCTCCGGGCGGACATCGACTACGCGGTGACCACCGCGCAGACCGTGTACGGCTCGATCGGGGTGAAGGTCTGGATCTGCAAGGGGGATGTCATCGGCAACAAGTTCGCGTTGGCCGTGCGATAACGGCGGTTTCAAGGAACAGATGCAGCGAGGAATCATACCATGTTGATGCCGAAACGAGTCAAATACCGGAAATCCCAGCGCGGGAGAATGAAGGGGAAAGCGGTGCGCGGGTCTACCGTTGCGTTCGGCGAGTATGGGATCAAGGCGCAGGAACCGGGCTGGATTACGAGCCGGCAGATCGAAGCGGCGCGCGTGGCCATCAACCGCCGCATGAAACGCGACGGCCAGGTGTGGATCCGGATTTTCCCGGATAAACCGGTTTCCAAGAAACCGCTGGAAACCCGCATGGGGAAAGGCAAGGGAGCCCCCGAATTCTGGGTCGCCGTCGTGAAACCGGGCCGCATCATGTTCGAAGTCGGCGGCGTCTCGGCGGAGGTGGCGCATGAAGCTCTGCGGCTCGCCGCGCACAAGTTGCCCATCAAGACCACCATCGTTACGAGACCGGACCAGGTCGGCGCGTGAGAGAGGAGCGAGCGATGAAAGCCACGGAAATACGCCAGATGGGCGACGCGGAACTGCGGGAACGGATCGCGCAGGACGAGGAACAACTCGCGAAGATGCGGTTCCAGGTCGCGACGAGCCAGCTCACGAACACGGCGAAAATCCGCCTCCTGCGGCGCGATATTGCACGGATGAAAACCGTTCTGGCGGAACGTCAACGAAGAAGAGCACAGGAAACACCATGACGGCCGAGAACATTACAGCCCAAGCGATGCGACGGCACGCCCGGAAGACCCGGACGGGAATCGTCGTGGCGGCGAAGATGGACAAGACCATCACCGTCTCCATCGAGCGGAGGGTTCCGCACCCTCTCTACAAGAAGTATTTCCGCAAGTCCAAGAAGTACCTCGTCCACGACGAGAACGGGGCGGCGGGTGTCGGCGACACGGTCCTCATCATGGAGACACGTCCCCTCAGCAAGCGAAAGAGATGGCGCCTCGTCGAGATCCTCGAGCGTGCGCGTTAGGAGCGGAGGAAACGAGCCATGATCCAGGAAGAAACCAACCTCGTCGTCGCCGATAACTCCGGCGCGAAAAAGATCCGGTGCATCCGCGTCCTCGGCGGATCGGGAAGGCGGTACGCCACGCTGGGGGACGTGATCGTCGTGACGGTCAAGTCCGCTCTCCCCGGCGGCAGCGTGAAGAAGGGGGAAGTGTCGCGGGCCGTGATCGTCCGCACGAAGAAGGAACACCGCCGGTCGGACGGCACGTACATCCGCTTCGATGAGAATGCCGCCGTGTTGCTCACGCCGCAGGGGGAGCCGCGGGGGACGCGCATTTTCGGTCCCGTTGCGCGCGAGCTGCGGGAGAAGCAGTTCATGAAGATCGTCTCGCTCGCGGAAGAGGTCCTGTGACGCGAAGCGCAACCACGGAGGGTACGCGAACATGAAGATCAAGAAGAACGATATGGTGCTGGTCATCGCGGGCAACGGCCGCGGACGCAAGGGGAAAGTGCTTCGCGTGTTCCCCGAGAAACAGCGGATCATCGTCGAAGGCGTAAACCTCGTCAGCAGGCACCGGCGCCCCTCGCAGATGAACCCCCAGGGGGCGATCACGCGCCAGGAAGCGCCGATCCACGTCTCGAACGTCATGCTCCTCGACCCGAAAACGAACGAGCCGACCCGCGTCGGAAAAGCGCCCATCACGGACGAGAAAACCGGCAAACGCCGCTACGTCCGCCGTAGCGTGAGCACCGGCGAGACCATCGACTAATCTCTCTGAGTACACACCATGGCCGAGACGAAAAAGGAAAAGAAAGCTGCGGCGAAACCCGCAGCGAAAGCGAAGAAGGAAGTCGAGCACGGGGACGACCCGGCGGGTGTGCCGCGCCTCTTGGAGCGGTACAAGACGACGATCGTCCCGGAGATGATG
>JARYLZ010000005.1 GCA_029907355.1 Bacteroidota bacterium | reverse complement strand
CATACGACGGAACGGATGTTTGGACCTGGATGAACCATCAACGCACGATGTCGATCATGCAGGCGTGGGAAACGGCATACATCGTGACGGCGCACGGTACGATGGATGACGTCATCGAGTGGGAAACACAGGGTTTGCCATGGTCGCGCGTTATGGCACGCGACGCAAGGCGGGGGTGGACCGGTGCGGCGATCGAGATGGACCACACCTGGTTAGGTTTTCTGGACACCCCGAATTTTCGTTTCAGCGAGTTTTCTTTCCGCCGTGATGTCAGCTTCCCGGCGTTCACGAATTTTTCCCTGAACCTCGACCGGCCGGGTCGACTTTCCTATTACAACGCAGCCCTCGAGTGGTCATGTCCCTGGAACGATTTCGCGGGTGGAATCGTCGACGAGTTCTACAGATACCAGGTGGTTCTTCGTGTGTTCGATCCCGCCCGAGAGGGATACGAGACCGTCCCGGATACCGGAACCGTCGATGTGACACCGAGACGACTGCAATCGTTCCGCGTCTTCCCGCACGTCTCGTACGAGTGGCAAAACCGGCAGTTGCCCAACGAGGAATTCGTGCAAGGAGGGACGGTGACTCCGGATGAACACGGACTGCTGACGGTGCGCCGATTCCGCGTGACGAAAAGAGGGAACCGACTCATCATCCGGGCACCGGGGGATCCCGTATCGCGGTTCGAGAAAATGGAAGATTTCGGTATTGGTCCCGTTTACCCGAACCCGACGCTGGGAATGTGCGTCGTCCCGTGGGCGCTCTCTTCCGGTAACCGTTTGAGCCTCGTGGTACGCGACGTTCTCGGCCGCTCCAGGAGGACGCTCCTCGAGGGTGAAGACCGTCCCGGGATCGGATCTACCGTCTGGGACGGGAGGGCCGATGACGGGAGCCTTCTACCGGCCGGTGTATACTTTGTGTGCGCGTCGACAGCGAGAGGGAAGTGGCGTGCTGTCAAGGTCGTGCTCTCGGCGAACCGCTGACGGACCACTTAAGGAGTGTCTTTTCCGGAGCGGGCAGGCGTGCTTTCATCGGGTGGCCGAGTGCTCCTTCGATATTTTCGGTCGCCCTCCTTTTCGAGGATGCGAATTTTGATACTGTCTCCCATCCCTCGAAGCGATTCGAGCATGCGGTGAAGCGAGGAGTCACGAGGGAATCCAGGGATAGGCGGGACAACCAGCTCGAAAGGGAACATGTCGCGTTCGGGGGAAGGAAAAACCTGGTGTTCGAAAGGCATGGAAAAAGATTCGTTTCCCGGGAACACGGAAGGTCCTCTTCGTGGTCTGGCAGCCGTGTCCGGCCGGGGAAGCCTTGGTAACGTTCTCCCCCGCTCGTAATACCGTGCGGCATCCTCGTAGGTGCGGCGAAGTCGAATGAGGGAACGGTAGTGTTCCGCGGCAAAGCGGAATGCCTGAATCCCCTCTCCCGCGCTTCGGTCTGCGATATCGTCTGCAAGTTCCATTTCGATGGAAAGCCGTGCGGGTCGAACGATCAGTTCATGACTTCCGGACGTCGAACGTTCAGGCGATGGGGGGAATGGGGGACGTTCCGCGTCTTCGATGATCACACTGACGGCTTCTCCGGATGGCGAGATGAAATTTTTCCGAAAGAGGATACGGGCAGGTTCCGGATCGGCCCGCTCCTCCGTGACGGTTCTGCGGGCAGCGGAAGTCCTCGACATATCGATGACCGTGGTGTCGCCCATCAGGTACACATTGCGGATATTCTCAATCCGATTTGCGATCGAAGGAAACGAGCTCGCGAATGCGGTCACCGCGCGTTGTATGCTGTCCATGTTCACGGTAACACGCCGTACGAGGGCACCGTCCCGGTCGAGGACGACGAAACGACGGTCTCGAGCGGGCATGGCACTGGCGTATTGGAGAAGCACCCGTGGCGAGGCAGGCGGGAGTTTGCTTTCCGTCGAGATACCGTATGCGACGCCGAGGCCGTCGAGGTAGCGGTCGAAACGTACGCGTTGAGCCGGTTCGAGTGTCGACGCGATCGAGGCGAGAAGGTCGACGTTCAGTGTCGCGAGATCGGGGTCGATGAGGAGAGAACGGTCCTTGTCCATGAGGACGCCGGTTTCGATGCGTGCGCGGGCGAGCTCGAGCAGCGTGTCGATGGTAGCCCGTTGCCGGGGGGTAATCTCGAGCTGTCTGAAGAATGCATCTCTCGTCAAAGCGGCGGTGGGGGCTTTCCCGAGATCGATGCGAAGTTTGTTTCGCTGCGTCCGCTTGACGTGGAGTGTGGTACCCTGTTCATCCAGATCCAGTGTACCGAAGAGGGCGAACCGGAGTGCATGATCCCTCGTGGTCTTTCGGTACAACGGCATGATCCACTCGCCGCCGAAGGTTTCGACGTAGACGGTACGAACGCGGTCTCTCGTTTCCGTAATCGCGGGGATGATACCTCCGTGTCGGGTGAAGATGTACACCATGGATGCGACGAACACGAGCGCTCCCACGACAACCGCTGCGGGGACGAGCAGCCCCCCACGGACAGACGGTTCGCTTACCAGCGGTTTCTCACGATCTACGAGCTGCGAAGAGAGCTTCGCCCACATGCCGTCGTTCGGCGGAATCGGTCGAACACGGGAAAGCGCATCGCGGACGGAGCGCAGGTTTTCCAGGGACCCTAGGAGTTCCGGTTCCTCTTTCAACCTCCGCTCGAGGAAACGACGATCCTCCATGGGAAGGGAATCGTCGAGGTAAGCCGAGAGAAGTTCGACGATCTTCTGATCACGCAATCGTTTCATCGTTCATCGTTCCGTCTTTCCGTTCCTTTCGACTGGACAACGGTCTCCCATCGCGGTATGGCGACAAGAGGGTTCTCAGGATCGCACGTCCCCGTGCGATACGGGATTTCACTGTTCCCGTTTCCGTTTGGGTTATCTGTGCGATCTCCTCGTACCGGAAACCCTCGATATCGCGGAGGACGACGGGAATGCGGTATCGGTCGGGTAAACGTGCGAGGGCTTCACGGATTGCGTCTCCTATATCGGGTTCGCCGGGCGGGCATGAAGCCAGACTCGACAGCATCTTCCCGTTGCCGCTTTCCATGATCGCCTGAAGGGAAAAAACTCGCCGGATGCGGCGTTTCCGGATTTCATCGCGGCACCGGTTTACGGCGATTCGGTACAACCATGTCGAGAACGCGGAATCGAAGCGGAAATTCGACAAACCGTCGTACACACGAAGGAAAATCTCCTGTGCCATATCGTCGAGAGCGGATACGTCATGGAGGATATTGTAGACGACATTCCGTACGCGTTCACGGTACCGGTCAAAGAGAATGCGGAACGCATTCCGATCGCCCGCCTGGAATTTCATGACGAGGAAATCGTCCGACAGGTCACCTGCGGTATCGGTTGCTTGCCGGGGGTTCTCAGCCTGTGTCGTCGGCGGTGCTTGAGGATCCACGTTGCGAAGAGATTAGACGAAAAGTATCGTGTTCGGTTCCCAGCTCATGGAATGTACGTTCGAAAGGCAAAATGGTTCACCGAGAGGTGTCATCTCCGTGCCGGCGGGATCGATCGTGAAAACCGCTCCGAGATACGAAAAACGCATTCACCTGCTGGACGGTACAACGGGACGGAAGAGAATCATTCCCATAGCAGGATGAAAATGCACCAGTCCACCGAGATGGCATCGGCTGTTTCCTGGAAAAACGGAACGGCTCATGGGTGGAATGTCCATGAGCCGTTCTCTTCAAGGAAGGAAAGGGCGATTCCGGGATCCCCCCGCTGGGTATGCCGTGTGACGATCTCGTTGCCGGATCACTTCACCCCGATGTGCCCGAGCATTTCCTTCATGCCGCCGAGGGATCCCATGACCCCCGCCGCCTCGAAGGGGAGGAATACGATCTTCTGGGCGTTGAAGGAAATATCCTTCAACGACTCGAGGTACTTCATCGCGACGAGATAGCTTGCCGGGTCGCCCGCCTGCGTTTTCAAAGCTTGCGACACGACGGTGATCGCCTGTGCTTCCGCGTTCGCGACGCGGAGCCGTGCCTCGGCTTGGCCTTCCGCTTCGAGGATGGCTGATTGCTTTTTGCCCTCGGCAGCCACGATGGCCGATTGCTTCTGTCCCTCGGCGCGGAGAATGGCCGCCTGCTTTTCCCCCTCAGCCTCGAGAATGACCGCGCGGCGGTTCCGCTCCGCGGTCATCTGCTTCTCCATGGTGAGGCGGATGTCTTCCGGAGGAAGGATGTTCCGCAACTCGATCCGCATCACCTTGACGCCCCACTTGTCCGTTGCACTGTCGAGGGAAGCACGCAGTTTCGTGTTGATCTGGTCCCGGCCTGCGAGCGTGTGGTCGAGATCCATCTCGCCGATGACGGCGCGCAGGGCGCTGAGCGTCAACTGCTGGATGCCGTACTTGAGCTGGGAAATTTCATAGACGGCCTTGATCGGATCGATGATCTGCCAGTACACGACGCAGTCCACTTCCATGGTGACGTTGTCGCGGGTGATGACCGGCTGGGGTTCGATATCGGTCAATTGTTCGCGCAGGTCGAGCGTCGCGCGGACCGAGTCGATGAAGGGAACGATGATATTGAGTCCCGACGTCGCCGTTTTATGGTATTTCCCGAGCCGTTCGATGATCTTCACCGTCGCCTGGCTGACCATCTTGATACTGCTGACGGCGACGATGAATGCGAAGACGATGATAATGATGAGGATGATGGTGACGGCTTCCATGGGAACTCCGGATGTAATGAAAAGGGGTAGGTAGCGGGTATCGTCGGGAGTGCGAGGGCAGGGGATACGAACCGATCATGCTCGCGTGACGATCAGACGTGCCCCTTCGAATCCCGTGACGCGGACGCGCTCGCTCGGTCGGATGACCTCGACGTTTTCCGAGCGGGCCGCCCAGTCTTGCCCATCGACCAGGATTCTGCCCGTGCTGCGCTCGTTGTCGATGGCTTCCGTGACGACACCGGTCTTCCCGATCAGCGCTTCCGCGTTCGTCTTCAGACCGGCGCCGGGGGATGAGCGCATGAAAACATTTTTAAAGAGCGTGCGGGAGAGGGAGACGAGCACGATGGAGGTCACGACGAATACGATCACCTGGAGAATGATGTCGTGTACGCCGAGCAGGTCCAATACGCCGGAGATGAGCGCCCCGATTCCGAACCACATGAGAACGAAACCCGGTGTGATGATCTCCATGATGAAAAACACGAGGGCGAAGACGAACCACCAGTAGTATTCCATGTCGCCTCGAGGATGATGTGAGCGGATTCCACGTGCAATGTCACCGCTCGCGAGGGATGCGCTGCGGGAGGATCGTATCCGAGACGGTGAAATCGCCGGAGGAAATTAGAGCGGAAAACCGTCAGAGGCAAGGCGTACCCGAGGGTGCCTGGTCACCGTAGGGTACGGCGGAAGCGGAGAACGGCAGCGGAGAACACGACGGTGCCGAAGACGGCGAGAGCGACGGTTTCCTCGACGAGGTCGGACAAACCCGTGCCTTTCAGGTAGATTTCACGGAGTATGGTCATATAGTACCGCACCGGATTGGCATAGGTGAGAACCTGGATCAGGGGTGGCATATTGGCGATCGGAATGAAAAAGCCGGAGAGGATCATACCGAAGATCATGAAGAACCACGCGATGAACAGAGCCTGCTGCTGAGAATGAGAAATGGTGCTGACGAGGATGCCCATGCCGAGAGTCGTGAGGATGAACAGGACGGATTCCACGGCAAGCAGGAGGATGCTGCCCGCGATCCCGATCCCGAAAATGATCCTGATGAATACCATGCAGAGGATGGCTGCGATGAAGCCGACCACGCAGAACGGGAGCGTCTTCCCTGCAATGAGCTGCCACGAGCGGATCGGCGTCACCATGAGCTGTTCGAGAGTCCCAATCTCCTTTTCACGGACGATCCCCAAACTGGTCAGGAGGACCGTCGTGATGACGAGAAGGATAGCCATGATGCCCGGGATGATGAAGACACGGCTCTCGAGGTTCGGGTTGTACCAGAACCGGGTTTCCGCGGCGACACGTCTCCCGCCGGTGGGGATGACCGGCAGAGGCATCGACACGGCGGCCTGTTTGTGGAAACGGCGGACGATGTCCGTCACATATCCCAAAGCGACCCCTGCGGAATTCCCGTCCAACGCATCGACGAGGACCTGGACGGTTGGAGCCGAACCTCGTAGAATGTCGCGCTGGAACCCCGCGGGCAGAACGACCGCAACTTGCGCTTCTCCCCTGTCCATGAGCCGAGTGAGTTCGCGGTAACGGCTCTCGTACCCGACAATACGGAAGTACCGCGAATCCCTGAAGTGGGCGAGGAGTTCGCGGCTAAAGGGCGTGCGGTCGCCGTCGTAGAAAACCATGCGTATGCCGAGAACTTCGGTCGTGACCGCGTTGCCGAGCACGAAGATGAGGACGAGCGGGGCGACGAAGAGGAGAGCGATCATGAAGCGGTCCCGCACGATCTGACGGAACTCCTTCTGCATGAGGTAGAAAACCTGTCTCATTGCCGGCGCCTGATCGGGGTCACTCGAGGGAAATGCGGAACCTCATTACAGCAACGCTGAGGATGAAAGTCCCGATGGCACAGAGAGAGACGATCGGTAACCACAATTCCGCAATCCCCACCCCTTTCAGCATGACGCCGCGGATGATCACGAGGAAATACGTGGCGGGAATGATGCGGGAGAGGTATTGGAGAACGGTGGGCATGCTGGCGACGGGGAAGAGGAACCCGCTCAGCAGGAACGTGGGGAGAATCGTTAGCATGACCGTCATGAACATCGCGATCACCTGCGTTCGAGCGACGGTCGAGACCAGGAGACCGAAGCTCAACGCGACGAAAACATACACCGTCCCGAGGAGGGCGAGGAGCAGGAGGCTTCCGTGGACCGGCGTTCCGAACAGGATACGGGCGGAAGCGAGGATGAGGGCACCGTCGGCGAAGCCGATCGTGATGTACGGGATCACTTTGCCGATGACGATTTCGACGGGGCGAATCGGGGAAACCAGGATTTGCTCCATCGTGCCGCTCTCCCGTTCCCGGGTGATGGTGATCGACGTGAGCAGGGCACTGACGAGCATGAGCAGGACGGCGATCAGCCCCGGGACGAAAAAGTGTGTGCTCTTTCGGTCCGGGTTGTAGAGCAGGCGGGGTTCCAGACGAAGGATCGGTTGCACGGCGCCGGAGAGGGAAGATGCGTACCCCTGGAGGACCTGCTCGGTGTATGTGTGAATGTACGTCCCCACGTTCGCATCCGTGGCGTCCACGAGGACTTGCACGGTCGTTTCCGCCTGTGTTGCCAGCGAAGCGGCGAAATCCCGGGGAATGACCAGCATCATCTGTATGCGACGCTGCCGGAAAAGGGACGGGGCATCGTCCGGCGTGTAGTCGCCCGCCACTTCCCGGAAGAAGCCATTCCCGGTAAAAGACGCGATCAGGGCGCGGCTCTGCGGTGTGCGGGATAGATCGACGACGGCGAAACGGATACAACGCATATCGAGTGTGATGCCGTAGCCGTACAGCGCGATCATGAGGACGGGCATCACCAGGATGATGATGAGGGACCGGAAGTCCCGTGCGATGTGGATGAATTCCTTACGGATGACGGCGAAGACTCGACGTTTCATATCGGGGAACCGTTTCTCGTCTTCGATCTCATACGGCGTTCTCTTCCTGCATGCGTTCGGAAATCAAGCGGATGAAAACGTCGCGAATGGTGGGGCGGTCGTGGCGCGTTTTCAGTTCGGAGGGGGAACCCGTTTCGATGATTTTCCCCTGGTGCATGATGAGAAGGCGGTTGCAATACTCGGCTTCCTCCATGTAATGTGTCGTCACGAAAACGGTCGAACCGCGTCCTGCGATGTCGTAGATGATGCGCCAGAAATTCCGCCGGATGATGGGGTCGACGCCCGCCGTCGGTTCGTCGAGGAAGAGGACGGAGGGATTGTGGAGAAGGGCGATCCCCAGTGCCAGCCGTTGCTTGATGCCCAGCGGCAAGCTTCGGGTCTGCGCGGAAGCGTATTCCTCCAGCTGTAACTCGGCGGTCAGCCTCGCGATACTCCGCTTGAGCGCTGAGCGCGGCAAACCGTACACACCGCCGAAGAACTCGATGTTCGCCCGGACGGGCAGGTCTTCATACAGGGAGAACTTCTGACTCATGTAGCCGATGATGCGCCGCACATCCCGTGTCCGCGTCCGGATATCCAGTCCACAAACCGTCGCAGTCCCGGCTGTCGGTTCGAGCAGGCCGCACAACATCCGTATGAGGGTTGTCTTCCCGGCACCGTTCGCACCGAGAAAACCGAACACTTCGCCTGTGTGTACCTCGAACCACACGTCGTCGACCGCCCGGAACGACCCGAAATCCCGTGTGAGTCCACGAACAGATACGGTGGTATCAGGCCCCATCGTTTCTCTTCGTGTGAATGAGGTGGATGAAAACGTCTTCGAGCGAAGGGGAAATGGGTTCGAGATTGATCCCCCTGCCAAGGGCGGCCGAAAGCTCGGTCTCGAGCTGTGAGGGGGATGTGTCCGGCTCGGCGGCGACATGGAGGCTGTCCCCGAAAGCGGCAACTCGTAATACACCGCGGATGGACATGACGAGCGTGTCGTGGAGGGATATGCCCGGCTCCCGGATCGCGTACAATTTGTGCGGGAACAGGGAGACGAGTTCGTCGGGCGTCCCACAGGCGAGCGATTGACCGCCGTGCATGACGGCGACACGGTCGCACGAAAGCGCCTCGTCGATGTACGGCGTGGTGACGATGACGGTGGTGCCCATGCGATGAAGGTGGTGGAGAATCTCCCAGAACTCGAGACGCGAAAGGGGGTCGACGCCTGTAGTGGGTTCGTCGAGGATGAGGATTTCCGGATCGTGGACGAGCGTACACGAGAGGGCGAGCTTCTGTTTCATCCCACCGGACAGCTTCCCCGCAAGTCGTTTCGCGAAGGGACCGAGCCTGCTGAAACGGTAGAGCCTCTGTTTCCGGACAGCCATCTCCGATTTCGGTACCCCGAAGAGTTCCGCGAAGAAATCGATGTTTTGCTCTACGGACAGATCCGGGTAAAGAGAAAATCGCTGAGGCATATACCCCACGAGCGAACGGATAGCTTGTATACCGGTCCGGACGTCGTGACCACCGACGAGCACTTCGCCCTTGTCCGGCGGGATCAACGTCACGAGGATCTGCATCGTTGTGGTTTTCCCCGCGCCGTCGGGGCCGATGATCCCGAACAATTCGCCTTGTTCGATCTCCAAGTCGAGGCCGTCGACCGCTCGTGTCGTGCCGTAGGACTTCGCCAGGCCTTGGATCGACACTGCGCTTTTCACAGGGCGGCCTTTCTCGCCGTGACGGTGACCGGCATGCCGATTTTCAAGAGACCTTCAGGGTTACGCACCGTGACGCGGGCAGGGAAGACCAGGGTCGTCCTTGTTTCCTCGGTGAGAATGGTCTTCGGAGTGAATTCTGCCTTGTCGGAAATCCATGTCAGGACGCCCGTGAATTCCTTGCCCGGCAGGCCGTCTGCCCGCAGGATGACCTGCTGTCCGAGACGTAGGGAGGGCAGGTCGGGTTCCGCGATGTAAACCCTTGCCCAGAGCGTAGAGAGATCGGCAAGTTCACAGAGGGGGGAGCCCGGCATGACGAGTTCACCTCTATCGACATAGCGAACGAGAACGATGCCGGAGGCCGGTGCCGTGACGACGGCATCGCGAAGTTGGCGTTCCATGAGCCGAATGCCCGCATCGACCTGTCTCCGTTTCCTTTCGAGAGCTTCGAGGGTGCTGCGGGAAGCGCGCAACTGCTGTTCCGCCGCCTCCAGCTGTGTGTAGAGGTCGTCGACGGACTGGCGCGTCGTCGCATCGGACTCCAGGAGAGCGGAGAACCGTTCGTACCGCATCCGGAGATTGTCCCGCTGAACGGCGGCCGCCTGGGCTTGCGCCCGGCTCGCTTCGATCTGTTGAGCGAGTTCATCCAGGGCGGCACGGCTCTGTTCGAGTTGGAGTGCGGGTTTCTCGGTGTCGAGGCGGAGCAGGACCTGCCCGGAATCCACGCGATCGCCTTCCTCGAACGAGAGATCGACGACGGTGCCGCCCGCCTGCGCGCTGACGCGGATCGTGTTGACGTCCATGGTCGAGGTGAACGTCAGGGTGTCTCGACGGTCGTCGCCGCAGCCGAAACAAGCGACGGCGACAAGGAGGAGGAACGAAAGACGTTTCATGTGTCTGTGTCTCTGAGCGTGTTCATCATGGGTGAGAGGAAGGGTGGGTGTGGGCATCGTTACCATTCCTTCCCCAAGAGGGCACCGAGCTCGCTCCGGGTGTTCAGGTACTCGCATAGAGCCTGTTCATGCCGGAGGAGGGCGGTTGTCAAAGCCGTTTCCGCTTCGACGACGTCGGTGGGGGTGGCCAGGCCTTGGCGGAGTCGTGCTCGCGTCAGTTCCAGCTTGGCGCGTTCGTTGTCGGCTTGAATGGTCAACAGCTCGAGGGTCCGACAACGGGTTTCCAAATCGTTCAAGGCCATATCGATGCGGGTGCGGATGGTATTGCGCAGAGCGGCGATCTGCAAGTCGATCTTGCGCGCTTCGAGTTCCTGCGCCTCGACAGCCCGTCGATCGGCATGCCAGTTCCACAGGTTCCAATCCATACGGATCCCGACGGTATAATAGTCCATCCACTCGTTCTTCACCTGGTCGACTCCCGGTCGGCCGAACCGGAAAGAGGCTGAGGCGAAGATCGACGGGTACATCCCGGCCCGGGCGGAGGTAGCCCCGTGTTCGGCAAGCACTTTTGCAGAACCGAGATTCAGCAGGTCGTACCGTTGCCGAAACGCCTCGATGGAGAGTTCCTCTGCACGTTCACGGAGCGAACGCGTTTCCGCGGCGATCTCGAAACCCGGCGGTTCATCCTCGATATCGAAGGGCCCCTCGAGTCCCGTTAACTGGCGGATGGAAGCGAGTGCGTTCCGGAATGCGCCCTCCGCCGATGCCCGTTCGACGGCGAGCTGGGCAATGCGCGCCGCGATCACGAGAGTGTCGAAGGGGATGGCCTGACCCTGTTCCAAGCGGCGGCGCTGGAAGTCGAGCAGGCGTTCGAGTGAGGCGCGCTGCGTGTCGACGATAGCGATGCTCGCCCGGGCCGCTTGTGCCAGGCGGCATGAGCGCAGGGTCGCGAGACGCGCCTCGAGGACGGCGTTCGCGACCGTCCGTTCCGCCATACGAACACGCTCCTCCGCAGCGGCTTCGGCAGCGGTGAGTCGGAAACCCGTGAACAGCGGTGCCGTCACGCTCACAGCAGCCTCGGCGATATTCCCGTCACCGAAGGAGATCGTGCGCGGTGGAACGGGAAGCCCTGGAATGGAGAACTCGATCTTCCCGTACTCGCTGATATGGGTGTACTGTGCGGTCAGGTCGAGGTGAGGAAACCGCGCTGTACGGGCGCTCGCGGCGGTGAGGCGCGACTGCTCGAGACCGGCTTCCTCGATGCGCACGCGCTCGAAGCGGCGCTCGGCAAGGTCGCGCAAAGACGACGAGGAGTACCGCGGCTGGGGAAATGCGGCGACGGGGAATACCGCTAAGAGGCAAAGGAAAAGAGCGGGCATTCGACTCATGCAGGGGACTCCACACGGGGTTGCAGACCGAAATAGAGGATGTTGAAGATGTGCTCTTTCCGCTCGTTCATGAACTGCTTACGCGTTTTCCGTTCCATGGGGTATAGAGCGAAGACGATCGGCGGCGCCATGAAAGAGAGGACGCACGCGCCGATCATGGTTAACAGCGTTTGGACGGCACCGATATCGCGGATCTCGCCCCGGCGGACAGCGCGCTCGTAGGATTCGAAGAAGATATGCGGTGGAGTTCGTTGATCGGTCGTGTATATCTGTTCCAATTCTTTCCCGAATGCCGTTGCACCTGCCAGGATCTCCCGGAACATGAAACGCAGGATATCCCTGTTCTTTTCGAGGAGGGAGAAATAACGGTCGATGAATGTGCGGATGATGTCCGCGAAATCGTCGCTCTCCTTGACGGCCTGTGCAATGAACCGGAACATCGTCGTGATCAGGTAGCGGAAAACCTCGGAATACAATCGTTCCTTCGAACGGAAATAGTAGTGCACGAGTGCTTTATTGGTCCCTGCCCGTTGAGCGATGTCGCGAACGCGGGCCCCATGTTTGCCGCGCTCCCCGAAAACGGATATGGCGGCGCGGAAGATCCGTTTCTCTGTCGCCGTGTATGTCCGTTCCGCTTGCATCGCTCCAAGATATTGGTCAAATGGTTAAACTCTTTGGTTAAATATACCCAGGCTTTTTCTCGTTGTCAAGCTCGTCGGCATACCCTTCGACGGCAAAGCGAAAACGCGAAACGCCCAGAAGGCAGGACGCGCATGTCCCTTTTCTTTTCGGGCGGGTGCCCTATGCCTTCCCGGCGATAGCGCGCCCGGAATGACCCTTCAGATTGCGAGGGCGTATGGGAAAATACCTGCTGGCTCGTTGGAAGAGGTCTCTGGGCGGTACGGTTTCCCCTCCTCTCACGAAAGAGCGGTACCTCTCAGGGTCCTGAGTTAAAGACACGCCTGCAGTACATCTTACTCCTTTTCATGCCCCTGTGCACGGATGAGGTACACCGTTTTCCAAACCGTTTTCAGCGGGAGAAACCGCAGAATGGTCGTGAGGAGCATGGACAGGGAAAGGGAAGGGACGGCGGCCACGAAACGGAAATGGGTAAGGTAAGGTCCCTCGGTGGTCCACGGACCGTTCGGGACGAAGCGGCGGATCTCATCCCACGTGTGGTACAGCCAGCTGGATGTCTTCGAACGGCGCCCCGACAGGTCGCTCCCGCCGATGAGGATCAACGAACCACCGGGCGCGACGAATTCCATGAGGTGGCGGATGTAGGCATGGATCGAGGTGAGGTCGGGGGTGCTCATGACGCTCACGCCGAGCGAAAAAATCAGGTCGAACGATGCCTTCGGGAACGGTAGCCGCGTCGCGTCCTCCACCGCAAAACGAGATTCGGGGTGAAGTTCGCGGGCGCGCTCCACGGCGGTGCGGCTGATGTCGATCCCCAGCGCATCGTACCCCATGGCCTGGAAGATAGCCGTGTAATGTCCCGTACCACAGCCGATATCGAGAACGCGAGCGCCGGGTTTCACTCCCGCTCGGGAACACAGAGCAGAGAGGATACGGCGCGTGAAAGAGGGGGAGTAATATCGGAAGTCTTCACGTCGGTAGAACTCGTCGTAGTACGCGATGACTTCTTTTCGAAAATCGTCTTCCATGCCTGCCGTGCCGTTTCTCGTTATGCAACATGCCCGCCGTTGTAAAAATCTGCAAACGCGAGCCGTTTCTCTTTCATGATTCTCCGCGCTGTCACTCGGAGAAAAGAACCGAGCATCCGCAGTTCTCGGATGGATGCGGAAGTTCCACAATTGACGGAATCGCCAAAAAATCCCATGTTCCGCATCAAGGCCGCTCATGAGGCAAGAGTCTGCTCACCTTGAGTGCACATCCCCGAATGGGGAAAAACGCTGCCTGCTTGCCCGACACTCTTCCTTTTTTCTGCGAGGGTTTCACCATGAAAGGTCGCATCGCCGTCACGGCTGTTTGTGTCCTGTTCACCAGCCTCTTGGCCCCAGCTGTTCATTCCCAGGGGAAAAAACAGGTGGGCGGCAACGAGAAAAAACCCATGCAGTCCAGAACATTCGACGGGCTTTCTTTCCGTTCTATCGGGCCGGCCCTGACGTCCGGGCGCATTATCGATATCGCCGTGCACCCCTCCCGCCCGCGGACATGGTACATTGGTGTCGCGTGTGGTGGGGTATGGAAGACGACGAACGGCGGGACGACGTGGCAGCCTGTTTTCGATGGGCAGAAATCCTTTTCGATCGGTTGTGTCGCTGTCGATCCGATGAACCCGCACACCGTTTGGGTCGGGACGGGCGAGAACAACAGCCAGCGCAGTGTCTCATACGGCGATGGGGTGTATCGATCGGATGACGGCGGCACGACCTGGAAGTGCATGGGATTGAAACGTTCCGAACACATCGGGCGCATCGTCATTCACCCCCGGAACTCCAATATCGTCTATGTCGCGGTGCAGGGTCCGCTCTGGGCGCCCGGTGGCGACCGGGGCCTGTACAAGACGACCGACGGAGGGAAGACATGGAAAGCCGTACTGACAATCAGCGAGAACACGGGTGTCACGGATGTCGTGATGGATCCGCGCGACCCTGAAATCTTGTACGCTGCTGCATACCAGAGGCGCCGGCATGTTTGGACCCTCATCAACGGCGGACCGGAGGCCGGAATTTTCCGGACACGGGATGGGGGACAAACGTGGGACACGCTGAGGAACGGGATACCCAACGTCGATCTCGGACGCATTGGTCTCGCACTCGCGCCTTCGAACCCCGATATCGTCTATGCGACGATCGAGGCTGCGAACGGTCAGGGCGGGTTTTTCCGTTCCACGGACAGGGGCGCGACGTGGGAGAAACGGAACTCCTTCGTTTCGGATGCTGCCCAGTATTACCAGGAACTGGTCTGCGATCCGGCCAACCCTGACCGTGTTTATAATTTCCACACCATTCTCATGGTGACCGACGATGGCGGGAAGACGTTTCGCGCTCTCGGGAACCGCCACCGTCATGTTGACGACCATGCCCTGTGGATCGATCCGGAGAACACCGACCATCTACTCGTCGGGGGAGACGGCGGGTTGTACGAGAGTTACGATCGCGGCGAGACATGGCGTTTCTTCGAGAATCTCCCCATCACCCAATTCTACCGCGTCTCCGTCGACGACACACGCCCGTTCTATTTCGTCTACGGAGGGACGCAGGACAACAACAGTCTCGGGGGGCCGTCCCGTACGCTGAAAGCGGACGGCATCATGAACGAAGACTGGTTCCACCTCGTCGGTGGAGATGGTTTCGAGCCACAGGTCGATCCCTCGAACCCGAACATCATCTATGCGCAGTGGCAGTACGGAGGGCTCGTACGGTTCGACCGTGCGAGTGGGGAGCGCATCCCCATCCAGCCGAAACCCCGGCCGGGGGAACCGCCCTATCGATGGAACTGGGATTCCCCTCTGCTCATCAGCCCGCATTCCCCGACGCGCTTGTATTTCTGTTCGAACGTCGTGTTCCGAAGTGACGACCGCGGCGACAGCTGGCGCGTGATCAGCCCGGATCTCAGCCGCGGAATCGACCGCAACACTCTTCCCGTCATGGGCAGGGTGTGGGGGCCGGACGCGGTAGCGAAGAACGCATCGACATCGTTTTACGGCAACATCGTCGCATTCGACGAATCGCCTCTCGTGGAAGGTCTTCTCGTTGCCGGGACGGACGATGGTCTCATCCATATCAGCGAGGACGGCGGTGCGAATTGGAGAAAAATCGTTTCCTTCCCGGGTATTCCCGATCGAACATACGTCAGTTGTGTCCGGGCTTCGCGCCATGAGCCTAGGACGGTGTACGCATGTTTCGATAATCATAAAATGGGCGACTTCCGGCCGTACATTCTCATGAGCCCGGACCTCGGGAAAACCTGGCTACCTATTTCAGGCGATCTGCCCGATGAAGGGTCCGTGTATACGATCGAAGAGGACCATGTCCTTCCAAACCTGCTCTTTGCGGGGACGGAGTTCGGGGTCTTTTTCACACCGGACCGTGGGAAGGGATGGGTGAAATTGAAAGGCGGTCTTCCCCCTGCGGCGGTGCGGGATATCGCGATTCAGCGGAGAGAAAACGATTTGGTGGTCGCCACATTCGGGCGAGGGATATACATTCTCGACGACTACGCGCCTCTGCGCAGCCTTGCCGCGAACGCACTCGATTCCGCTGCGTTTCTCTTTCCCGTCAAAGACGCATGGATGTACATTCCCAGCCGGGCGAGACAGCACGCTTCGCAAGGCGAAACTTTTTTCACCGCGCCGAACCCGCCGTTCGGAGCAACGTTCACCTACTTCATCCGCGACCCATGGAAATCGAAGAAGGAAATGCGCCGCGAGGCGGAGCGCGAAGCCGTGAAAAAAAATATGCCGTTCCACTATCCGACGATCGAGGAACTACGCTTGGAGGACGAGGAAAAGCCGCCGGTGCTCCTGTTCGACATCCGGAACGGGGAGGGGAAGAGCGTACGCCGCTTGACGGCGCCGTATGCAGACGGGATACACCGAATCACGTGGGATTTGCGCTATGCGGACATGCGGCCTGTCCGCGAACCCGGAGCTGTGCCAGGTTCCGGGATGCCCGTGACACCAGGGCCATACAGCGTTACGCTTCTTCTCAAGGATGAAATCGGCGAGCGGGTTCTCGCAGGGCCGGTATCCTTCACGACGAAGGTTCTTCCCCTCGCGACATTACCCGCTGCGGACTCTCGAGCGCTCGATGCGTTCCACAAACGGGTCGCGGAAGCCCAGCGTGTTGTCCTCGGTATCCAGCAAGCAGCATACGAAATGCGGACACGCCTCGGGCTGATTGAGAATGCCCTCGAGGCAGTTGCTTCTGCCGGCGATACGCTCCGGCGCGAGTGCCGCCGACTGATGCAGGAGACCGCCGACCTCATCCGTGCGATCGATGGCGATCCGACCTACGCGCGGCATAACGAGAATGGGCCTGTGTCCGTCGTGGAAAGGCTGACGAACATTGCCTCATCCCGGTGGACGACGACCTCCACCCCGACAGTGAGCCACCGCGAGGAATTGGAGATCGTCGAACGGGCAGCTGCCGAACTCTTGTCTCGCATGGAAGTGCTTCTCGGAGAGAGAATGCCTCGGCTGGAAGCAGGGCTCGAAGAGGCTGGCGCCCCCTGGACGCCCGGAAGACTGCCGTCCTTAAAGTGAACCCCATTCCCGGTTCCTGGAAATCGTACAAGCGATTTCGTAGTTTTTCCGAGAGGAATGAAGCGACTCAACGGAGAGAATCTGACACACCCGTACCCGCGGTGGGTGCGGGGATGACCATACCGCGTCACTCAGAGAACAAATACGGAGGACGACCGTGGACGGCACCGGCTGGAAGGATTTCGAGACCCTCGAGAGTTACATCGCGAAGGAGCAGTCGTTACACCCGCAAAGCCGTGGGGTCTTTTCCAATCTCCTGAGGCGGATCGGGCTTGCCTCGAAAATCATACTCTCGAAAGCCCAGCGTGCAGGGCTCGCGGGCGTGTTGGGCTCATTCGGACGCGAAAACATTCAAGGGGAACAGCAACAGAAATTGGACGTTCTCGCCAATGAAGTGCTGAAGGATACGTTTCGGTGGATGGATTCCGTGGCGGGGATGGCTTCCGAGGAAGAGGAGAACATGATACAACTCCCCCCACGGGCATCGGGAGAAAACCGATACCTCGTGTTGTTCGACCCCCTCGATGGGTCGTCGAACATCGATGCGAATGTTTCCGTCGGGACCATTTTTTCCATCCACCGCATGCTCAGTTCGGACGGTTCCGCCCGGTTGGAGGATTTCCTCCAGGTGGGAACCAAGCAGGTTGCCGCCGGGTACGTCATTTACGGCTCGAGTACGATGTTCGTGTACACGACGGGAAACGGGGTGCACGGCTTCACGCTGGATCCGATGATCGGCGAGTATGTTCTCTCGCACGAGAATATCCGTATCCCGGACGTCTGCAAGTGCTTCTCCGCAAACGATAGCAATTACCACATCTGGGACGAACCCACGAAACGTTTCGCGGATATCGTCCGCTACAGCCGGTCGGGGCGGTACGCCAAGACGACATCGCGGTACATCGGCTCGATGGTCGCCGACCTACACCGGAATCTCCTCTACGGGGGCGTGTTCATGTACCCGGCCGACACGGCGACGGGGAAGGGAAAACTTCGGCTTCTCTACGAGGCTTCTCCGATGGCATTCATCTTCGAGCAGGCAGGGGGCGCCGCATCGGACGGCTCGCGCCGCATTCTCGATATCGAACCGACCGGCCTGCACCAGCGCGTACCGCTCATCATCGGGAACAAAGAGGAAGTGGAACTGTACGAAAGGTTGAAACGCGGCGAGAGTGCATGAGAGACGGGTATCCCCAAGCGGTGAGAGCCCTCTTTCACGGAACGCGATGTCGCACTCCTACGCGTACCTCGATACAAGCGATTTCTTCTCGCTGCTCTTCACGGCTTTCCTCCTTTTCCCCTCAGGGCTGACCGCACAGAGCGGGGCCTTCGAACTGCTTCTCCGAAGCCCGCACCAGGTCTCGTGCATCGGGGCGGGGAACCAAGCGTACCCCGACGGCTCTCCATCATCCGCCCTGCGATTCAACCCCGCATCGGCAGCCATCGGCGAAGGGGCGGGGTTGAGCTTCTTCGGACGACCGGTCTACTCATACTGTTGCCTTCCCATCACCGTCCGCGCCGTGTCGGTGAACCTGCGGCCGTCTCGGTGGCCCGGCGGGTTCGCGATGGAGTATGCATTCCAGAAAGTCCCCGCATATCGGTATTACTTCGCGGGCCCGAATGTCGCACCGGGGGATCTCGTCGAGCCGTTCGAGTCTTCGATCGCAGTCGCATGCGGCGTTTCTCTCGGGAACGCCTGGTCCGCCGGGTTCGCGGGACGTTACGCCCGATGGAACGACCGAACGTCGGACAAGCGGAGAATCGAGATATGGACGTACGGCGCCGGCGGGTTATGGCGTTCCCGTCTCTTGAACCGACCTATTACGGCGGGCATATCCTTCATGGGTTTCGGGGTACCGTTCCCAGACCCGTTGAACGGCGAAACGATCGGCCCTCCCGCCGAATTCCGCCTTGCCATGGCGACATCTGCCGTCGAGAGCAGCGGCCTCTCCATCCCGTTGATGATATCGATCTCCAAACCGATTCCGGCGACGGACGAGGACGGAAAGGCCCGATCATCCCTCGCCTCCTTCTTCCCGTCGTGGAAGCGTTTTCCCCGCGACGCGACTCTTCACACGGCGGTGGGCCTGCAGTGGAGCGGTTTATGGCACGATGGGACGATAGGCATACACGCACGTGTCCTCTTCGGGAACGCGACCTCCGGTCCCAGTGCCGGGCTCGCGAACCTCTTCACACTCAGCGTCGAAACAGGTTTCGAATGGAAGGAGGTTGAGGCGGCGGTAGGTTTTGCTTCGGAGTGGCACACGATGCCGCATGACCCATACACGATCGCAGCGCCGCTGCCGCGAGAGATGTTCTCATGCTCGATCCATATCCCGTGGTTTCCCATGGCAGGACCAGACAGGAGGTCGGTTGTCGCCGATCGCGTCGGGGGGAGTATTGTCGCAGCCGGGGCGTCGTGGGCGACACACGTGGGCCAATATCGCGCCGACGCCGACATCCGATACACCGACGCACCCGCGTTCGCATTCGAGGCGTCCTTGCCGGTCAAACCTCAGTTCGCTGTCGTCTTTGAGACTTCGTACGAGAAAACGAAAGTGATCGCGGAATGCGACTGTTTCCCGACCGGGCCTGTCGGCATCCCCTTCGAGGGGCGGCATACCATTTACTCCTTCATGGTTGCCCTGCGCTTTCACCCCCTCGTCCGTCTGAGGGGGTTCTACGTTCAGGGTGGAGCGGGAGGCGTTCGCATCCGAACCGATTGGGGAAACGCATTTTCATCCATCGCCTATGCACCCTTGTTTGCCTTGGGGACCGGCATGATCATCGATGTGCATGGACCGCTCTCCGTTATCCCTTTCACGGAGTTTGCCGTTTACCCCGCGAGGATACAAGCATCGGACGTCCTCCATCTGGGGGGATACTCGATGGTGCAAGGCGGAGTGAAAATCGGCTGGTCCTTCGGTGAAACTTTTCCTCGGTGATGCAATTCCCCCGTATATCGGGAAACGAGATTCCGTTGCCGCATGCGGGGCGGTCGTGGAGAACGCACATCCCGCCCTTTGGATCGGTAGGGAATGCTTGGCCGAGGTCTCTATTTGTACATTCTCTCTGCCGGGCTCACAATGGCGGGGGAGGCTGGGACATCGTTTCAAGACGGTAATCCTCGGGAATATTGAAGACGTCCATCTTCACATCGGTTTCCGTGCGAACGGAAAGGGTGCGCGTGCGAACGGCATAATTCCCGACGGTGTAATCCGCCTTGATCTGGAGATTGTTCCAAACCCAGAATTTGCCTTGAAGCCCGGTTTTCTCGGATGTCATGCGATAGATCGTACAGGGGAAACCTGCAACGGTTTGCCTGCCGATTTCCTTGACGGTAAGGTCCGGCATTTTGCCGGACAGTATCCTGCTGAAATCGAAATCCATATTCCGCGGATCTTCGAGAGACATCCGTGTGAATGATTTGTTCTTTACGTTCAGCGTGTACAGCATCCCGTCGCGAATGAGGGTCTTGCCCTCCAAAGTCTCACGCTGACCTCCCAGGGTCGTGCGCGTGTCGCGGAGTTCGAGTCTCCCCGAGTCGGCAATGATGATTTTCACGGTGGTGCGGCTGGAGGGGTTCCTCGTTTCGACGACGGTTTCCAGAACCGCAGTGCGCAGGTGATATCTCGGTGGCGGAACGGCAGGAAGGGGTGCCGTTTGCCCGCCGGGGGGGGGCGTACTTTCCCCGCTCGCTGTGTCATTCCTTCCTCGATCGCTTTTCCCGCAGGAGAGGACGAGAAGAAAGCAAGCCACGAAAACAAAGCGCGGGAATATGCCCTTCACCCGCGTGCCGTTGCACGCCATGGATCCATCCGAAGAGCGTTTCATGTTTGCTTCCATCATGGACTTAAAGCGGATTGAGGGAAACAGGTCTCCTGCTCGTGCATGCGTGGATATAAATTCCGACTCTCGACGGAGCGACGCAAACGGGCCTTTCGTTCCCGCAAAGAAACGCGACATCGAGCAGACCGTTTGGTATGGATGGCCTTCCGTACAAGGATATTCGAGATGAAAACGCTGCCTGGGAAAAATTTGAAGGGGAACAACGGTTTTCCATTCGAACGGGCATTCGAAAACCCCAAACGTCTTCCCATCACCCGATGTTCCATGACAGTATATTTCGACGCCGTTTCCACTATATTTTCGCATCGCATGGCGCGAACTTCCGTACACTCGACGCATGCACCTGATAATCATCGTCAAACGGGGATATGAAGGGTTCGACGTAACGGTACCTTCCATACCGGAGTGTGCATCGTGGGGTTCCTCGGAGGAACAGGCACTCGACAACATCCTCGATCGCATCGCGTATTTTTTCGGGATGCCTGTCCCGAAAATGGCAAGTACATTGGAATTTGCACGGCGGGAAGGCGGCACAGCGTATTACACTCTCGTTCTCAAGAGGGGGGGCGATCTCACGGAACCGATTCAAGAGGGAGACGAAGATTTTCCCATCTGAAAACATGAAGAGAGGCGGACCATGGTGAATGCAACGAATAGGACTCGTCGAACAGGTATTGCGGAAATGTTTCGATGGGGAGCGCTGATCGTTCTTCTCGCCGCCGTCGTACTCGGTGCCTTCCACATCAAGGAACTGGAAACGGATATCACTGCGTTGAAACAGCAAATGATCAAGAGGACGGCGAATCAAGGGAAATCGGATTCGACCGCTGCAGGCACGACGAAAGACACCTCGATGGTATCCGTCGTTATC
The DNA here is from genome assembly GCA_029907355.1 of Bacteroidota bacterium. GTDB lineage: Bacteria > Bacteroidota > Ignavibacteria > SZUA-365 > SZUA-365 > JARYLZ01. The sequence goes on along the minus strand of JARYLZ010000005.1, from coordinate 51,437 downwards.
CCTCAACAAGGGAAGCTCGATCGATCTTCGGGAATACGGAAGCCGCGGGAGGGGAAAGGCAAAACAAACAGACGAATGAAAGAGACCCCGTCGAGATATGATCATCGAGGAGCGGTCTCTCCGTCTCACACCTCCCTGCGCCGATATCTCGTCGCCACGGGAGTATTCCCGGATCGTATTGAAGCGGATGCCCTACGTAAGGTGCTCATCACGCACGGGTACCCCGCTTCCCTGCGCCTCGCCCCTGCAGGGTGGTACGTCGTGGTCGGTCCGCTCGACGACCTTCACCGGGCGGAACGCTACCGTCGTGCCCTCGCCGGGACGGTACACGGTTCGAGTCTCCATATCATCGGCGCAGGACCTCACGACTGCACCGAGGGGGCGAGCCTCCCGTAGAGACGTTTCCCGAGAATCGCCCCGTGCGGGTCGAAGAGGTTCGTTTCGAACCATTGCATGGGAAGAATGTCCCCCGTCTCGAGTCGGACGAGCGTCTCGAAACCATCGACTCGTCTGCCTTCATCGAGGATTCGAAGGAGGGCGGCGTGCGAGGAGACCCGTCTTTCCTCGACTTCGAAGACGTCGAGGAAATGCTTCCCGACAGCATCGAAAGGATCGAGGGAGAGAAGATCCGATGCATAATCCAGGATGCCTCGGATGAGAAAATCGTTATCCACCGTGACGACGACGTGGTATTCGTCGTTCGTATCCATGAGGGGTTGCTCGGGTTCCGCCCTCATTTCTCCGTCTTCTCCCTCTTCCGCTCGATGACTCAACTGAAGGACGAGTTCGGCGATTTCTTGAACCCTGAAGAATCGGTTCGGTATTCGCTTCTCAATACCGGTTTTGATGGAGTCGGGCAGGGATTGAAGCGGAATGCGGATCGCGTTCGCGGTCCAGAGGGCGAGCAGGCCGGCGATTCCGATCAAAGCGAGGATGACGGGGAGGAGAACAACCGGGGAGTGCCGCAGAAAGAGCGAAACGCCTGGGGCGAACAACCATGAAAACACGGTAAAAGCGCTGCTGCAGGCGATGAAGAGAAGGAGAAGGTGCGAGAGGAAAAGGCGGAGAAAAATCGTGGGGAGTTCTCGGCGGTGCATGGTTTGCGGCTCGTGCGGGGTGGTTTTGCGCTCGAAGGCGAAATGTCGGAGGCAACCTACGAAAAAGCCCGTCGGTGTTCAACGGCTCGGGTAGCGCCGGGAAGCGAGAAGAACGACTGTCCCGGAATCTCGATCGTCGTTGATTCTGGAAGCATTCGTTCGTAGTTTATCCCCGCTTTTCACACGATTTCATGGAACGACCCATCGTCAGTATTTCGGGCATTCGCGGTGTTGTCGGCGTCTCACTGACTCCGCCGGAAATCGTTTCCTATGCCGTGGCTTTTGCAGAGCTTTCAGGCGCGAAACGTGTCGTGATCGGTTACGACGGCCGTCCTTCCGGCAGGGGGATAAAGGAACTGGTCGCCGGGACACTGGCCCTTTGCGGTGCCGAGGTAGTCGATATCGGTCTGGCGCCCACACCGACGGTCCAGCTCGGTGTCGAGCGTTTCGGTGCTGGGGGCGGCATCTCCATTACGGCAAGCCATAACCCGGCCGAATGGAACGGGTTGAAATTCATCGACGGGGACGGTCTGTTCCTCGATGCGGAAAAGAATGCCGAGTTCCTCCGCATCCACCGGAGTGGTCCCCAACCGTTCCGCCGGTGGGATGCGGTCGGATCGCGTCGCGTGGAGGAAGGTTTTTCGGTCGAACATATCCAAGCGGTGCTCGCCTGTCCTCTGGCGGATGTCGCTGCCATCCGTCGGCGAGCGTTCCGTGTCGTCGTCGACGCGGTCAATGCGGCGGGCAGTGTCATCGTTCCCGAACTGCTGCGCCGCCTGGGCTGTTCCGTTATTCCACTGTACTGCGATGCCTCCGGGTTGTTTCCCCACCCGCCGGAACCCCTGCCGCACAACCTCGCGGAACTGGGCGAAACCGTTCGCACGATCGGGGCGGACGTGGGAGTTGCGGTGGATCCCGACGCGGACAGGCTGGTCCTCTTCGACGAGCGGGGCGAGCCGTTCGGCGAGGAGTACACGGTCACGAGCGTCGTGGATTCTGTGCTTGCAGCGGTCGGCGAGGGAGGAACGAAAACGGTTGTCGTGAATCTTTCGACCACCCGCGCCGTGGATGACGTCGCGCGGAAACACGGGGCAGTCGTGCATCGCACGCCGGTCGGGGAAATCAACGTCGTGAAGAGAATGCTCGAAACTGGGGCCGTCGTCGGCGGCGAAGGAAGCGGCGGCGTTATCGTTCCCTCCATCCATCCCGCTCGAGATTCGCTCGTCGGGTTGCTGTTCGTCCTCCATACCCTTGCGGTGAACGGATGGACTGCGTCCGCGTACCGGGCAACACTGCCATCTTACGCCATCCGCAAATCCGTCCTCCCACTCGGTTCTCTCTCTCTCGACGAGGTTTTCGCCCGTGCGACGCAGGTTTTCGCGGACGGCACGGTAAATCACGAAGACGGTCTCCGTCTCGATTCCCCGCGAGGTTGGGTGCACATCCGCCCGTCCAACACCGAACCGATCCTGCGCATCATCGCCGAGGCCGAAACCGCCGACGAGGCGGATCGACTCGTCGCCGAGGTTTCGGAGGCCGTCGCATCGCGGCCGGTCAAGCGCGAAATCTGACCGGTTCATCGGGGACACGGTATCGAAAAACAACGATCATCACATTCTTACAGAGGTTCCCATGACCACAATCCAGGATGTCATCGCACGCGAGATACTCGATTCGCGCGGAAACCCCACCATCGAAGTCGAAGTGGCCCTCGAATGCGGCGTTATGGGCCGCGCTGCGATACCCAGCGGTGCCTCGACGGGGGAAAAGGAAGCCGTCGAACTGCGCGACGGGGAAAAAGCGCGGTATGCGGGGAGAGGCGTTTTGAAAGCGGTCGAGAACGTCAACGACATCATCGCCGACGAACTGATCGGCTGGGACGCCTTGGACCAGGCCGCCATCGATTCGTTCCTCTGCGAACTCGACGGGACGGAAAACAAAGCCAGGCTCGGGGCGAACGCCATCCTCGGCGTTTCCCTCGCCGTCGCGCGGGCGGCGGCGGAGGCGCTCGGCCTCCCGTTGTACCGATACATCGGGGGGACGAATGCCAAAGTTCTCCCCGTTCCGTTGATGAACATTCTCAACGGCGGAAAGCACGCCGACAACACCGTCGACATCCAGGAGTTCATGATCGTTCCGTACGGTGCCCCGACTTTCCGGGAAGCCCTGCGTTACGGAGCCGAAATCTTTCACGCCCTCAAGAAGGTGCTGTCCGATGCGGGTTTCAACACATCGGTCGGTGACGAGGGCGGTTTCGCGCCGAACCTACGGACGAACGAAGAGGCGATCGAATACATCCTCCGCGCCATGGACCGCGCCGGATACACCGACGAGGACTGCTGGATCGCGCTGGACGTTGCCGCGAGCGAGATGTACGAGAAGCCGAAAGGCAGGAAGGGAGGGATGTACCGATTCTTCAAATCGGATAAGAAACTCCGCAGTACGGACGACATGATCGCGATGTACGTCGACCTCGTCGACCGTTACCCCGTGCGCGTCCTCGAAGACGGTCTCGGGGAGCACGATTGGGATGGGTGGAAAAAGTTGACGGAAACACTCGGCGACCGGTGTCAACTCATCGCGGACGATATCTTCGTCACGAACCCCGCCATCATCGCCCGCGGCATCGAGCAGAAAATCGCCAATTCCGTTTTGATCAAGTTGAATCAGATCGGGACGTTGACGGAAACCCTCGATGCGATCGAGCTGTCGCAGAAATCGGGGTATACATGCGTCATCAGCCACCGTTCGGGCGAAACGGAGGACCCGGTCATTGCGGATGTCGCCGTGGCGATGAACGTCGGCCAGATCAAGACCGGTTCCGCGAGCCGGTCGGACCGGATAGCCAAGTACAATCAGCTGCTGCGCATCGAAGAAGAACTCGATACGGTGGCGGTATTCCTCGGCAAGGATGCCTTCCGCGCGGTGGGGCACCCGAAGAAAGGGCAGAAGAAGACAAAGAGGAAGAGGGCATGACGGTGAAGCGCAGGTCCGCCCCTTTTCTCACCGGGTAGAGACCCACTGGGGTGCTGTTCCGATGCGCATTCTCGTTGCCCCGGACGTCTTCAAAGGTTCGCTGAGTGCTCGAACAGCTGCGGCGATCATCCGCAAAGGGATAAAGCGAGCGATTCCCGGAGCGAATGTCGACATTCTCCCACTCGCAGATGGAGGCGAGGGGACCGTGGAAGCGCTCTCGGAAGCGTGGGGGGCGGAGCCGCACGAAACGGTGGTGTCCGGTCCGGACGGCAAACCTGTCCGTGCCGCCTGGGCCCTAACGTCCGATGAAGGGCGAGGATCCGTGTCGACGGCGGTCCTCGAGGCTGCATCCGCTGTGGGTTTCGCACTCGTACCGGAACGGGGACGAGACCCGTTGAGGTTGTCGAGTTACGGTCTCGGAGAGCTGATCCTGCACGCCGCCGAAGCAGACCCGAAAACCATCCTTGTCGGATTGGGCGACTCCGCAACGAACGACTGCGGACTCGGCCTCGCTGTGGCCCTCGGTTACGCGCTGTCCCGTGAAGACGGTTCGCTCATTACGAGGGACTGCATTTTTTCCGGCTCCTTGACGGAAATCATGGGCGCGGTGCATTCGATCGGTCGGAAACCGGAGGGTATCCGCGGCCATGTTCGATCGGTCGTCGTCCTGGCTGATGTATCGAATCCGCTGCTCGGTGAACGAGGTGCAACGGCCGTGTACGGGCCGCAAAAAGGTCTGAATCCCGCCTTGGTCGACACGGTAGAATCCCTCGTCCGCAGATTCGCCGGAATCGTCCGCCGGGACGTGCGGGACGTGGATCCGATGAGGCCTGGTGCCGGGGCCGCGGGAGGGCTCGGCTTTGCACTGAGCGTGTTTCTGGGCGCAGAGATTCGACCGGGCGCCGAGTATATCCTCGAAGCGTGTTCTTTTCGTTCCCATGCTGCACTCGCCGATGTCGTCGTTACGGGCGAAGGGTGCCTCGACGAACAAAGCCTCCGTGGCAAAGCGGTTTCCGCTGTCGCCGCGGCTTGCGCCGAACTCGGGAAACCCTGTCTCGTCATCGCCGGCCGGGTCAAAGGGAATAGAGCCGAGTGGGAAGAAAAATTCGGGTTGATGCGCCTCTATTCGACGATCGAAACACCGGGGGAGGAAGTGCCAAGCACGCTCCCACCAGCGGCGGAGAGGCTCGAATCGGCGGCCGAGCGAATGGCGTTAGAGCTGATGAAGGCGTTTGGATTGTAGCGAACGTCCGGCAGCGCAACCCGGCGCCACGTGCTCGAAGTGGTAACGATTTCCTTCAGGGTCTTTGCGAAAGCAATAGACCGTGTGAGGAAAACAATTGAAAAAAAGCCGATTTCGTCTTTTCCTCTTTTTTTATTAAATTTTACAACCGTTCTTGTCAGTTTCCCCATTCGGGTGTAACGATGGAAATCAAATTCGGTACAGACGGCTGGCGTGGCGTAATCGCCGAGGATTACACGTTCGAAAACGTCGAGAGAGTCGCTCTCGCGTTCGCACGGTATTACCGTCAGCACCCGAAAATCAACAACGGGGTCGTGGTCGGCGGGGATGCGCGATTCGGTTCGCAGGACTTCGCCCTCCGCGCTGCCCAGGTCATCGCTTCCCAGGGGATTCTCGTGTGGCTCTGCGACGGTGTGGTTTCGACACCGATGGTTTCCCTCGGTATTCTGAAGAAAAAAGCGGCCGCGGGCGTCATGATCACGGCAAGCCACAACCCCCCGCAATGGAACGGCTTCAAGATCAAAGGGGATTTCGGTGGGTCGGCGCTCGTCAGCGATATCAAGAAGGTCGAGCGTCTCCTCTCGAATATTCTCGCGGCGGGCAAGATTCCCAAAGTGAAATCCGCCGAGGAACTGCGCGCCGCAGGGCTGATCCGCCCTATCAACGTCCGCTCGATCTACATCCAAGAGATCAGGAAGAAAATCGACCTCGAGGCGATTCGACGGTCGGGAATGAAAATCGCATACGACGTCATGTACGGCGCAGCGATCGGCGTCATGAAGGAGTTGCTGCCGTCCGTCTTCTGCCTGCACGATGAACACAACCCCGGGTTCAAGGGCGTTCCCCCGGAACCCCTCACCCAGAATATCCCGGAAATCATCGCCCTGCTGCGCGGCGGTGGGTACGACATCGGCATCGTGACGGACGGCGATGTGGACCGCCTCGGCGCCGTGGATGAAAACGGGAATTTCATCAGCACACAGGTGATCATCCCGCTCCTCCTGAAATACCTGCACGTCTACCGCAAGCAAAAGGGGAGCGTCGTGAAAACGGTGTCGGTAACCGACCTCGTCTCGCGCATGACGGAGAAGTACGGTCTTCGGCTCTACACGCGGCCGGTGGGTTTCAAATACATCACCGAGTTGATGATCACCGAGAAAGTGCTCATCGGCGGCGAGGAGAGCGGTGGCATCGGTACCTCGCTGCATATCCCCGAGCGGGACGGGATCTATAATGCCCTTCTCCTCTGCGAGTATCTCGCGAAGAGGGGCTTGACCCTCGGCCAAGCCGTGCACGAGATTTACGACGAGTTCGGCCGTGTGTATTACGAGCGCATGGATTACTCGACCACGGATCAGAGAAAGCGTGCCATTCTCGCCGCCTGCGAGCGCGGGCCGGCCAAGCTCGGTCCCTACCCCGTGATCGCCACCGAAACGATCGACGGGTACAAGTTCCGCGTCGACGGGGGGTGGTTGTTGGTCCGGGCGTCGGGCACGGAGCCCCTTCTCCGTTTCTACGCCGAGGCTGATGACGAAAAGAAATTGCAGGCATTGCTCCGCGCCGTATCCAAGTTCGGCGCTCAGTAGTCGGCAGTTGCCCCCGTGGCGTTCGTCTCGCGCGGCCTGCGGGGCGCTTTTCATCTCGGAGGGCAGAATCGGCGTGCACGTGACATTCCCGGCCGTCGGAGGAATTCTCCTGCGCTCGTTCATCATCCTGTCGCTTACACTGTGCATGCACTTCGGTACGGTGTTCGCGCAGGAGCTGGTGAAGGCAAGCCTGAGGGATGACCGTCCTCTCTCAAACGAGTTATCGGACGTGGCGCGGGCGTTCCCCGATTCCACACCGACGGATCTCTCGCCGACGGCTCCACTCCGGGTGGTTTTCCCGACGGGGACAATCCCGGATGATCTTCACGGTCCGACCATCGGTCCCATTAAGAAAGGGCGCATCTACCTTGTCGGCGGCGCGATGCTTGCCGGGAACACGGCCATCATGTATTACTACTACAAGACGTTCTATTCCCCGCGGCAGTCGGAGCGGTCCTCCTGGCATGTCTTCAACGACTGGTACAACGCCGATCTCAATGTCGACAAGATCGGGCATATCTGGGGAACGCAGGCATATGCGAACACCTTGTACCACCTCTTTCGCTGGACGAACATGCGCGAGGAACCGGCGATGTGGTGGTCCTCCGGCTTGGCCTTGTTCTTTCAGACGGAAATGGAGATGACCGATGCCTTCTATAAGGCGTGGGGGTGGAGCTGGTGGGATGTCGGCGCGAATGTGATCGGCGCAGCATACCCCAACCTGCAGAGAGCGTGGCCGCCCTTGAGTTCCGTATGCCTGAAGATGAGCTATCGACCCTCGCGGTTGATCACCCAGAAATGGGTGGATTATGTCCTGAAAGATTATGACGGTTTCACGTTCTGGCTGGCGCTGACTGTCGAGGATGTCCTCCCGGCCGGCCTCAAGCGTTTCTGGCCGGACTGGCTCGGTATCGCCGTGGGTTACGGTGCCGCGAATACGGTGATTGCCAAGAACACGTACAACACGGACCGGAACAACATCGGACTCGGGGACCAGGAGTGGTATATCGCTCTCGATTACGATCTCCGGCGCCTCCCGGGCGACAGCCCGCTGCTCAAGTTCCTCAAAGAGGAACTCAATCTCCTGCATTTCCCGTCGCCCGCCATCCGCATCACGCCTTCGGCGGTGTTCTATGGTTTCTTTTTTTGATTGGCAAGCACTTCTTTCACCGAGAAAACCTCGCCCCCGACGCGACGGGGCTCCGCACGTTCCGATCCATCCCTTCTCGCGTGAATGACAAGTGTAGCAGGAAGATAAGCCCTGCGAGCCGGATGAAGGGGACGGGGAACATGTGTGTGACGGGTGTGAGGAACACCGCTCCGGAAGCGAGTGCGAAAAGGTGCAGGGATCGAGTATGCGTACGAAGGAAAACATCCACCGCGAGCGGGAGGGCGAGGAGATAATGGTGCTCCCACACGAGCGGGGGTAAGAAAGCGGCCATGGCGAGCGCTTGGTATACCGCGGTGCGGCGAGAGGGAAACGCATGACCTGCCCGTGAAACCGCGAAGACGGCGGCGGATGCACAGACAAGCATCCAAAGGGCAGAGGCGATCTTCGAGAAAATAGGGAACGGGATTCCCAATGCTTGGAGAGCGAGTTCGACCAACGTGCGCACGCTCCCATCATGGAGGGGCATCGCGGACCAGGACTGCGAAACGAGGGAAACCTGAGCATGAGCGTACATCGGGAGGATCAAGTCGTATCCGACGATGCCGTGATGTGCCAGGTCGGGGACGAGGAGGAACATGACGAGAGCGCCGAGGAAACCGGCGGCGATGCGCCATGGTTTCCGTGCGAGAAAGGGGATGAGGACGACGGCAGCGAAGGGTTTCAGGCAAACGGCAAAGGCAAGAGAACAACCGGCAAAACCGGGTCGTTTCTCCCAGAGGTGCACGGCAAGGACTACCGCGAGAACGATGAGCATATTCACTTGCGAAAACTGCATCTCGAAAAGGAGCGGCACGTTGAAAAGGAAGAGCGACGCAACGGCGGCGGGCGGGAGACTACTTTCTCTGCCGGCTTCCTTCCTTGACAGGAGCGTCCACACGCAGGCGGCAGCGAGCAGGTGGGCCGCCTTGTACGAGTAGAAGACAAGCGTACGAACCGTTCCATCGCCCCCCTCGAAGCCCAGTGAACCGAGAAACACCCTGAGAACTTCGTGGGCACCGGCGAGGATGAAGGCGAGGGTAGGGGGGTAGAGGTATGGGTATTTCGATGCAGTTGTGTAAGGGTTCGACTTCGCGAGGATTGCCTGGGCTGCGGATTCGTATGCGCGGTAGTCCCAGCCGCTTTTCCAGAACACATTGACGGAGAGATAGGCCAAAACCGCAAAGACGGCGTAGGGGAAGAGCAGGGCGAAGGTTTTCTCCTCATCCTGAGTACGACTCGTTTTCCGATCAAGAAACGCTAACACGGCGATCGCAGCCACCCAGAAAAACGCTGCCTTTCCCATCAGAGCGAATTGTCTCCCGTTCTCGTCGACCGGGCAACCGACCAGGCATGCCAGCGGGGGGAGTGCGAACGCGGCGGCGATGACGACAGCCGAGTGGAGTCTCGTCGCTGTCCGTTCTCGCGAGTTTTCCGGGAGATTCGCTCTCATCGTCCGAACAGGATATTCAACAGGAGCGATTTCGGAGGATGACGTTTCTTATACCGCTCGGCGAGGAAACACACGAGAGCGACGAAGGCGATGACCCCGATGACTGCCGCCGTGAAGACCCAGCCGGACGAAATGCTCTCGACTCCATACGCCTGGATCATGGGATTGAGAATGGCATCCCCCGCAACCTGGTGCAGGATGTAGACCAGCATGGAGTACCGCCCGAAGAACGCGACGGCGGATGTCACGGCGTGCGGCCGGACATGGCGGACCGCGAGCGCCGCAAGGATCACGACACCCACAGCGGAAAGGAGGTATGCGGGTGTCGGCGGGTAGAAGATCTCCGAGTAGCCTTCCCTGGAAACGATGATGTTCCCGCCGGGGATGTTTTCCACCAACGGAATCGAGAGGAGGAGAAGGAAGAAACCCGCAGCCGCGCAGAGGAGACCCGCTGCAAGAAGTTTCCGTCCCGTTGATTCATTCCATGCGTGGAAAAGCAAGCGGAAAAATGCCGTGCCGAAGAGTGTGAAACCGGCCCAGGGGAGAATCGGGAACCAGCCGTCGACGAACCAGCTTCGCAGGACCCTCCACGGTTCGGGCCATGAAAACGACGACCAGTATACCTCAAGGGGAACCGGGTCGTAACCCGCGAGTTTCCGTACGGCGAACGCGAGCGCGAACACCGCCGCGGCGGCAATGAACAACGTGGAAGGACGCGCGTTGCGCGCCATGTAAGCGACGACCATCCCCGGCCCGATGATGTAGAGAACGTCCCACGAGGTGCCGGGCATGATGCCCCACAGCAACGAGTCCAACAAGGCTCCGATGAGCAGGACGAGGAGGCTGCGCTTGATGTAATAGGAAAGGCGGTGGTAACTCCCCCGGAAGGTCACCATCCCCGCACTGATGGCGATGAACATCGGCGCGGCGTAGGAACCCGCGATTCGAAACCAGAGGGGGTGCGGTTCCGAAAGGTACGGCGCGAGATTCGCAGGGATCATCAGCAGGATCGCGAGACCTCGAAGCGCGTCGATCCAGAGAACGCGGGAAGGGGACAAGGTGTTCTGCATGGGGGAGAAGATGTTACAGGGTGCGTTGTCCTTCGATCCACCAGCGGTGCCAGAGTTCGAAGTTGTAAAGGGTCCAGATCTGCGGAGTGAAATTGACGCGGGTGCGCTCGTATTCGTCCAGGAGCCGGCGGAGGTAATCCCGGTCGAACAGGTCGTGGCGGTTTGCGAGGAGAACCGATCGGGCATGCCGGAGAATTTCCGGTGTGAGCATGTTCTTGCCCGAACCGGCAAAACCGATCTTCGGCCGGTCGATGATCTCGTCCGGCAGGATGCCGCGCAGGGCCTGCTTCAGGATATACTTCGGCGTGTTGTTGCGGGTCTTCAATGCTGGAGGGATATGTGCGGAAAATTCCACGAGTGCATGATCGAGGAACGGCACGCGCGCTTCCACGCTCACCGCCATCGTGATTTTATCCACCCGCATGAGGAGGAGTTCCGCCAGCCGATGCTTGATTTCCCAATAGATGATGGCATCGAGGGGGTGGGCACCGGGCCTCATGCTTCGAAACCGTTCCGCAGCTGTTGCGGCAAGCTCGCGCGAGGGGTGCATTGCGGCTTCATCGCGCAGAGCAGGTGCGAGGAGGAGGCGCTTCTCGGGATCGTAGAATGCGATGGCGTTGCCCCAGAAAAGGCGGTCGCCCTCGAGGAAATTCCGGATGATGTTCTGGCGGTAGTCGATGCGCCGGTGTCGGAGAACGGGCCGGAGGAACGCGTATGCCGCCCGGCCGAGCCAACGGGGGATCGTCGGAAGGGCGGCGAGACGCGCGGCGCGGAGATAATTCCGATAACCGGCGAATTGCTCGTCGCTTCCCTCGCCGACCTGGACGACGATGGTCCCATTGTCCCGGGCGAGTTTGGAGACATGGTAAAGGGGGAAGCAGACCGGATCCGCGTACGGTTCGTCCTGGTGGTGGACGATGGTGGGAAGCAAATCGAGAAAGCCGTGGTCGTCGATGAGAATCTCGTGGTGCGAGGTGCCGAAGAGACGGGAGATACGGCGTGCCCACATGAATTCGTTCGTGTCTTCCTGTCCCTTCACCGCCACCGTGAACGTGTCGACGGGACGGTCCATCAAACGCGCCATGAACGCCACGTTGGCGGAACTGTCGATGCCGCCGCTCAGGAACACACCGAAAGGGACGTCGGCCATCATGCGTTTTTCCACGGCGCGGAGAAAGAGCTCGCGCAGACGTTCGGCGACGGCCGTTTCATCGGTGTAATCGAAACCCTCCTGAGGCGGGGAAACGATGTCCCAGTACCGGATGCGTTCCATGCGTCCCGCGCGGCTGATGCGCAGGTAACACCCCGGCTCGAGCTTGCGGATTCCTTCGAATAGGGTCAGCGGGGCTGGTGTGTGGATGTAGGTGAGATAATGGAAAAACGCTTCCTTCGAGAGTCGGGCCTCCATCGAGGGGTGCGCGAGGATGGCCTTGATCTCGGATCCGAAGAGCAGACTGCCCTGGCATTCGGCGTAGTACAGTGGTTTGATACCGAGGCGGTCTCGGTAGAGCAGGAGGGTGTCCGAATCACGGTCCCAGAGGGCGATGGCGAACATGCCCTCCAGTCGATCGACGAACCGTTCGCCCCATCGCTTGTAGGCATAGAGAATAGTCTCCGTGTCGGTTCTCGAGCGGTAGGTGAACCCGTGCTTTTCGAGTTCCGCTCGGAGAATGCGGTGGTTGTATATCTCCCCGTTGAACGATATCCAAACCGACCCGTCCGGCGTGCCCATCGGTTGATGGCCTGCGGGAGAAAGGTCGATGATCGACAGGCGGCGGAACGCGAAACCCAATGCACCGTGCGGCGCGATGAACGTCCCCTCGTCGTCCGGGCCGCGGTGGACGATCGTATCGCCCATACGCTTGAGAATCTCAGGCGTGATCGAGGGGGAGGCCGAATGGAAACAGAAAATGCCCGCAAAGCCGCACATGTGCGCCAAGATAGAATCTTCGGGTGAGGCGTCCAACGGTGTTTCGCCGGATGCTCGAGCGACAGAGCCTGGGCTACCGGGAAGTGGTTCTCAGGGTGACGGGCCCAACCTCTCGAGGAAAGAACGGGCTTCCCGTTCCCGCTCGGGCGGGAGTCCGAGTTCGATCGCAGAGATGAGCAGCGAGCGTGCGATATCCGGTGCGCGACCGGCGGAGACGAGATATTTCCCGAGCGTGAACGAGAGCATGGGGTCCTCGGGGAATTCGCGCACACCGGATTCCAGTACGCGAAGGGATTCCGTATACCTGCCGAGTATGGCGAGTGCGTTCCCGAGGAAGAGGTAAACCCGTGGCTCACGGAAGCCTCGCGCAAGGGTCTGCTCGAGCAAACAGGCGGCTTGTTTGTAATCCCGTTCCTCCCAGGCTGCGAGTGCCGCCACGGAAGAGTATGGTCGCTGTGAACCCGTGAGAGCCGAGACGGCTTCGACGTTTTCGCGTACGTCCGCGTAGAGCTTGTTCGTGTAAGCCGAGAACGCCACTGCCTCTGCGAGCGAGTCGATCTGCCGGAGTGAAATGGCATAGTCTCGCTCTCTCCCCGTTTTCCGGAGGAGTGTGGCATGGGCATGGAGACGTCCGAGCGTCCATGTATAGAGGCGTGCAGCGCGGACAGGGTCGCGACCTGCGAGGGCCGCCGTCTTGGCTATGAGAAGGGCATACTGGGAAGGGTAATCGAGGATCTCGATGTTTTTCATCGTCAGCGCGATGTCTTTCTCCTCGTCCCCCCGGTGCTGGTAGAATTTCCGCAAAGATTCGTAACCGCTCAGGGTGTAATCGCGGTACATGTGGCCCGCGTCGAGAGGCAGGATACGTTCGAACCGTCGAGCGCTCATCGCGGGATCGAGGTGGAGCAGCACCCACGGCAGGAAGAAGAGAATACTCGCCGATGCGAACGCCGCGCCGCTCGTCCGCCAGGTGTGAGGCGCTCTGTCCCGAATGACGGCGAGGGCGAGAAAGGTGAGGGGGATGCCGAGCGGCGTTGCGATGTCCCAATCGCGCGCAAGACCGAGCGACGTGTTGGCAAAGACGAGAAAAAGGAAGAACGAGGCGGCTGCGACAGCGTGGAAGCGCGCCGCCGGGGAAAGCGGTGTGCGGCCCGTGAGCGGGGTCAACAGAACGACCAGGAGAGCCGATGGAGCGAGGAGGAGAAGGATGTTCGCGAGGTCGATGAGATGGTAGGAAGAGAAGAGCGTGTACGCGAGTGTGCCGGCGGGAGTTGTCACGGGGAAGAACGGCATGACGATCCGTGAGTCCTTCCAGGCGAACCCGAATACGAAATATGCCGCTCCGATTGCGAGAAGGACGCAGGGGACAACGAAGCGGAAGGAGTGGAACGCCTGTCGGGAGAAAGAGGGCATTCGCCTGCTGAAATACGCAAAGAGGAAAGCCGGTAAGAATGCAAGGGATTCGTAGTGCGCAGCCACCGCTCCGACATAGACGAGAACGAGAGGAAAGGTCCTCCCGCGACCGCCCACGTACCGTTCCCCCAGAATTGCGAACATGGCGACGAGAGCGTACACCACGACGTAGAACTCGACGTAACCGAAGAACAGGAGAATGCCAGCGGTGCAGAAAGGGGCGAGGATGCGTGCCGTGTCGATCTCCCGCTCGCGCCGGTAGGCGAAGAAGAATACGCCGAGAGCGAGCAAGGCGACGGCGGAAAGCGCGCTGAACGGATATGCCGCCGTCGTGGGGAGAGGAATGCCGAACCAGCTGAAAACATCGGGGATGAGGCGTGCACCTCCGTACACGAGAAGACCCGCGAGTGGTGAGGACTTCACGTTGAGGAGGACGCCGAAATCGACGCTTTCTCCGTGTGCGAGCCGGTGGATTTGAGGGACGAGCAAACCACCGTCGCCGTAAAAAAACGTTTCCATCGGGACAAGGACCGCGAGAGCGGCCGCGAGAGGATAGATGACCCATGCAAGGGAATCCGCCCGCTTCTTTTGCCGGCTATCGTTTCCTCCCCTTCGGGAGAAAAACACGATAGCGGGAGGGATGAAAACGAGTGCGGTCCACGCTACATCCCATGGGAAACCGAAATCCTCGAGATAATCAAACCCCCATACCCGGCGATACGGAAAGACGACCCCCGCCAGCCGGATGAGCGCCGCAAGAATGGGAGCCACGAGAAGCAATCGCTCGGAGGAGAGGAAATCCAGGGTGGTTCGTTTCGTCCGCATGGTTCGCTTCGCGCCAAAGCTACGCCTTCGAGGATGGAGTTCAAACATGCTTGCGTCGGATTCTCTGGATGGGTCTTGCATGAAATTCCACCTTTCACTAGTTTTCGTTAGACAAATGGATAATGAGGGGGATCTTATGCCGCAACAGTGGACGGAGAACAGAAAACGTGTTTTCCGTTTTCTCGAGAAATATTTCGCGCGCTATGGCCGGTCACCGAGTCTGCACGAGATTGCGGAAGGGACGGGTCTGTGGAAACGCAGCGTCGAGATCGTCCTGAAAGGGCTCGAGAAAATGGGAGTGATCGAAATCACGCCGGGCATCAGCCGTGGGATTCGCCTGATCGGGGCGGGCGAAGTCCGCGTCCCCTTGCTCGGCGATGTCCGAGCCGGCGCACCTGCTCTCGCTCAGGAGGAAGCACCAGCCTTCATCTCGGTGGACCGGCGCCTCGTTCCCTTCGACGAACCCGTTGCGCTCCGCGTCGAAGGGTACAGTATGAAGGACGCAGGCATTCTGCCGGGCGATATCATTCTCCTTCGGCGACAGTCGTCTGCCCGCAGCGGGGAAACCGTCGTCGCATGGTACAACGGAGGCCTGACCGTGAAAATCCTCTCCATCCAGGGCAGGCGTGTGCGACTCCTTCCCGCCAACCCGTCGTACAAGGAAATCGAAATCCGGCAGGACGACGAGTTCTCGGTCGTCGGTCGTGTCATGCTCGTCCTTCGGGATCTCGGGGGGTGTTTCGATTTCCGCTCGCAATCCCTCTCTGCGTGAGGTACCATGAAGCGGTTGGACAGACCATTCGGCATATCATTCCCTCTGGCGTTTTTCCTCCCACTCTTGCTCTTTCCTTCCGGTGTTCTCCTACCGCAGGGACGGACCGTCCGCATCCTCAACGAGGGGTATTCCGTTCGGCTTCATGCGACGCCGAGTGGGGATGTCGCTGTCGTCGAGGGGTTCGTTCCCGGGATAGGGGACGATCCTCTCCCTTCGCGTCGTGTCGAGATCGAACTCCTCCCGGGCGAGGAAACCGTTTCCCTCGAGAGTGTCGAGTACGGGACGGTTTTCCCCGCACTCCCGTTCTATACGGTGTCGTGGGAACTGAACGACGATTCCGCTCTCGCTCCGGTGTACCGTGTGCGGGACGCCGTACCCCTTCTGGATACTGCAGTGACCATTCTCGATGTCCGGAGACTGGACCGCGGGGGACAGCGCATCGTCGAAGTAAGGGTTCCTCTTTTCGCCGTGAACCCCGCAAAGGTCGAGTCGCGATGGGTGAACGCATACCGTTTCGTCCTCATTCCCGCCGGGAGGGAAAGATCGTCGGTCCAAGCCTCGGCCGGGCGAGGCGGGTATTTCACCCAGCCGTTCATTCGCAAGTCGCTGGATCTCGATACGTCAGGCGCATGGATACCGGCTTCCCGTGAGGCGGTCCGTTTCGACGTGAACAAGGACGGGATATACATGATCGATGCGAGGTGGCTCCGTACGGCCGGCGTCGAACCCGCCGCTCTCGATCCCACGCTCGTGCGGCTTTTCTGGAAGGGAAGGGAAATTCCCCTCTTCACGGTCGGAATGGAGGACGGGAAATTCGACGAGGGGGACATTTTCATTTTCGCAGGAGAGCGGAACTATGACGAGCGCGGGTATCGCCGCGTCCCCGAGAGCCTGGACGACCCCTATCCCCAATACTTCAACAAGTATAGCGACTCGGCGGCTTACTGGCTCACGTTCGCCGATGTACCCGGCCGCAGGATGCAGGTCCTGGTAACGCCGGAACCCGTGCAAGCCGATACCGTCGACTGGGCATTCCATTGCTTCCACTCCGAACCGGAAAACTGGCTCTTCGCCCTCTCGACGGACTACGTTCGCCAGCAGTTCTGCGAGTGGGGAGCCGATAAAACATGGTTCCACACGTGGATGCGGACGGGTACGGCCCGTTTCCCCTTCCCAGTCGATCATCTCAAGCCGGATATGGGGGCACGGGTCTGGCAGAAGTCCGGCAGTTGGGCGAGCAGTGCGAGTCAGAGGCCGTATCATCGGGTATCGGTGGCGGTCAACGACGGTCCGCCCCTCGACACCGTGGAATACGATGTGAACTGGCAGGGATTGTGCGAGGGCCGCTGTGCGCCGCGGGACATCCGCAACGGCACCAACATGATCGCCGTGACGAACGAGAAGCTGTACGAGGGAGACAACGCGCTGTACCTCGATTGGTTCGACATAGAATACCCTCGCTTTCTCGTTGCGGGCGGAGGGGCGTTTTCCTTCTCCGTCGATAGGGAGATGGGGTCGGGTTTACGCGTATTTCGCGTCGATTCCCTTGCGGGGGATTCCGTCATCATCGTCCGCAAACGAGGGCAGGACTTCGCGGTTGTCTCGCCGCTTGGAAAAGCGCCGGGCGGAGCAGGAACGTTGTGGTTTGCGGACTCTCTCGTCGAGGGTACCATGTATTTCATCGCAGGATGGGACAGTTTACCGAGCCCATCGCGCGGCAGACTCCGACGGGTGCCTGACCTGCGTGCGACGGATCATCAGGCGGCGTATCTCGTGATTACCGCAGAAGAATTTATCCCCGAGGCCGAGCAGTATGCGTCTTTCATCGCGAACCGTTATGGGGTCGGCGCGCGCGTCGTCGCGGTGGAGGATATCTACGACAATTACAGCTTCGGTGTCTTCAATCCCGAAGCGATCAAGCTTTTCCTTTTCGACGCGGTCGGGACGTGGTCGTCCGACCCCCTGCGATACGTTTTTCTCGTCGGTGATGCCAACTACAATTACAAGGCCGCTCCCACGCCGCACACGCGCAATTTCGTTCCCTCCTACGGTTTTCCCGTCAGCGATATATGGCTCGTTTCCTTCGATTCGCTCTCGATCGAACCGGCATGCGCCGTCGGGCGTCTCCCCGTGCACAGCGGGGCGGAAATTCTGGCTTATCTCGACAAACATGCCCGCATGCTGGCCCTCGAACCGGATGAATGGGATAAGACGACGCTCCATTTCAGCGGCGGGACGAACAATCTCCCGCAGGAAAAGCTCGACGAACTCAAGCGGATGAACGATGCGATCATCCGTGAGGTGGTCATGCCTGCACCATTTGCCGGCAATCCCATCCATTTCTACAAAACGCGGGACCCCGCAACGGACTTCGGACCGTATCCCATCCCTTGGGTACACGACCGGATCGCCGAGGGGGGGATCGCCATCTCGTACTTCGGCCACGCGGCCATCCGAACATGGGACAACACCATCGGCGATCCTTCCCAGTTGTTCAACACGAAGGACCGGACCCCCATCGTCTCGGACTTCGGGTGTTCGACGAGCAAGTTCGCCGATCCCGACGGCGTGTCCTTCGCGGAGCAATTCGTCGTCCCCCCGGGGACACAGGCGATCGGCTACGTGGGGAACGCCGCGATCGGTTTCACGACTACGGCTTCCGTCATCGGGCTCCTGTATTACGAAGCGTTGCTGAAAAACGGGTACACGGCAATCGGCGACGCGCACCGGCAGGCCAAGTTCGAACTGACACGTCGTTACGGTGTTTCCCTCGTCAACCGGGTGGCCATCCAGTCCAATACGCTGGTGGGTGACCCCATCGCCCGACTTCCGGTGCCCACGCTTCCCGATCCTGTTGTCCGCAGTTCGTGGATCATACCTGAGTTCGATGTCCTGACGACCACGGCCGACAGCGCGGTATTCCGCCTCGCCATCGGGAATTTCGGCACGTCGACACAGGATTCGGTGACGATTCTCGCACGCGACATCAAGGGGAACGACGAGCGCATCGTACAGGTGTTGCGACGTCCCTTGCCGAAACTCTTCGATACGCTGAGAATTTCCGTACCGTTGGATGGTGAGGCCGGCACGCACACGCTCCGCATCGAGCTCGACCCGGAGATGCGGATCGTAGAGCGGTCGGAAAAGAACAACGTCGCCGAACTCTCGTTCTCCGTTCTTTCGACGCATCTCCTCACCGTCAACGCGGCTCCGGGTCGTGTCACCGGCGGCTGGCCGGATGTGCGCATTCTCCACCCGATGCTTTCGCCGGGGGAGGTGACCCATCTTCTCGTCGAATTCGACACGGTGCCCGATTTCCCCTCGCCCTTCGTGCTCCGTGTTCCTTACGGAAAGACGCAAACCCCCATCAGCGCACCCCCGTCGCTCGTGGCCGGCAAGCGGTATTACTGGCGTGCGCGTCTCGACCGCGAAGGGGCCCAATTCATCGGCGCACTCTCATTCAGAACGGATTCCGTGAACGCGGTATTCATTCAGCAGGATTCCACCGAATTCGCCGGGCTCGAGCGGGAGAATACGCTCTTGCTACCCGACGGTGTGACCATCGCTCCCGGGTACAGGACATTACGCGTCATATCTTCGGGCTACAACGACGGGAATTACGGAACTGTGGAATTGGACGGCGTCAACATTCTCCCGACGACGTTCGGGAGAGGGTACTACGTGGCGGTTCTCGACTCCATCGGGATCACGGTGGATACGGTCGCCGGGTTCGACACGTACATGAACCCCGACGTCGGCGCGGAGTTCGCGCAGTTCGTGCGCAGTGTGCCTTTCGGGAAAATCATCGCGATCTCGACGATGGACGACCCCTTCGCCTATAATCCCCTCATGGTTTCGGCTCTCCATGAAATCGGCAGTCTCCATGCGGATTCCCTGCTCGTGTACCAGTCGGCGTACCGTGGGTCGTTCGCCATCATCGGCAGGCGCGGAGCCGCACGGGGGACAGTTCCCGAAGCATTTCGCCCTCAATTCCAGGGGAAGGTGATGCTCGATACCCTGTATGCGGTCGATCCCGATACTGCCCGGATAATATCCGGGAAGATCGGGCCTGCCGCGCGTTGGTCGCGTGTTTTTCTCAGACGCACACCCGTTCGTGAGTCGGAAATCGATGTTCGTATCTACGGTGTCACCGAAAGCGGTGAAAACGTAAAACTCATCGAAAAGGTGAATGTCGTCGAAGTGGATATCGGTTCCATCGATGCGGCGAAGTACCCCATGATACGGCTCGAGACTGTCCTGGTCCCCTCCAGAGGGAACGCGACCCAGCCCGTTTTGCGGGGATGGGGCGTCGTTTACGACCAGCGACCGGAACTCGCCCTCAATTACCAGTCGGTCTCGCTATCGAAGGACACCGTATTGCAAGGCGAAGCGGTGACGGTGTCGATCGGCGTCGTCAATGCCGGCGAAACGCCCGCTCCGCCTTTCCGCGTGCGAGTTGATGCCACGGCACCGGACAATACGAGCCGGACGATCGCTCTATACCGGGTCGGTCGACTCCCGACAGACGGATGGCACGACACTACGATCACGTTCCAGACCGCGTCCTTTGCGGGAACGTACCGTGTGAACGTTCGAGTCGACGACGATGACCAAGTTCGGGAACAGTACGAGACGAACAACACGCTCGTCTCGATCCTCCATGTTCTGCGAGACACCGTCCCGCCTGTGCTGGAAGTATATTTCGACGGAGGTCCACCACCGGTGGATGGGGATTACATTCGGCCCGATCCGGAGATACTCCTTCGTCTCCGGGATATGAGTCCCCTGCCGGTTACGGAAGCGTCTCGGTTCCTGATCTTCCTCGACGATACCGCTGTTTCGACGGCAGGCCTGCCTTTCGTGCCGATGGGGGATGGACGGCCCGCAGAACTCCTCTACCGCCCCTCCCTGCCGAGCGGTGAGCACGTGTTCCGTTTCAATGCGCTCGACGCTTCGGGAAACAGATCCATGGTGGAAGATCTGCGCGTCCGGGTGCTCGTGGATCGGACGGACCGCATCGTATCTCTGACGACCTACCCGAACCCTTATACATCGGATGCCGTGTTCCTCTTCACGTTTGCCGGCGTGTCCGCACCGGAGGAAGCACGTATCAAACTCTATACCACCGCCGGACGGTTGATTCGGACTATCCTCATCCCTGCGGATCAACTCCGCATCGGGATGAACGCTTACCGTTGGGATGGGCGGGACGAAGAAGGCGACCCCCTTGCAAACGGCGTGTATTTCTATAAACTTCAGCTCCGAACGGCCCATGGGACGATGGAGACGATCGGCCGGCTCGTTCGTCTCCAATGAACGGGTTCGAACCGGAACCATCTCTCCAGCATTTTCGAAGGAGCGCCATGACAGCGTCAGGACGCAATCTTCTCCTCCTCTGCACGGGGTTTCTCGTTCTCTCGATGCGGGGCAACGCGCAGGATAGAAAGGTCACGGTGGTGAACGATGGCTATACCTTCCATGTCGAACGCATCGAGGGGGTGGATCTTTTCGTTATCGAAGGCGTCGCTCCATCCGCCGACGAGGGTACGCGCGTCCCGGCACGCTTCATCGAGGTCCCGTGCCCCGATGGGAACTGCCCCTCCTTTCGCATTTCGTCCTATGTACTCGGCGAGGAATTCTCCGCGTCGCCGTACTACTCGGTCCGGGCTGTTCTCCTGCCCGATTCGACCATGGTCGAATCGGTCCGCCCCGCGCCCGAAGAGCCGGATTTCCGTGAACCGGTTGTTCTCTCCCAGAAGGTAAGCAGGGGAAAGAGAGGAAACGTCGTTCGTGTCGAGATACCGCTCGTCGTGTTCGATGCAAAGGAACGCAAAGTCCGTTGGGTAGAACGACTCGATCTCGTCGAAGAGAGGAATGCCGCGTTTGCGCCGCCCCGCCCTCTCGTATCCGGTCCCTATATCGGACAGCCCTTCGTCCGGCGGGGAAGCCGCCATTTGGATACGGCGGGTACCTGGCTCGAGACGGGTGATCCCGCCGTCCGCTTTTTTATTCGAACAGACAGGCTCTACGCTCTCACGAAGGATTGGTTCGAAGCGTCGGGTTTCCCGACGACGGGTGTCGATCCCGCCACGATTCGACTCTGGAGAAAAGGCGTCGAAATTCCGATTTATGCGATCGGCCTAGACGACGGTTCCTTCGATGACGGCGACATGATCATCTTCCGGGGGGAACGGAATTATAATGGGGGCGTTCACCGGCATGTCCCCTCACCGGACTCGCTCGACGAACCCTACCACGAGTTCCTCAACATCTATTCCGATTCCGCCGCGTACTGGCTTACCGTC
The DNA here is from genome assembly GCA_029907355.1 of Bacteroidota bacterium. Lineage (GTDB taxonomy): Bacteria > Bacteroidota > Ignavibacteria > SZUA-365 > SZUA-365 > JARYLZ01. Next base: position 29,617 of record JARYLZ010000005.1, on the reverse strand, counting down.
GGTTCCCGAGGGGGGACGCGGACGAATCCCGCCGGAACCATGCCGGTATCGCCGCCGGACACACTCGACTGGGCATACCGCACCGAACATGTCGAGTACAATATCTACCATCACACGTTGAACATTTTCCAGGACCGCATCCAAAATTCCGACTGGCTGTCGGAGGAAACCTGGCACGGGGATTTCTTCAAGACGAACGCCGTGGGCAAATACGGTGTCCGTCTTTCCAGCCTCAAGGAGGGACTCAGCGGCCGCTTGTGGGTGAAAGTCCTCTCGTGGTACACCGATGTGCCCGCCAGCCCCAACTTCCGCGTCCTCACGACGATGAACGACGGCGAATGGCTCGATTCGGTCGAGTACGATATCAACAAACAGGCGATCCTCGAGACGGATGTTCCTGCCGCGCTTCTCCGGGGGAAAGACGACACGGTGAAGGTATGGAACAAGAACATCTACGGGGGAACGTCGAGGAGCGAGATCGTCATCGATTGGTTCGAAGTGGAATACCCCTCGTATATCACGCTCGAGGACGGGTACGCGGAGTTCGTCGTCGACAGGCGGTCGGGGACAGGGCCGCGTGTCGTCGCGGTTCGCGGCGTGACCGACACGGACGTCGTCATCCTCCGGCAGAGGGGTGATGAAACCGCTTTCCTGCGCAATGTCTTTTTCGACGCCGGCCGGCGAATGGCTTTTTTCCATGATACCCTGGTGGAAGGTTCACGGTACGCGATTTCCACCGTGGCAGGACTCTCCAGCCCGAAACCTGGCACGACGAGACGTGTAGCCGATCTGCGCACGGGGGCGGACGCGCAGTATCTCATCATCACAGCGAAGGATCTCGAGTCGGCAGCTGACGAGTACGCGCGTTTCATCGCATCGTCGTATGGTCTGAAAACCCGCGTCGTCACCGTCGAGGATATTTACGACAATTACTCCTACGGAATTTTCAACCCGGAGGCGATCAAGCTTTTCCTCTTCGACATCTTCAGGAGGGAAACAGCGGAGCCCCCCCGATTCGTATTCCTCGTTGGCGATGCGAACAGCAACTACCAGGATATGAACAAACCGTATTCGCGGAATTTCGTCCCCTCCTTCGGTATTCCCTCCAGCGACACGTGGTTCGTGTGTTTCGATTCCCTCGCCGTGGACCCCGTCGCCGCGATCGGGAGACTGCCCGTCGCCACAGCTGACGAGATCCGCACGTACCGCGACAAGCACGAAGCGTACCTGCGGATGAAACCCGACTTGTTCAACAAGAGCACGATTCATTTCAGCGGCGGGGACCCGTCGAAGGGGGAGGGGAGGCTGACCATTCTCCGGGACGCCAACAACCGCGTCATCAGGAATGTCGTCCTGCCACCGCCGCTGAGCGGGCGTGCTGCGCATTTCTACAAAACCATCGACCCGCCGACCAATTTCGGGCCGGTCACACCGGAGATGTTCGTCCGTACCATTGCCGAGGGAGCGGTGCTGATCTCCTACATCGGCCACAGCGGGACCGATACCTGGGACAACGGCATTTCGGACCCCGCGCAGATCGCGAACGGCAGGGATCGCCTTTCACTCATTACGGATTTCGGTTGTTCCTCCGGGAAATTCTCCGAGCCGGATATCGTGTCCTTTTCGGAAAAATTCGTCGTGCGGTCCGACGGGCAGGCGATCGCATACGTGGGCAATTCTTCGCTGGGTTTCGAAAGCACCACGATCCTGCTTCCGGAGGAGTTCTATCGAGCGCTCATCGTCGATGCGATTCCGTCTATCGGGGAAGCACACAACAAGGCGAAAAAGGCTATCCTCGATAAATTCGGTTCAGCGCCCATCAACCGCATCGCCATGCGTTCCAACTCCTTGATCGGGGACCCCGTCATTCGCATCGATTTCCCCTCGAAACCGAATTTCATCATGAAACCCGAGTGGATGCGCACTGCGACGGATCTCTTCACCGATGCCATGGATTCGCTCTCGTTCCACATCGTGTACTGGAATTACGGCATAGCGGTCGACGACTCGATCATCATCGCTGTGGAGGATATCCAGCAAGGGAACGTCCTCTCCCGCATGGAATTCCTCGTGAAAGCGCCGGGGCTCCTCGATTCCTTGGATGTGACGCTCCCTCGCATGCATGCGGTGGGGGCGCGGAAACTGCGACTCACTTTGGATGCGGGAGGCAGGATCGATGAACTCCGGGAGGACGATAACACGGCCGAGTTCGAGTATTTCGTGTACAGTACCCATCTGAAAGCGACGAATACACCGCTCGGCGTGAGCACCGGCTCTCTCGACCGCATCGCCGTGCTCAACCCTCTTACCGACCCGGGACCGGTGTCGGAAGTCGTATTCGATTTCGATGCATCGCCGGATTTCCCCGCTCCGACCACCCGTCGCGTGCTGTACGGGAAAACGCAAACCGTTCTCGGCGGCTCGCTCGGCGGGCAGGGGACGAGCAAGGTGTACTGGCGCGCGGCGCTCGATGCCGCCGATCGACGCTTCGCCGGCCCGTTTTCCTACTGGCCTTCCCTTCGCGCCGCCCCCTTCGTGCAGAGGGATTCGGCGGATTTCTCCCATAGCCGAATGGTTAAAGCGCGATACGACCTCTCCGTGGGTGTGACGGTTCTCCCGCCGAGCCGCGAGATCCGTGTCACATCGGCAGGCTGGGCGGACGGGAGTTTCGCGACCGTGGAAGTGGACGGCTTCAACGTTCTCGCCACGACGTATTTCATCGGCTACGCAGTCGTGGTTTTCGATAGCCTGACCTTGGAGGAAAAACGGCAGCGCTTGTTCTTCACGTACGACTGGGCATCGGAACGGGAAGCGTTCCGGGGGTTTCTCGATTCCATCGAGACCGGAGAGATCGCGGTGATCGCTGCGGCGCACGAGCCCTCGCGGGGGATCGGTGTGTTCGGCGATGCGCTTCGTGCCCTCGGGAGCAGATTCGTGGATACGGTCGCGCAACGAGGTCAGGGAGGCAACTGGGCTTTGATCGGGCATAGAGGGGCCGCGACGGGAACCGTGCCGGAAGCGTTCCGTCCGCAAAGAACAGGGCGCGTTGTTGTCGACACCTCCTTTTCGATCCGTCCCGATACGGGGTTCGTGTGGTCACCGTTGATCGGGCCGGCCGCTGCATGGCGATCGGTCAGGCTGGAGAGAACAGCCCGTGATACCACGACCATCTCGGTGAGCGTCTTCGGGGTCGACACGGCGGGAACAGAAACAGGACTCGTGACGGAAGCAAATCCCGATACGCTCGACCTGTCTTGGATCGATGCGGCGCGATTCCCGTTCCTGAAACTTCGCGCGGCGCTCGCGCCGGGTTTCGGTACGCGTCAGCCCGCGATCCGTTCATGGGCGGTGGATTATGCCATGGACCCGGAACTCGCCATGAATTACCAATCCGTTGCCGTCCATGCCGATACCGTCGAGCAGGGCGAACCGGCACGAGTGCTCGTGAGTGTTCTGAACGCGGGCGCCTCGATCCCCCGAGACTTCCCCGTCCGCGTCGACATTGTGGGCGAGGACAACATCCGGAGGAATGTCGCACAGTACGCCGTTCGAGCGCTTGCACCGGGCAGCCGCCACGACACGACGGTGAGTATTCTCACGGACCAACTTCTCCGCTACCACCGGCTGATCGTCACGGTAGACGGAGACGACGTCGTGCGCGAGCAATTCGAAGACAACAACGTCGCTGAAACACGGTTCTTCGTGCGAACGGACACGTCACGGCCTTCCCTCCAGGTTCTCTTCAACGGGCTCACCCCCATGAACGGCGATATCGTTCCGCCGAACCCGCGTATTACGTGTACCCTGCGGGATGCGAGCCCCAAACGTGTCACCTCGTGCGATGCATTCTCCGTCACCATCGACGGCGAGCGCGTTTCCTGCACAGAACCATTCGTCGCCTTTACTCCTGCAGGCTCTACGACCGATGCTTTGCTCGTGCTCACGCCGACATTGAGCGACGGCGAACACATCTTCACCTTCAACGCGGTCGATGCAAATGGGAACGTCGCCTGTACGCCGGACATGGAAATGCGCGTCAAAGTCGTGTCGGAGACCGGCATCCGTGACGTTTACGCATACCCGACACCGTTCCGGGATCGGACGGTCTTTACGTTCGTTCTCACGGGGACCAGCGCTTACGAGAGCCTCGAAATCAAGATTTATACGGTCGCCGGGCGCCTTGTCCGAACGCTCTCTGCGCCGAACGATTTCCGCCTCGACGACATCCGCATCGGACCGAACGCCGTCCCATGGGATGGGAAGGACGCCGAGGGCGACCGATTGGCGAACGGGGTGTATTTCTACAAGATCGTCGCCCGATCGGCAGGGGCGATGCGGGAATACATCGGGCGTGTTGCTGTCCTGCGCTGACGCGTACGCAGAGGAGGGGCGGTGCACCTCCACGTCCACAGCTATTACAGTTTTCTTTCCGGTACGCTCTCCGTCGACCGCATCGTCGAACACGCGGTGAGAAGAGGTTATCGGGCCGTCGCCCTGACCGACACGAACAATGTCTCGGGGGTGACGGAATTCGTCATCCGGTGTCGGGAAGCCGGCATCGTGCCGATCATCGGAGCGGAACTGCGCGCGGGGACATCCTCCGCCGTCATCCTTGCGCGGAATGTATCCGGCTATCGCGCCGTCTGTGAAGCGGTGACCCGCCTCGCCGAGCGATACCCTCCGGCGCGGATACAATCGTCGGAGAGCGATCAAGACGAAGGCCTCGGGGCGGATCGTGGAATCGAGGTGCGAACGAGCCGCTCGAAGCGCGGGACGCCATCGCCCGATGTGCGCTTCCTCGTCGATACCATCTCGCCCTGGCTCGGCCGCGATATCTTCCTTCTGAGCGGCGATGCTTCGGTGATCTCCGCATTGAGAGAGTCGGACACGGATAAGGCACTCTACGTGGAACTGACGAAAGCCGGCGAGCATCGGTGGCCGAAGCTCCTCGCGCTCGCTGCGCGACTCGAGTTGCCGGTGGTCGCCACGAATGCCGTGTGTTTCGGCGAACCGGACGGTATTCGCCTGCATCGGGTGCTCCGTGCCATTGGGACGAATAAAACCATCGGGACCCTGGAAGAGGACGAGTCGGCACACCCGGCACGGTATTTCTGCAGCGAGGAGGATTTTGCCCGATGGTTCTCCGCCGTTCCGGAAGCATTGCATGCGCGGGGGGAGATCGCCGAATCCTGTGAGGTCGCATTCGATTTCACGACCAGCAAATTCACCACGTTCGATGACTGTGGGGGGATGGAAAAATCCGCCTTCCTGCGCAGACTCGCCGAGGATGGTTTCGCCGAGCGATATCCCCGGCCGACGCCTGTGCACCACGAAAGGCTGCGGAAAGAACTGGATATCATCGCGCGCTTAGGGTTTGTGGATTATTTCCTCGTGGCGTGGGACATCGTCCGGTATGCCCACCGCCGCAATTTCCCTTACATCGGGCGCGGCTCCGGCGCAAACAGTATCGTGGCCTACTGCCTCCGCATTACGAACGTCGACCCCATCGAACTCGACCTCTACTTCGAGCGTTTCCTCAACCCCGAGCGGAGGTCACCTCCCGATTTCGACATCGATTTTTCTTGGCGCGATCGGGACGAGGTCATCGACTATGTGCTCGGAAAATATGGACGATCGCGCACGGCGATGATCGGGACCATCGTGACGTTCAATGCGCGCGGCGCGCTTCGGGAGACGGGAAAAGCGCTGGGGTTCAGCGAGGCCGAGATCCGACAATGTACCGCTCTCTTGCCGGGTTACGGATCTATCCGGGATATGCAGGACCCCGACAGTCCATTCCGTAGGCAGGCGGAGAAACTGCTCGCGACACCGTACGGAAAACAATGGTTCACCATCGCGACGCGTCTGCTCGATTTCCCGAACCATTACGGCGTGCATGCGGGCGGCGTGATCCTCGCACCGAAGGAGATGACATGGTACACAGCGACGCAAACGGCCCCGAAAGGCGTGCGCATCACCCAGCAGGATATGTTCTCGATGGAGGATTGGCGCCTCGAGAAAATCGATATTCTCTCCACGCGCGGTTTGGGAACTTTTCAGGATACTCTGCGCATGGTCGAGGAGCGAACCGGCGCGCGGCCTCCCATCGACGATGTCCGCATCGCCTGCGCGGACGAGCGGACGCGGGAGATCGTTCGGGAGGGGCAGACCATCGGGTGTTTTTATATCGAGTCTCCCGCGATGGTCCAGCTGCTCAAGAAACTACGCGCGGACACGTTCGAGATGCTTACGGCTGCCAGTTCCATCATCCGGCCCGGCGTCGCGCAGTCGGGCATGATGCAAGCGTTCATCGAGCGGTTCCACAACCCGCAAACCGTGCGACACCTTCACCCGCTTATGGGGGAAATCCTCCACGCCACGTACGGCGTGATGGTCTACCAGGAGGATGTCATCAAGGTCGCGCACATCGTCGGGAAACTCACGCTCGGAGAAGCGGATCTCCTGCGGAGGGCGATGTCCGGGAAGATGCGTTCCCGTGAGGCGATGCATCAATTGCGCATCCGTTTCTTCGAGGGCTGTCGCAGCCGCGGCATAGACGACGCCGTGACGGCGGAAATCTGGAGGCAGATGGAGTCTTTCGCAGGCTATTCCTTCTGCAAAGCGCATTCGGCATCCTACGCCGTCCTCTCATTCCAGGAAGCGTATCTCAAAGCGCATTACCCGGCGTTCTTCCTCTGTTCGGTTCTGAACAACCAGGGCGGTTACTATCGTCCGGACGTCTACGTCCAGGAGGCCAAAAGGCTCGGTATCCGAGTCCTTCTGCCGGACGTGAACACCAGCGGGGAACTCCACTCGTGTCCCGATGAACGGACGATCCAGCTTGGTTTCCTCCACATCAAGAACCTGACGATTGCAGGAGTAAAATCGTTGATCGGCGCACGGGAACGAGGGGGTCCTTTCACGTCCATCGGGGATTTCCTTGAGCGGAGCGGTGTGCATTTCGAGGACGCGGCCATTCTCATTCGCTGCGGCGCATGCGACCGCTTCGGTCTCGAACGGAGTGCCATGTATGTCCAGGCGAAACTCATGTTGGCAGGGAAACGGCACAGATCCGGGGCGGAACTTCCTCTTCCGTTCCCCGATTTTTCCGGTGAACTCGCGCACTTGCCGCCGTATTCGCCGCAGGAAATCGCTCACGTGGAACTCGAGACGTTCTCATTCACCGTTTCCGACCATATTTTACGGCAGTTCTCCCAGGCTCTTACGGGTACCGTCCATGCCCCCGATCTACCGAATCGAGTCGGTCGACGCGTCGTCGTGGGGGGATGGCTGATTGCGGCGAAACCCGCAAGGACCAGGAAGGGAGAAAGGATGATGTTTCTCAACCTCGACGACTCGTTCGGGAGAATAGACGTCGTTGTGTTTCCGGCATGTTACCGGAAGTACGGCCATCTTCTCCAGACGGCAGGCCCATATCGCATTCATGGGCGGGTCGCGGAAGAGTATGGGGTGGTAACCATCGTGGCCGATCGAATCGAGACGGTCGAGGCGGACAATACGGCGGCAAGCGATCCGAATCCCTGAGCGCACCAGCGTGTGTGGCGACTCCCCGCGGCGAGATTACATGGTGGTCATGCATGTCACGCGGCGTGTCCTTCTCCATCGTCGTGCTTTTCTCCGGTGGAATTCACACCTCTGCACTTCTCTCGTCGGGGAGGCCGGATTTGAACCGACGACCTCCTGCTCCCAAAGCAGGCGCGATACCGGGCTACGCTACTCCCCGCATCTCTTGTATGAAATGTAGTCCGTTTCGACGGAAACATCAAACCGAATCATCAAGCGGTTGTCAAAGAACCGCCTTCCCCTCCTCACGGAATGCACTGCCTTCCGATTCCGCCCGTTCGACATCGACGAAGAAGAGGAGCATGGCACCAAGGATGAAAAATGCGACAAGCGCAAGAATCGAGTTCCTCGAACTGCCGGTGAACTGCCGCACGACTGCGAAAACGATTGGACCCCCGATCGCACTGAATTTTTCGAAAATGGAGAAGAATCCGAAGAACTCGGCGGAAGCTTCCGCGGGGATCATTCGACTGAACAAGGAACGCGACAATGCCTGGCTCCCGCCGAGGACGAATCCGACAGCCCCGCCCAGGAGCCAGAACTCGAGCGCTCGTGTCATGAAGTATGCGAAGGATGCAACGAGAACCCACACGGCCAGTGAAGCCAACAAGGCGGACTTGCTTCCGATCCTGTCCCCGAGGGTGGCGAAGAACCGCGAGCCTGCAATTCCGACGACCTGCACCATGAGGAGGCAACCCATGAGCGTCATCGTGTCGAACCCCAGTTCCTCGCTCCCGTATACCGTCGCCATCGCGATGACGGTCTGAATACCGTCGTTGAACACGAGGAATGCGCAGAGGAACAGCAAGAGCTGGGGCAGGCGGCGAAGTTTCCGCATCGTGGTCGCGAGCCGGCGGAGGCCCGCAGCAACAGCGGAAGAAAAGGAAAGAGACGATGAAACGGGTTCATGGATAAGCGCGAGGGTGATGAGAGAGAACCCTCCCCACCAGAAGCCCACGCTCGAGAGGGCGATGCGAATGGCAAAAGCGCTATCGGAAACGCCGAAAAAATCGTGGTAGCGTACGAAGAGGAGATGCGAGAGAAATAGGAGGCCGCCGCCTGCGTAGCCGAAAGCGTAACCCGTTCCCGAAACGCGGTCCCTTTCCTCGGGCAGGGCGATGTGCGGGAGAAAGGAATCGTAGAAAACGTTTGCCGACACGAAACACACGTTCGCGATCGTGAACAGGCCGATTGCGGAGGTGACATCCCCCGCTCCGATGAAGAGCATGCAAGCCGTTGCGATGCTCCCGCTCAAAGCGAAGAGGGCGAGGAAACGCTTCCGGCAGCCTCCGGCATCCGCGACGGCGCCGAGGAGCGGTGCGATGAGGAGAACGATGAGGGCTGAGATCCCGAGGGCATACCCGTACAGCGAGGTAGCCCCGAGCGGTGTTTTACCGAGGAAAGGAACGACCACGCCCCCTTTCGGGACGACGACGGTATCGAGGTAAGGACCGAACAGGGCTGCGAGAACGGTCGTGGCGAATGCGGAATTCGCCCAGTCGTACATGTACCAGCCGAAGAGCGTCCTCCGCCGTCGCTGCTGCGAAGCTGTCATCATCAGGTATCGACCAGGCCGCGCCCGCTTTTTCGGATGCGTGATTGCAGGTTGGGATCGTGGAGGACCGCGTCTAAGATTCCGTTGACGAAGCGCCCGCTCTTCACGGTGCTGTATTGTTTGGCGATTTCGACGTATTCGTCGATGGTCACCTTCACCGGTATCTCGGGGAAGTATAGGAATTCACAAATGCCGAGGCGAAGCAGAACGCCATCGACACGCGCGATTCGGTCGAATTCCCACCGCCGCACAAAAGAACGGATGATCTCTTCGGTCTCGTTGCGATGGTTGATCGCGGAGTAAACGAGGCGTTTCACGAGGTCGAAGTGATCCTGTGCTTGCCCGGCGTTTTCGCCGGCTATCGATTCGACCAGCATTTCGATCGGCTCGCCGGACAATTCGTACGCGTACAAGATCTGCATCGCATGGACGCGTGCTTCGCGGCGCGTCGGAGACCGCTCCTCGGTTTGGGATGGTTTAACCATGAACGGCTGTGGTTTCCTCTGTCGGCATGGGAACGACGATCGGCCGGTCGCTATCGCATGGAATGATACGCACGTCCACACCGAAATGTCGGGATAGCGTTTCGCGCCGGAGGACGCATGTCGGCGTCCCGCACGCGACGATCGCACCATTGTCGAGCAGGACGATGAGATCCGCGAACGTCGAAGCGAGATTCAAATCGTGCGTGACGCAGATGATGGTTTTCCGTTCGTTTCGGTGAAGCGCACGAAGGAGTTCGAAGAGGCGGACCTGATGGCGGATATCGAGATGGGCATTCGGCTCGTCGAGGAGGATGAGAGGAGTGTCTTGCGCCAATGCACGCGCGATGGAGACGCGGTGCTGTTCACCGCCGGAAAGCGAGGAAACCAGGCGTCCGGCGAATGCCTCGACTCCTGCCAGGCGCATTGCCTCGTTCACCTTTTCCCTGTCCTTCGAGGTTTCGAAACCCAGGCCGGCTGAATGGGGGTAGCGCCCGAGCTGAACCATAGCTCGCACACTTAGCGGAAAGGTGTACCGCTCCGTCTGCGGGACGAGAGCAGCGAGAAGAGCCCTTTCCCTTTCGCGCATGCCTCGCGGGGAACGACCGAAAAGAGAAACATCGCCCGTGCGAGGTTTCAGGTACCCCGTAATGATACGCAGGAGCGTCGTTTTCCCCGCACCGTTCGGCCCGATGACGCACGTGAAATCCCCACGCTTCACGTGCAGGCTGACATCGCGAAGGACAGGGGTCGCCGCGTACGAGAATGTGACTCGGTGAAGGGCGACAACCGCGTCATGGTCAGGGGGCGGCACAGGCAAAAGGATCCTGGGAGAAAGGACGAAAAATTCTATTTCAAGATAGCGCCGGTCTTCCGGCTCCACAAGAGGAGATCGAGTTCCTCCGGTAGAATCCGAAGCGCGTCGGCAAGCTCTCTGAACGACGTCTCGATTTGCTCATACCGCGTACGACTCATGGAAGATGGGACCGAGCGGAGAACTCCGAGTTCCACCATGCCGCGAAGAATATGCCGGTCGAGGATCGTCACGCCTGTCCGACCGATGTTTCGCAGGAAATGACTCGCTTCCTTGAACCCCAACCCCTCGATGCGGTCGGAGAGAATGACTCGCAGTTCGCGATCGGTGATGGATGTGTGAAAGAGATGTGCGAGCGGCGGGAAGGATTCGCGGGCACGGACGAGACGGCGTGCTTTAACCCGGTGGAATCGGACATAGCCATCGCCGGGAGAACGAAGGAGCGATTCCGGGTCGAACGGTTGTTGCAGGAATCCCCGCCGTTCCAGTTCTGAGCAGGCGAGAGCGCAAACAGATGCTTTGGATTGAGGTGTCAACAAGCAGTAACACAGCTCGTAGAAGTAGCGAGCCGGCGGCACGCCGCGGAATTCGTCAAGCCGATGCCGGATTTCCGGCAGTATCTCGCGGTAGAGTCGAAGGACAGCGTCTCGCTCGCTGTTTGGGATACGGATCGTCATTCGGCGAGACGGATGAAACCCCGAAATCCCGACCGAAGCCCGTGGTGGCTCATGGAGGGGATGGAAACCATGCCGTCGCGGGCGAGGGACATCAGCACGTCGGGGAGATAAGGCTGAGGGTCGCGTGGGAAGCCTTCCTGCAACGCACGCTCGATTTCCTTGTACGTCGCTCGGTACAACGGCGGACGCGACAGGAGGATGGACATGATGCGGCCTCGCCAGATCCGGCGGGGGATGGTTTCCTTGGGAGTGCTTCGTCTTTCCGGCGGCGTGATACTGCCGGCGGAACGACATGAAAATGCCAGGGGGCATTTCGCGCACGAAGCACGACGCGATGTGCAAACGAGTGCCCCGAGATCCATCATGGCGTGGTTCCACCGGACATACGCTCGAGGAGGGAGCAAGTGTTCCGCGAGGGTCTCGACTTGTCTCGCCGTGGCGGACGGATTCGGGCCGATCGTGAGCCCGAAATACCGGATGACGACGCGCCGCACGTTCGTGTCGACGACCGCCGTCCTTACGCCGAATGCGAACGAGGCGATCGCACGGGCCGTGTACCGCCCGACACCGGGTAGCTGACGAAGCGTTTCGATATCACGAGGGATGTTTCCGCCGAAACGTTCGACAAGTGTTTTGGCTGCGTCATGGAGCAGGAGGGCGCGGCGGTTGTACCCGAGACCGGCCCATGCAACGAGAACATCTCGTCGATTCGCGGAAGCAAGGGTGGCAAGATCCGGGAAGCGGGCGACCCAGCGGGGGAAGTACTCGAGAACGCGGCCGACCTGCGTTTGCTGGAGCATGAATTCGCTGACGAGAATCCCATAGGGTTCTGGACAGGAACGCCACGGCAAATCACGCGCATTCGACCGGTACCATCGCAAGAGCCGTTTACGGGCGTCGCGGACATCGATCCGCGAGAGATCCCCGTGGACGGAACACCTCACCGAAATGCGCGTCAAAGATACTGGAGAATCGGGAGCGAGCCCTCGAGAAGATCGTAGGAACGGATGCGGGACAACGGTACCCATTCGATCTTCTCGAAGACGCGGTTCTGTAATTGGCCTTCGTACGCGTGTACGAGGAAAAAGGTGATCAGGAAACGTCCACCGTCCGGATAATCCGCTTGGAGCGTGCGGAGTTCCTTGTACTGGGTCGGCGTAATCCCAAGTTCCTCTTCGAGTTCACGGACGAGGCACTCGGAGAGCGCTTCACCTGGATAAGCCTTTCCACCCGGGAATTCCCAACGCAGACCGTACCGGCGGTTGATTCCGCGCTGGCAGATCAAGACCTGGTCGTCTTTTTTGAGAATTCCGGCGGCTACGCGCACCGGCTCGTTCGTGTCATCGTACATGGCGATTCTATCATTCAACCGTGAGGAATAACAGGTATTATACCTGTCTGTCCCCGCGGTTCAGAATATCTGCGGGGAAATCAGCATATCAAGTATAGGAAGAAAGCCACCGAAATACAATATGTTCCCGCACTTTCGACGATGAAAAACATCGCCTTATCATCGGGGATGAGCCGATATTTCCATCGGACCCCACCCTGCGGTCACGCATGAACCGTTGCTGTGTATCTCAATATCATGGGGAAAGCGATGGTCACGCATGCAAAAGGTCGCTGGGAAATGTGAAGCGATGATGGTTTCGGTCGGTGAGCGTATGTGATATGTTCATAGAAGAGGGTAATTTACCCTGGTCCGTATCGTTCCGTTCCTATGCAATGTGAATACCATTCCCGGAAGAGCGCTTTCCCATATCCGAAACCCAAACCGCTTCGCCTGCGGAAGAGGATGTTTGGAGTATGGATCACTTTTCACACTGTTCTTTTGTGTTTCCCGGTTTCTCGCCTTACCGGCAACAGCGCTGAATATCTCCCCGGGAACGAGTCGGTTGCACGGTTTGCGATTCGCAGGGAAGCATGTTTTGTGGAGAACCGCGGACAGGTTCATGACCAGGACGGCACCGTACGAGCCGATGTCCTTTATATTTTCTCGAGACCGGATTTCCATTTCCATCTTCGGCGCGATGGCTTTTCTTACGAGATCATAACGCCGCAGCCTGCATCGACGAAACAGTCTTTCCCTGATAACAACGGAATTTTCTTGCAGCAGCATGGATACCGTCCTCAGGGAGGGTGTTTCTCCAGCGAGCGTTTCCGCACATCACGCATCGACGTCCATTTCATCGGTGCATCCCCCTTGGTATCCGTATCGGCGGAAGAACAACTTCCCGGCTATGAGTCATACTACGGCCACGCGCTCTCGCCTGGTGGATGTACCGGGATTCGGAAATATCGCAAGGTCATTCTTCGCGGCGTGTGGCCGCTGATCGATATCGTTTTCTCCGTTCATGAAAACGGGCATGAAGCGGTTCCGATCCTGAAATATTCCTTCGTCATCCGGCCGGGAGGGAACCCCGCCGCTATTGCGCTCGCATATGAGGGGCAAACGGCCTTCCATCTCCGATCGAAGCGAGAGACGGCGATCGATGCGCCGGGCGGTTTCGTGCGGGAAACGCTCTCCGCATGTTACGCTGTGCCGGAGGATTGCATGGGAAAGCTCGACGTTTCGGACATTTCGTCTCCGGCAGGCGGTGGCACATTCTTCCCATCTTCTCCAGTCGAGGCATCCTTCCTCGTGAAGAAGAACACTCTACGATTCGCCGTGGGGAAGAACATTTCGCCGGATTACCTCGTCATTGACCCCACGATACAATGGGCGACCTATTACGGGGGGACGAGCGGCGACTATGTGCTCGGCGTCTCAACGGATCCGACCAACAATGTCGTTGCATGCGGATGGACGCAGAGCACCACGATGATTGCGACGGCGGGCGCTTATCAAACGACTCTGGCCGGGACCTCCGATGCCTTCGTGGTTCGATTCAGCCCGACCGGCGTACGGCTTTGGGCGACATACTTCGGCGGTTCGGGAAACGATTTCGCGAATGCCGTCTCTGCCCGCTCGCCAAATGCCATCGCCGTAGCGGGAATGACCTCGAGCACGAGCGGCATTGCGACGGCGGGGGCGCAGCAAACCGCCTTTGCAGGCGGTTTGTACGATGGGTTTCTCCTGAAGATGAATGCGGCCGGTTATCTTCAGTGGGCGACATACTTCGGGGGGCCGGAGACGGATGAATGCCGCGGTGTCTCCCTCAACAGCGGAGGCGACATCGCCGTTTGCGGGAGAACGGCGAGCCCCTCGGGCATCGCCACGGCAGGTGCGCATCAAACCGTCTTCGGAGGCGGGAACGATGACGCGTTCATCGCGTTGTACACCCCCATCGGCTCGCTTTCCTGGGCGAGTTATTTCGGTGGTGCTCAGGGGGAGACGGCGAACGCCGTATCGCTCGAATCGGCGGGAACGGTCGTGTTCGCAGGAACGACCGAAAGCCCGAACGGCATTGCATCGATAGGGGCATTCTCCACTGCTCTGAAGGGTACGAGCGATGCCTTTGTCGCGAAATTTTCGCCATCTGGGGCACGTCTATGGGGGACATACTACGGGGGACCTGGCGAGGAAGCAGGTCTCGGCGTCGCAACGGATAATAACGGCTTTATCGCCCTTTCGGGGTGGACCACAAGTATGACCGACATCGCGACCGTCGGGGCGCATCAAAGCTCATACCAGTTGAACAGGGATGCCTTCCTCATTCGTCTATCGGGGAACGGTTCTCTTCAATGGGGCACGTATTTCGGAGGAGCGTTTCGGGATGAGGCCTCTGCCGTTGCCATGGATGCTGCAGGCGATATTTTCATCACCGGCACGACGGAAAGTCTCAACGGCATATCCACGCCGGGCGCGCATCAGCTTGCGCTGTCCGTTGCTCCAGATGCATTCCTTGCGAAGATATCGCTATCCGGCGGTCAACTCTGGGGGACATATCTCGGTGGAAGCGGTTCAGACGCGGCGTTTTCGCTTGCTGTCGATGCGAGCGGATCTCCCGTCATCGGAGGGATGACGGACAGTCCGGCATCGGTTTCCACGACCGGTTCGCACCAGCCGTCATTCGGGGGGGGCACGATGGACGGTTTCGTCGCGAAATTCAATGGGGCGCACGGAACGAACAATATCAATATCCTCGCTGTATCCAAGGACACCCTTTGCGCTGGAGAAACAGTACAAATTACATTTAGCGCTACCGGCAACTTCTTGTCTGGCAACGTCTTCACGGCCCAGCTTTCAAACCCGCTCGGGTATTTCTCCCCTCCAACTGCGATCGGTCAGCTCGCCTCGACCACAAGTGGGGCGATCACAGCGATCATACCGACCTCAGCGGTGAACGGTTCATCGTACCGAGTTCGTGTCGTCTCCTCGAATCCGCCTTTCACCAGTGCGGACAACGGGAGGGATCTCGTCATTTATGCGCTTCCCGATACCTCGTTAGCCGTCATCTCTTCGCAGGTGCTTTGCACCGGCGACAGCGTACCGTTATGTGCCGTCATCAAACCCGACTATACGTACCAGTGGTTCCGGAACGGGACGCCGATCGCCGGGGCGGACAATTCCTGCTATACGGCTCATACCGGCGGCACGTATGCCGTTCGCATTTCGAACAGAGGAAAATGCCCCCTCATGTCGCGCCAGATCCTCG
The DNA here is from genome assembly GCA_029907355.1 of Bacteroidota bacterium. GTDB lineage: Bacteria > Bacteroidota > Ignavibacteria > SZUA-365 > SZUA-365 > JARYLZ01. The sequence goes on along the minus strand of JARYLZ010000005.1, from coordinate 13,907 downwards.
TCCAGGAAATACCCCTTCCGGACATTTCCATCCATCCTTACGGGACGGCAGGAATCTGTGAAGGCGACACGGTTCTCTTGCGGGCATCGGTTTCCCCGGGATGCACGCTTCAGTGGTTTCGAGACGGTACGGAATTGGTAGGAGCGAACGATACGGTTCTCCATGTGAGCGAAGAAGGGTTGTATCGCGCGTTGGTGAGATCCTCGACCGGTTGCGCACGCTTATCGGATATCGTACGCGTGGAAGTGCATCCCCTGCCGGTTGCGACAGTTACCCCCAGCAGCCCCGTCGTTCTCTGTAATGGCGATTCTATCGTTTTCCTTGCAGGAGGGAGTGTTGGTGTCAGCTGTCAATGGCAGCGGGACGGTTTCGATGTTCCAGGCGCAATCGGGACTCGATACACTGCCCGTGAGCCGGGGTCGTACCGCGTCGTTGTTTCCGACCGCTTCGGTTGTACATCCGCGTCCCCCGCTGTGGTCGTACGGACGGAAACGATCCCTCAACCGCAGTTCGATTCGCCGGGACCGATCGACCTGTGTTTCGGGGACAGCATTCGATTGCATGTCGGTCCTCCAGGAGCCTGGTCGATCCAATGGTTACGGAACGGGAGCCCGATCACCGGGGCGGTCGGGGAAGGACTGACCGTTCGCGAGGGCGGCACGTACGTCGTGGAATTCCGAGGCCAGGCAGGCTGTTTTTCCCACTCTCTGCCCCTGATCGTGCATGAAAGACCTGCGCCTCAAGCACGTGTGCGAGCCGATAGGATCACGGCATGCTCGGGGGACAGCATCACGCTTCGTGCATCTTTCGACCCGTCTTGCATCGTCATGTGGACGCTCAACGGTGCGGAATTCGCACCGGCAGTTTCTGATACGCTCGTTGTTCGTGTATCAGGCCGATATGGGATTTTTGTGGTCGACAAGTATGGGTGCCGTGCTCACTCCGCGCCGATCGATATCGTTTTCGACTCCCTTCCAGATGCTACCGTGCGAGTGGAAAGCCCGGCGGAACCTTGTGAAGGCGATACGGTGTTTCTCTACGCTCTGCCTGTCGCCGATATGCAGTACACTTGGCTTCGAGATTCTCTCGTCATCGTGTCCGACACGAACACATGCATTCACGTGACGGAATCCGGTTCGTATCGCCTGGTCGTCACCTCTCCCACCGGTTGTAGAGACTCCTCGCGGATCATCTCGGTTTCATTCGGGACCCGTCCTGCATTGACTCTTCAGGGGAGGAGTTCTGTCTGTACGAACTCGGAGTACGAGTACCGGGCACTGGTGAAGACGGGCGTAGAAATTGCGTGGCATGTCCAGGGTGGTGATCTCTTGACGCAGCCGGGTGAGTACACAGCTCGAGTCCGCTGGAAAGCGCCCGGTAGTGGGTTCGTCCGCGTGGTCGCTTCGGTGTTCGGCAGCTTCTGCCGGACGGAATACACCCTTCCCGTGGAAATCGGCGATTCCATGCGCCCACGTGTGGAACCCTCGGGGAAAGTCCATCTCTGCGGGGATGAGAAAATTACTCTCACGGCGGATTCCGGTTTCGTTTCCTATCGCTGGAACACGGGCGACACATCGACCGCGATCACCGTCGATTCGCCGGGGTGGTACTTCGTTCGTGTCCATGATTCCCAAGGGTGCAGTGGTACCTCCGACCCCGTCGTGGTGACATGGAGCCCGAAACCTGTCCCCGTCATACAACCTTCCGGTCCTCTCACGTTGTGCGAGGGGGACAGCATCGTCCTCGATGCCGGTGCATTCCGCCGCTGGGTATGGAGCACGGGGGACACCACGCGCAACCTGACGATCCGAGAGGCGGTCGGTGAGCACGAGTATACCGTTCTCGTGGAGGATTCGAACGGCTGCCGTGGGCAGGCGGATCCCGTGCGGGTTCGCATTTCGGAACGGCCCCGCCCGATCGTATCCCTGATCGGTTCGAACCCCTTCTGCGAAGGCGACAGCATCGTGCTCGCCGTTCTGGACCGGTATGCTTCCTACCGGTGGACGGATGGGCGCGAAACGCCCAGCATTGCCGTGCGGGCGACCGGCTCGTATGCGGTCACCGTTTCGGACTCGGTCTCTGGTTGCGAAGGCACGTCCGATACGATCGACGTCATTGCGCTCCCGGTTCCCATGGCGAAGGTCACGGGCCCTTCATCGGTTTGCACGGGCAGAGAAGGGCGTTTCACGGTGCCTTTCTTAGACGGGGCCGTCTACCGGTGGCGGGTCTCGCGTGGTGATATGGTCTCGGGGGCTGGGACGAACTCGGTGCTGATCCATTGGTCCGCTTCGACAAAGGATACGGTCTTCGTGGAGGTTCTCTCACCGGACGGATGCCGCAACACCGGCTTCCTGGAAGTGGAAACGGGGGATAGAATCCGTGTCCCATTGAAACCTTCCGGTGACGCTTTCCTTTGTGCAGGCGACACGATGACGGTGGAAGCCCCGGCAGGATTTGAACGCTATCGCTGGTCGAACGGGGACACGACGAACAGGATACCCGTCTGGGCTTCCGGAAATTACTGGGTGTTCGTGTGGGATTCGTCCGGCTGCGAGGGCGTTTCGGATACGGCGCATGTCTTCATCCGGCCTCTTCCCCAGCCGCGAATTACTTGCCTGCCCGATTCATTTGTGTGTATGGGGGACAGCGTCATCGCCGATGCAGGGGAGAAGTACCGGGCCTATGCGTGGAGTACGGGGGACACAACGCGTTTCGTCACCATTCGGTCGGACACTCATCTCCAGGTTCGTGTGACGGATGATGCCGGATGCGTGGGAATTTCCCCCGGGGTGTCCGTCGCGTTCCTGCCGAGAACCGTTCCGGCCGTTATCGCGCACGGCTCGGTCGAGTTCTGTGAAGGCGACAGTGTCGTCTTGGAAGCGTACCCCCCCCGATACGCAGCGTATCGATGGAACTCCGGCGACACGACGCGCACAATCGTCGTGAGGCGAAGCGGTGCGTTCGCTGTAAAAACGGACAGCATGTCCCGTTGCCCGGGCTGGTCGGACACGATATTCGTACGCGTTCACCCCCTTCCGGCGGTTCCGACAATCCATCGCAATGGCGATACGCTTATGGCGCCCCCTGCATCCGCGTATCGTTGGTTCGAGAACGGTTCTCTCCTCGCGGGTGAAATTCAGCGTTGGGTGGTGGGGAGAAAAGGGGCGGTGTATGTCGTGGAAGTAACGAACGAGTTCGGCTGCCGTGCAGTTTCCGCCCCGTTCCACTTCGAAGACATGCGTGCTTCTACGACGATTTCTCTGCCGACCATGGCGGCGGAACCGGGCACCAGAGTCGTGATCCCCTTGGCTCTCGATACGTCGGTACGGTTCCCCCGCGGCGTGCACCGCCTCACCGCGCAGATTCGTTTCCACCGTGACCTTCTCCTCCCGCTTCAGCATGCATATCGGGACAGTCTCGACCAGAGGATCGTCTCGATCGCCGCACAGGACGACCCATCGTCCGACACCGTCTTCCGGTTCCCGGCCATGGCTATGCTCGGCCCTGTCCCATCGACACCGCTCGTTTTCCAGCGCTTTCAATGGGACGATGAAAGTGTCGTCGTGCAGACAAGGGACGGGGAATTCCGTTTGCGCATTTGCGAAGAAGGGGGGCCGCGTTTGTTCGACGACAAAGGGGGACCCCTGCTCCTGAGAAACCGGCCGAATCCGTTCAACGCCACAACGCACATCGAATACACATGTATCGAAGAGGGGCACGTGGAACTCGTCGTGCTCGACGTTCTCGGCAAGCGCATCGCCGTGCTCGCCGAGGGGAGAAAAGCGCCCGGGTCCTACTCCGTCGTTTTCGATGCCTCTGAACTTTCGTCCGGAGTTTATCTCTGTGTCTTGACCACCCCATCGCAACGTGTCGTGCGGAGGCTCGACGTCGTCAAGTGAGACGGGAGACGGTTTCACATTTGGGATTTTTCACAAGGAGACGAGATCGGACATGCAGATAGGAATCGTCGGTCTTCCTCTGAGCGGGAAAACCACTCTCTTCCAGACATTGGCGCACACGCATCTCGATGAAGCGGCCATGCACCGCCAGCAGGCGAATATCGTCACAGTCAAAGTCCCTGATCCGAGGGTGGACGCCCTTGCCGAAGTGTTTAAACCGCGAAAGAAATCCTATACCTCCATCGAGTTCGTCGATGTCGTCGGCTTGAAGAAGGGCGACAGGGATTCGACACAGTTTACCCAGGGTTTTCTCGCCAATGTCAAAACGAACGATGCACTGATCCATGTCGTTCGCCGCTGGGACGACCCCCAGTACCCCCATCCAGAAGGTTCACTCGACCCGGTACGGGATATCCGCATTCTCGAAACCGAGTTCATACTCTCGGATCTCTCGATGATCGAGAATCGGATCGAAAGGATCCGCAAACAGCTCCTGAAAGCGAAGGATGAGCGGCTCGTTTATGAACTTCATATTCTGGAAAAAGGTAAGGTGTGGCTCGAAGAAGAACGCCCGCTCAGGACTCTCTCGCTGGATCCGACGGAAAAGAAAGTCGTCAAGGGTTTCCAATTCCTCAGCGAGAAACCTCTCCTCGCCCTGCTGAACATGCAAGACGACGATATCGGCGAGCACGATGCAGCCGTCGAGGCCGTCCGCCGAGCGTACGATGGCTCCGGCCTCGAGGTCGATGCTTTTTTCGGGAAAATCGAGATGGAACTCGCGCAATTGCCTGACGAGGACGCAGAAGCGTTCATGGCGGAATACGGGATTAAGGAATCCGCCCTATCCCGCATCATCGCCTCGGCCTATCGTTCCTTAGGGCTCATATCGTTCCTGACGTGCGGGGACGAGGAATGCAGGGCTTGGACTCTCCGAGACGGCGCGAGCGTGCACGAGGCCGCCGGAGTCATCCACACGGACTTGATGCAGCGATTCATCCGCGCGGAAGTTGTCCACTTCGACGATTTCATGCGATACGGTTCGATCGCGGCATGCAAGGAGCACGGGCACTGGCGGTTGGAAGGGAAGGAGTATATCGTTCGCGACGGGGATATCATCCTCATCCGGCACAATTGATCGACATGCGCGGTCCCGTGCATCCCGGCGATCTTCTTTGGCGGGAGTCCGATGTGAGATCGTATTGTCCAGCGTGCGAGGAGTACACTCGCCACGAGAAAGGTCCGTTTCCAGCGGAATGACGGCAAAGGATAATCTCACCGCTCCGCATGAGTCGGAAGCAGACCTGTTCACGGGAGATGCCGGCTCTCTCGAGGCGAAGTTTTCGAATCGTGATCTGTTGTCTTTCGAAACGAGACGAAACGAGGAAAAGTTCGTACCCGCATGAGCTGCTCGCAGGTCATGACGCGACGGTTGATGCGGTTCGGGCATTTCCCTCGTGGAGATGGATGAGAAAAAATGGATCGTCACGCTCGTGCGTGAGAAATACAGGCGGATTTCTTTCGTATCTTCACTCATAACGTCGAAGGGTGGCTCATCAAGGGGAAAGAGCATTTTTCTCTTCACTTTTCGAGACGCCATGCCTTCTTCGACGTCATATGCCGGTCGTTCCCCGTAGTCGATCACCCGGTATCGAGATGGAAATGAAGCGCTCGGTGGGACACGAAGATATCGCTGTCGTGAAACTTCATAGGGAATATTTCTTCATAACGAGCCGTGCGGTGACGTTCATCTCGCTGATCGTCACGTTCCTCGGAACTTCGTTTTTCAGCCTTCAGCGAAACGATGCACAGCTCGAACGGGGCAATGCCGTTCTCGTTTGTTCCACCCCCTCGGATCCTATACCCGAAAGAGAGGAGCCGAGGCGACAGATGTGTCCCGTCGCACTCGAAACGCAACATCGTTGTTACCACCGGCGAGTTGTCACGGAAGTCGTTTCCTATTTTCCCCGCGAAAATTGTTTCCATCCCATCCTAGCCGAAGACAAACCGTCATCTGCGGTCGTGAACTCTTTCGGGTCTCGTGCCCCGCCCCGGAGGTGGTTGCATCTCTCCAAGATCATTTGTCGGAAACAGTACGAGAATCGACCAGGAGAACACCATGTCCGATCAAGAGAGAGGGAACGTCCGTTTCCCGAGAGAGTTGACCCTGTTGATGGGTGTCATCGTTATCGTTCTCATCCTCGTCGTTCTGAAAATCGCCGGGGCATTCTGAGCGCGAAGATCGGGGCGTCCATGAACGCCGCTTGACCGATCATCCTCGTCCGGGAAAAACAGCCCACGTGCATAAACCGTGGGGCGTCGAGAGAGAAGGCGCATGCGAGCGGGTGACCCGCTTCATCGGTTGTCTGGAGATACGCGGGTATACGCGAGGAGAGCTGTCCCCAAGAACAGAAATACCCCCGCTGCGTCGGCACAGACATCAGCGGCATCTGCGTGGCGGTCGATAGCCGTGTATTGAAGGAGTTCCGTCAGCGCTCCGAATGCAATGGAAAAGAGGGCGACCATCGCCGCTTTGAGGGGGAGACGGTGTGCCCATCGGCCGAACCATGTCGGGACGGCGGTCCACAGTGATAGAGCGTGTATGAAGAAAAGAACGACGTGAGCGAGCGTATTCAGGGACAGTCCCAACGGACGATATGAGAGGTCGGGGAGGGAACTCCCCGGCAGCAGAAGCGCCACGAGGATAACGAAAGACCACCCCACGGCGAAGGCGGTGGCGGTCAAGCGGTGCCGATCATTCATGCGTTTCCGGTTCGTTCTCGCCGGGATGCGGAAGGAACGCATCGGGGATATGGTGTAGGATATCCCCAGCCAGCATGCCGCGTCGACCACGGCGGCTCGAGGCGATGTCGCCTGCTTTCCCGTGCAGCCAGACACCGCAACGAGCAGCGTCGAGACTCGTCATTCCCTGCGCCATCAAGCCTGCGATCATGCCGGTCAGGACGTCCCCGCATCCAGCGGTGGCCATTCCCGGGTTCCCTGTCGTATTCACCCAGACCGACCCGTCGGGACCTGCTGTCACGGTGGGTGCACCCTTCAAGGTGAGAACCACACCATGCTCGACGGCGAATGCGCGGGAGACGTCGATGCGATGCCGTTCGATCTCGCTGCAAGAGCGTTCGAGAAGGCGGGAGAACTCGCCCGTGTGAGGGGTGAGCACTTTCGGGGTGGCGGAAGAACGCAAGACATCGAGCTGCCCGATGAGAGCGTAGAGTGCATCGGCATCGAGAACGAGCGGAACCGGGGCTGTGGCGATGACCGTACGCACGAGTTCGAGTGTCTCTTCCTGTCGGGATAAGCCGGGTCCGATCATTGCGACTGTCGCGGCCTGCATGCGTCCGAGAATCTCGGGGAGTCCTTCCCGGGCGAGGGATGCGGAGGGCGTCGACGGCAGAGGCACAGTGAGAACTTCCGTCAGCTTTTCCTCGAAGATCGTGTTGAGTGGTGCCGGTACGCCGAGGTGTACGATCCCGCATCCCGACCGAAGCGCGGCTTCGCCCGCGAGAACGCCGGCACCGGTCATCCCGATCGAACCCACTAAGCCGAATACGCTCCCGACGCGGTATTTGTGGGCGTCGAAACGGCGATGGGGAAGTCGGGAGAAAACATCCTCCGCACTGGGGAGGAATGTGTTCCCACCGAAACGCGAATACACCTCTCGTGGGACGCCGATATCGACGACTTCCACTCTGCCGGCATGAATACGGCCCTCACCGAGGAGGAGTCCCGTTTTCCAGGCCCCCATCGTTGCCGTTGCTTTCGCGCGAACGGCGCTTCCCAGAATCTCGCCCGTGTCGGCGTCTATCCCGGTAGGAATGTCCACCGCCAGCACGTCGATCCCGGATTCGTTGACGGTGCGGATCGCTCTTTCCACGATGCCCGAAATCGGCGAGGATAGCCCCGTGCCGAGCAGGGCATCCACGACGAGGTCGGGTCGCCGCCGCAACGCATCGTCGAGATCGACGTGGAGGGAACCCAGCTGAAGGGTGCCGTCCGCTTCCGCTATACGTAAAACGATTTCCGCATTCAAGTGTGCATCACCGGCGAGGCCTTCGACCGGCGCGAGCGATAAAACGGTCACTTCGGCACCGCGGTTTGCGAGATGGCGTGCAATCGCGTAACCGTCGCCGCCGTTGTTTCCCTTCCCGCAAAGCACGAGGACCTTCTTTCCCACCGTCTGTCGGAGAAGATGCAGAGCGACATCGGACGCACCGCGGGCCGCATTCTCCATGAGGAGGAGGGAAGGCATGCCATATCGCTCCGTCGCCGCTGCATCGCAGGAGCGCATTTCCCGAGTGGTCAGCACAGGGAGCATGGTTTAGAAAACGGAGGTGATGAGATCGAGAACGGTTCCGGGGAAAAGACCGAGCGCAATGACGCCCGCGGCCGAGAGGACGACCGCGATCATGGTCCACGCGCCTGCCTCCGGCACAGGTTGGTTTTCCCCCGGCTGTCGGAAAAACATAACGACCATGACGCGAAGGTAAAAATACAGGGAAACGACACTCGTGGCGACGCCGATGAGAACCAACCAGAGATCGCCGTGCTCGATCGCGGTGAGGAATATATAGTACTTCGCGAAGAACCCTGAGAAGGGGGGGATTCCGATGAGGGAAAAGAGGAAGAGCGAAAGGAGAGCGCCGAGGAGCGGTTTCGTGTACCCGAGCCCTGCGAAATCCTCGATGCGTGTTCCTTCCCCCTGTTCATTCTCCATTGCAGCGACGACACCGAATGCACCGGTCGAGGTGAGAATGTAGGAGAGAAGGTAAAACGCAACGCCGCCTGCACCTTCGACCGATGCGGTCTGGACACCGATGAGCATGTAACCCGCATGGCCGATACTCGAGTAAGCCAACATTCGCTTGATGTCGGTTTGTGGTATGGCAGCGATGTTACCGAAGACCATCGAGCATAGGGCGAGCACTCCGATAACGACGGCGAAACGAGCCGAAGCATGACCGAGCGTCATCGTGAACACCGTGACGAATGCCCCGAACGCTGCGGCTTTCCCTCCCGTGATCAGGAAAGTCGTGACGGCGGTTGGGGCCCCTTGGTAGACATCGGGTACCCACATATGGAAAGGCACCGCGCCGGTCTTGAATGCGAGACCCACCAGGAGCAACGCGGAACCGGTGAGGAAGAGGACGGGAAAGTTGCTCTGCGCGAACCGCCGGGCGATGTCCTCGATATTCGTCGTTTGGGCGGCACCGTAAAGGAACGCGATTCCGTAGAGGAAAAAGCCGCCCGCGAACGCTCCGAGGAGGAAGTATTTCAAAGCCGCCTCGTTCGACGCGAACCGACGACGTGTCAGACCGACGAGAGTATAGAGGCTGACGGATAGGATTTCAAGCCCGATGAACACGGCGAGGAGATCGTTTCCCGCAGAGAAGGGAATCATCCCTGCCACGGCGAAGAGAACGAGTATCGTGAATTCACCTCGAGGCGCCGCCGCTTTCCCCAGGGAATCCCAGGCGATGAAAAGCGTCAAGAGGGTTGCAACCAGGAACAGGAGTGTCCACGCGGATGCGGCGCCGCCCGTTTTCAACATCCCGCTGTATGCCGTCCCTGCGACGGGCGCTCTCCAGATGGTAAGAACGGCGGAGACCCCGATCCCCGCAAGGGCGATCCAAAAGACAGGCTTGTCCGATTTCTCGTCCCATGCATGGACGAGAAGGGTGGCGACACCGGTCACCACGATCGCCCAGAGAGGTGCGCTCGCGATTGTGTCGTTCAGGATGTCGTGCATGGCATCGTCGCTTGCGGTTGGCGCATTCCCTTCGAAGCATTCGTCAGCCGTGGAAGAAAATCAGCCAGACGAGAACGAATATCGGCAGCAGGATGGGAATCGAGTAGCGTATCATGTACCCGAAGAACGACGGCATCCGCGTACCGAGCTGTTCAGCGATGGATCGTACCATGAAGTTCGGCGCATTCCCAATGTATGTCATGGCGCCGAAGAACACAGCGGCGATACTGATGGCCATGACGTGGAGTGGGTGGACCGCCAGGAGATAGGAGACCTGGATATCCGACAGAGGCACATGCCCCGATGCGACCAAGTCTCCGTGGTAGCGGCATAACGCTTCGAAAGCCAAGCGGATATCGGTAGCTCGCCCCGTGAGGTCCGCGTGGAAACCTGCAGGAATAAGCGCTTGCAACTCCGCGATGATGTTCGGAGTCACGAATAGGCCGATTTCGGCGCTCAGGAAGTTCAGGTACGTCGGCGCGTTGTCGAGGAACGATGAAAGGAAACCTGTTCCCCAATAAAACTGCGATGCGGATACGATCCCGAGTGAAGGGGAGTTGAGCTCGAGCCAGTCGAGCGCAGGGACCATCGTCGCGAAGAGGCCGAGAAAGAGGAAACCGACCTCCTTAATGGGGAAGAAATTGAAATGGTTCGCTCTGTGGATATGTGGCCTGGTCGTGTAGTATGATCCGGCTGCGGCGGAGAGCATCAACACTTCGCGGAGGAACGGGGGAGTGCTGATGAAAACCGCAACAAGGATGACAGCGAGGAAGAAGATATTGTGCCAACCTTCGAATTTCGCGTGTTCGCCGACGCGGATGACCTCCTCGCGGACGGCCTGCGGAACCTTTCCGTAATAGCGCAAATCGATGAGGAAGAAAACGGCGAGGATACTACCGATCGCAAACAGCCAGACGCCCCAGAGGTTGAAAAGAACCCAGAAAAAAGGAATCCCGCGGAGATAACCGAGGAAAAGCGGCGGGTCTCCGATCGGTGTCAGCGCCCCTCCCATGTTGCTGACGATGAAGATGAAGAAAATGATGTGATAGGGGTGGAGCCGGTACTTGTTGTTGTGGATATACGGGCGGATCAGGATCATCGAGGCACCGGTCGTCCCGACAATATTGGAAAGGACCGCACCGAAGAGAAGCAGAACGATGTTCGTGAGAGGTGTGGAATAGCCGCGGAGGCGGATGTGGATCCCCCCCGCAACCACGAATAGGGAACCGATCAGGCAGATGAAGCTGACGTACTCGTGGCCTGCATGCAGCATCCGGTGCGTACCGTCGAGGAAAAGGATATAGTAAACGGTCGTGATCGCACCGAGCGCGATCGAGACGTGCGGGAAAAAGCGTTCCCACCAGTGCCGGTTGATGAACGGCATCACCGCGATAGCGAGAAGGAGGACGAGGAACGGCGTCACGATCCAGAGCGGCGGTTCGGGGACGTGTGAGGCTGTCTCCGCGTGGAGAACCGACGGTAGGAAAAGGACGAGCAAGCCGATGATCAGGGAAAGACGGGGTATCCCCGGGCGTCGTTTTCGAGGGAAAGGGTTCATGGGTTGTTCGTGTTCGTGGAGTCGACTCCGCTCGGACGGAGGACGGATGAATCGCGGACCGATATCAGGGTATTCGTGAGCTCCCGGCTGAAAGAAGATGTTTTGGCGAGGAACGTGTTCGGGTAGATGCCGATCCATACGATGAGGAGCACGAGGGGGATGAGAAGACCGGTTTCACGCCTGTCGAGATCGCGCATTTCCCCTACCGCTTCGCTCGGTACGGTTCCCAAAAAAACTCTCCGGTACATCCATAACATGTATACAGCTGAAAGGACGATTCCGCTCGCCGCGATCGCCGTATAGACCGGTGTGCCGAGGATCGGTGAGCGGAACGAGCCGAGGAGGATGAGGAATTCTCCCACGAAGCCGTTCAAACCCGGCAACCCGATGGACGAGAGCGCTGTGATGAGGAAAACAGTTGCGAAGACGGGCATCACCCGTGCCAGACCGCCGAAATCTTCGATCATGCGTGTATGCCGGCGGTCGTACATCATGCCGACGAGAAGGAAGAGTGCACCCGTGGAAAGACCGTGGTTCACCATTTGCAGGATCGCACCCTGGAGTGCTTCCGTCGTCATCGCGGCGATCCCTAAGAGCACGAAACCCATGTGGCTCACCGACGAGTATGCGACGAGTTTCTTCGCGTCGGTCTGGACCATGGCAACGAGGGCGCCGTACACGATCCCGACAATCCCGAGAATGGCGAAGAAGGGAGCCCATTCCACGGCAAGGGCGGGGAACATTTGCAGGTTATATCGGACAAGGCCGTATGTTCCCATCTTCAATAGAATCCCGGCAAGGATGACCGACCCCCCTGTCGGTGCCTCGACGTGCGCGTCGGGAAGCCAGGTGTGGAGAGGGAAGGAGGGGACCTTGATCAGGAAAGCGATTGCGAACCCCCAAAAGAGCCAGACGGCCGCTCCGTGCGGAAGCGTACGCGCGATCTCGAAGAGCCTCGTGACATCCGTTGTGAAACGGCCGCCGGGGAGCGTTGAGGCGTACCAACCGAGCCAGAGGATAGCGACCAGCATCAGGAGCGAACCGGCCATGGTGAAGATGAAGAATTTCAATGCGGCGTAAACCCTCTTCTCCCCTCCCCAGACACCGATGATGAAGTACATCGGGATGAGGATCACTTCCCAGAAGACGTAAAAGAGGAAAGTATCCAACGCGCAGAAGACCCCGATCATCCCGGTTTCCATGATCAGAATGAGGAAATTCCACATCGGGACGCGAACGGCGATGGATTTCCACGAGGAAACCAGCACGATTGGTGTGAGGAGCGCTGTGAGAAGCACGAGGAGAAGCGAAAATCCGTCCACCCCCACCCGGTAGCCGAGTTCGAGGGAGGAGACCCAGGGGATGAACTCGACGAATTGCATGCCGGAACGGCCGGAGTCGAAACGTGTGAAGAGGTGGATGGAGAGGACCAAGACGGCACATGAAACGCCGAGAGAGAACCAACTCGCGGCTTCCCGGTGCCTCCTGGGAAAACCCAACAAGACCACCCCCGCTGCGGCAGGCAGGAATATCACGATCGAAAGAATACCGGGGAAGGTCACGGCAGTCTCTCAGGGAAGCAGAATGGACAGAAGGACAAGCAGGGCGCCTGTTGCGAGCAGAGTGGCATAATGCTGGGTGATGCCCGTTTGGAGCCTGCGGAGAACGTCGCTCATACCCGCTATGAGCCGGGCACAACCATTGACGAAGCCGTCGATGATCCGGATGTCGACGATGCGGTTGAGAACTCGGTCAGAAAATGTGACGAGAGGGTGGGCCACGGTGTTCTGGAAAAACTCGTCGATGAAGTACTTGTTCGTGACCAGGCGCACGGCGAATGGGGCGCTCTTCGCCAAGCGATCGTCCGCGGACGGCCCATACCGATAGAACCTCCTCGCCAGGAAAAAACCGGCGAGCGCGATGCACACGCTGACGGTCATGAGAAGGTACTCCGTCAACCTGTCATGCGTATGCCCTGCGCCGAGGATGGCCTCAGCATCCGTGAAAACTGGTTTGAACCAGCCATGGAGTATATTCCTGCCGCCGAGCGATACCGGGATGCCCAGAAGGCCTCCCGACGCTGCAAGGACAGCGAGAACAATGAGCGGAATGGTCATCGAAGGCGGGGCTTCGTGGGGTACGACATCGCTCGGAAAGCGGCTGTCCCCTTCGAAAACGAGCGTGGAGAGACGGAAAATATAGAATGCGGTCATAAGTGCGGTTCCCGCTCCGATTGCCCAGAGCAGAGGAGAACCGTTCGCGAACGATCCCCAGAGGATCTCGTCCTTGCTGAAGAAACCCGATAGTGGTGGGAAACCCGCAATGGTGAATGTGGAAAGACTGAAGGTGAGGAAAGTGACGGGAAGTACGGTCCGTAATCCCCCCATCTTCCGGATGTCTTGCTCTCCCTTAAGAGCATGGATGACCGACCCGGCGCCGAGGAAGAGGCATGCCTTGAAGAATGCATGGGTCATGAGATGGAACAGGGCCGCGCTGAATGCCCCCACTCCGAGGGCAAGAAACATGAACCCCAACTGGCTGACGGTGGAATATGCGAGGACTTTCTTGATATCGTTCTGGAGCAGACCGATCGAGGCGGCGAGGAAGGCGGTCGCCGCGCCGACCACGGCGATGACCATAAGGGTTGCAGGGGCGAGAGCGTAGAGAAGGGCGTTCCGAGCTACCA